>JAEYAU010000031.1 GCA_023404705.1 Pseudomonadota bacterium
ATCGAGCGCGCCGCCGCGCAGCCGACGCCCGTGCCGGCGCCTGCCGCCGTGCAGATGCGCGCGCCCTCGCCGGCCGACGATGCCGCGCGCGAAGAGCGCGTGCGGATGACCAAGCTGCGCCAGACCATCGCGCGCCGCCTGAAGGACGCGCAGAACACCGCCGCCATGCTCACGACCTTCAACGAGGTCGACATGAGCCACGTCATGGCGATGCGCACTCAGTACAAGGATCTGTTCGAGAAGAAGCACGGGGTGAAGCTCGGCTTCATGGGCTTCTTCGTGCGCGCCTGCGTGCAGGCCTTGAAGGAGATCCCGGCCGTCAATGCCGAGATCGACGGCACCGATCTCATCTATAAGAACTACTACCATGTCGGCATCGCGGTCGGCACCGAGAAGGGCCTCGTCGTGCCGGTGGTGCGCGACTGCGATCACAAGTCGCTCGCCGAGATCGAGAAGAGCATCGCGGATTTCGGCCGTCGCGCCAGGGACGGTCAGCTCAAGATCGAGGAGATGCAGGGCGGCACCTTCACGATCACGAATGGCGGCATCTACGGCTCGCTGATGTCGACCCCGATCCTCAACGCGCCGCAGTCCGGCATTCTCGGCATGCACAAGATCCAGGAACGGCCGATGGCGATCGGCGGAAAGATCGAAGTGCGCCCCATGATGTATCTCGCGCTCTCCTACGACCACCGCATCGTCGACGGCCGCGAGGCCGTGACCTTCCTGGTGCGCGTGAAGGAGAGCCTGGAGGACCCGGCGCGGCTCGTGCTGGATCTGTAATCCTTTATCCGTCGCCTTCGAGGCTCGCTTCGCTCGCACCTCAGGATGACGAGTCAAACGCTGATGCAGCGGCAGCGCTAGCAGGAAGAACACAATGGCTTACGACCTCATCGTGATCGGAACCGGCCCCGGCGGCTATGTCTGCGCGATCCGTGCGGCGCAGCTCGGGCTGAAAGTCGCCGTGGTCGAGAAGGACAAGACCTTCGGCGGCACTTGCCTGAACGTCGGCTGCATTCCCTCAAAGGCGCTGCTGCACGCTTCGCATTCATTCGAGCACGCGGGCCATCAGTTCGAGGCCATGGGCATCAAGGTCGGCAAGCCGAAGCTCGATCTCGCGGCCATGCAGAAGTTCAAGGAGACGGGCGTCGACGGCAACGTGAAGGGCGTGGCCTTCCTGTTCAAGAAGAACAAGGTCGATCCCTTTGTCGGCCGCGGCCGCATCGTCGCGCCGGGCCAGGTCGAGGTGATGGCCGAGGACGGATCGAAGCAGACCCTGGAGACCAAGGCGATTGTGATCGCGACCGGCTCCGACGTGGCGCGCCTGCGCGGCATCGAGATCGACGAGAAGCGCGTGGTCTCATCCACGGGCGCGCTCGCCCTCGACAAGGTGCCCGAGAAGATGCTGGTGGTCGGTGCCGGCGTGATCGGCCTCGAGCTCGGCTCGGTGTGGCGCCGGCTCGGCAGCGAGGTCGTGGTGGTGGAATTCCTCGACCGCATCCTGCCCGGCATGGACCTCGAGGTCGCCAAGCAGTTCCAGCGCATCCTGCAGAAGCAGGGCATGACATTCAAACTGGCGCACAAGGTCAGCGCCGTCGCGAATTCCGGCAAGCGCCTGCAGGCGACCGTCGAGCCCGCCGCCGGCGGCGCCGGCGAGACCATCGAGGCCGATGTCGTGCTCGTGTCGGTCGGTCGCGTGCCCTTCACCGAGGGCCTCGGCCTCGATGAGGCTGGCGTGAAGAAGGACAATCGCGGCCGCGTCGTCGTCGACGCGCATTTCCAGACCAACGTTTCCGGCATCTACGCGATCGGCGACGTGATCGCGGGCCCGATGCTGGCGCACAAGGCCGAGGACGAGGGCGTCGCGGCCGCCGAGATCATCGCGGGCCAGGCCGGCCACGTGAACTACGACGTGATCCCGAACGTGATCTACACGTTCCCTGAGGTCGCCTCCGTCGGCAAGTCCGAGGAGGAGCTGAAGGAAGCCGGCATCACCTACAATGTCGGCAAATTCCCGTTCACGGCCAACGGCCGCGCCAAGGTCAACATGGAGACCGACGGCTTTGTCAAAATCCTCGCGGATTCCAAGACCGACCGCGTGCTCGGCGTGCACATCGTCGGCTCCGACGCCGGCAACATGATCGCCGAAGCCGCCATCGCGATGGAGTTCGGCGCCTCCTCCGAGGACATCGCCCGCACCTGCCACGCCCATCCGACGCTCACCGAAGCCGTCAAGGAAGCCGCCCTGGCGGTGGAGAAGCGGGCGATCCATATTTAGGTGCGTGCGGCGCGGCATTCTCAGGCCGTCATCCCGGCCGAGCGAAGCGAGAGCCGGGATCCATAACCCCTGTCTATCCGCATCGCGACCACCGGGGGTTATGGATCCCGGACAGCCGCTGCGCGGCTTCCGGGATGACGTCGGCGGGCTGACGTCGGAATACCGGGTCCGGCCGACGATTTTCTCCCCGATCGGCAGTAGAATGCCCGGGCGAACCTCAGGCAGGGCTCGCCCGACCAACAGCGAGCGCCCTCTGCGCTCACCGGACCAACCATGCGCCGCCTGCTGAAGCCGCTCTGGATCCTGCTGGCCCTCCTCTTCCTGTTCGAGGCGTGGCTGTGGGAGCATTTGCGGCCGATCGTCCGGTGGGTCGTCGACCTGCTCGCCTGGGACCGCCTGAAGGCCCGCGTCGCGGCCTGGGTCGAGGTGCTGCCGCCCTATGCGACCCTATTGGTCTTCCTGATCCCGATCGTGCTGTTGTTTCCGATCAAGCTGATCGGGCTCTGGTTCCTGGCGCAGGGCTACTGGCTCGGCGCCATGGCGACGCTCGGCGCCGCCAAGGTGGTGAGCATGGGCGTCACCGCCTTCATCTTCGAGGTGACGCGGCCGAAGCTGCTGCAGCTGCCCTGGTTCGCCCGGCTCTACGCGCGCGTGCTGGTCTGGCTCGCCTGGGCGCACGGCCTGATCGACCCGATCAAGGAGCGCATGCGCGCCTGGGCGCGCCGGATGCTCACGCCGATCAAGCGCCGCCTCGCCTCGCTGTTCTGGCTGCTGAAGCCCAAGCGCGCCGGCCGCTTCCTCAAGCGGGTGCTGCGCATCCGCCGGCGCATGCAGCCGGCGGAGTAATGTCTCACAGACTCTGAGGCTGGGTCCTCTCCCCCGCTTGCGGGGGAGAGTTAGAGAGGGGGCGCGGCTTGCTCGGCGTTTGTGGCAAGGCCCCCTCCCCACCCTCCCCCGCAAGCGGGGGAGGGAGTGAAGCGCCGAGTGCTGTTTTAGAACAAATGCACCGCGTGGGGCGCGAACAGCGCGATCGCCATGAAGCCGAGGCCGACCACCGCGAGGCCGCCGGCGAGCCAGGCGAGCACGATCATGCCCGTGATCACGGTGGCTGACGCCAGCACGATGCCGATCTGAAAGGCGGCCGACGCCACCTCGTAGTGGTGATACTTGGCGAGCGCGGTGTCGCGCTTCTCCTCCGCGGCCTTGGCACGCGCCATCAGCTGCTTGCGGCCCTCGGGCGGATCCGCCTCGTCCTCGTAGCGCGCGGCCGTGCGGGTCCAGCCGTCGATCTGCTTGGTCATGCTGGCCTTCACGGCCGGATCCTGCGTCGCATCGACGTCGATCTTACGCGTATCGGCCGCGGTGCGCAGCGTCGTGATGCGGATCGTCTTCGCCTGGAAGAACGCCCACAGATTGGACGCCTCGATGTTGAGGCTCAGCGCCGAGGTCTGCGCGCTCTTGCCCATGGTCTCGGACAGCGCCAGGAACAGCGCGATCACCGAGATCAGCAGCGCGATCTTCTTGTTGCGGCTATCGAGCAGGTCCTTGTGTCCGTGATGCTCGTCCTCGTGCTTGATCTTGTGCTCGACCTCGTGCTGCACCGCGTGCGTGCCGTGACTCATCGCCTTCTCCCAGGAATCGCGTCCCGTGATCTAACGTAACTTGCGTCCCGCTGTGTAGCGTTTCGATGACCGCGCACAGAAAAGCCCGGGCCGTGGGGGCCCGGGCTTTTCCCGGAGGTCACGCCGGCTGAGCCGGCGTTATTTGGTCTGCGTCTGGGTCGGAGACGGCGCTTCCGCCGTCTGCACCGGTCCCGAGGAGGTGGACGTGGTTGCCACAACCTCCTTCTTGCCGGCGCACTCCCAGGCCGCGGCCGGGGTGATCGCCAGGGCGACGACGAACGCGGCGCCGAGCACGGTTTTCATGGGCCTTTTCTCCTCGCGAGGAGCGGGGCTCATTCCCGCGCCCGGAGGCTAACACCGGCCCCGGACGTGCCCTCATCACGATTCCGCGAAGGTTTCACGCCCTGGGATGCGTACCCCGGTAGACCTCGATCAGGCGCTCGGCATCGACCGCCGTGTAGATCTGCGTGGTCGAGAGCGAGGCGTGGCCGAGCAGCTCCTGGATCGCGCGCAGGTCGCCGCCACGGGCCAGCAGGTGGGTCGCGAAGGAATGCCGCAGCGCATGCGGCGTCGCGGTCTCGGCGAGACCCAGCGCGCCGCGCATCCGCTCCATGGTGAGCTGGATCACGCGCGGCGACAGCGGCCCGCCCTTGGCGCCGCGGAACAGCGGCGTGTCGTCCGCGAGGTCGTAGGGACAGAGCTTGGCGTACTCCGCGATCAATCCGAGCACCTGCGGCAGCACTGGCACCATGCGGGCCTTATTGCCCTTGCCGATCACCGAGATGACATCGCCCTTGCGGGGCTCCGGCACATCCTTGCGCGCGAGGCCAAGCGCCTCCGAGATGCGCAGGCCCGAGCCGTACAGCAGCGCCAGCACCGCGGCATCGCGTGCGAGAACCCACGGCTCGCGCGCTTCGCCCGCACGCAGGTCCGCATCCGAGAGCCGTTTCGCCGGAGCGACCGCGAGCGGCTTCGGCAAGGTCTTCGGCACCTTCGGCGCGCGCACCGCCGCGAGCGCCCCGACCTTTCCCTTGCCGTTGCGCTCGAGGAAGCGCGCGAAGGAGCGCGCGCCCGCCAGCATGCGCATCAGCGAGCGGCTGCCGATCCCATCCCGGCGCCGCGCCGCCATGAAGGCGCGCACGTCGCGCGGTGCGAGGCCCGCGAGCCGCTTGAGCGTCACGGCGGCGCCGAGATGCTCCGCCAGGAACGAGAGGAACTGGAAAACGTCGCGCCGATAGGCCTCGACGGTCTTCGGCGACATGCGCCGCTCCGCGCCGAGATGCGTGAGCCAGCGCGCGACCTCCTGCGTCACCTCGGCGGAGGCGAAAGGCAGGTCGTCGGGCTCGCGTTGCGGCATAGGGGCCTTCCGGCTTGACACTTCGGCCGTTATCTCAGCCTTTCCTTCATCGTCAGTTAATCCCCCGGATTCGCCCCATTGGCCGCACGCGTCGTCGATGTCCTGGTGCCGGTGGCGCTCGATCAGCTCTACAGCTATCGGGTGCCGGCAGAGCTCGACATCGCGGTCGGCGACGTGGTCTGCGTGCGCCTCGCCGCGCGCGACGTCACGGCCGTGGTCTGGGCCGAGAACCCGAATCCGAGCCCCGGTCTGCACAACCGCCTGAAGGACATCGAGGCCAAGCTCGACGTGCCGCCGCTGCGGCCCGAGCTGCGACGGTTCGTCGACTGGATGGGCAACTACACGCTGTCGCCGCGCGGCATGGTGCTGCGCGGGGCGTTGCGCATGGGCGAGCATCTCGGTCCCGAGCGCGAGCGCGTCGGCGTGCGCCTCGCCGGGCCGCAGCCTAAGCGCGTGACACCCGCGCGAAGCCGCGTGCTTCGCCTGTTGGAGGATGGCCTCGTGCGCGCCAAGCGTGAGGCCGCCGAGGAAGCCGGCGTCTCGGTCGGCGTGATCGACGGCCTCGTCGACGAAGGCACGCTCGAAGCCGTGGTGCTGCCGCCCGCGCCGATCGCGCTGCCGCCCGATCCGGCCTTCCGCGCCGCCGACTTCACGCCCGTGCAGCACGATGCCGCGAGCACGCTGCGCGGCCTTGTCGCCGAGCAGAAGTTTTCCGTGACGATGCTCGACGGCGTCACGGGCTCGGGCAAGACCCAGGTCTATTTCGAAGGTGTCGCCGAGGCGATCCGCAAGGGCAAGCAGGCGCTGATCCTGATGCCCGAGATCGCGCTCACGGGTCAGTTTCTCGATCGCTTCGCCGAGCGCTTCGGTGTGCGCCCCGCCGAATGGCATTCCGAGATCTCGCCACGCAAGCGCGCGCGCACCTGGGCCGCGGTCGCGAACCGCGAGATCGCGGTGGTCGCGGGCGCACGCTCCGCGCTGTTTCTCCCTTACGCGGATCTCGGCCTCATCGTCGTCGATGAGGAGCACGACCCCGCCTACAAGCAGGAGGACGGCGTGCGCTATCACGCGCGCGACATGGCGGTGGTGCGCGCGCGCATCGCCGATATCCCGATCGTGCTCGCCTCGGCGACGCCCTCGGTCGAATCCGAAGTGAACGCGCGCCGCGGCCGCTACCGCCGGCTCGCTCTGCCCGAGCGTTTCGGCGGCCAGAGCGAGCCCGGTGTCGAGCCGATCGACTTGCGCCGCGAGGGGCCGCCGCGCGGCCGCTTCATCGCGCCGCGTCTCGCGCAGGCCGTGAAGACCGCGCTGGAGCGCGGCGAACAGGCGCTGTTCTTCCTCAATCGCCGCGGCTATGCGCCGCTCACCCTCTGCCGCGCCTGCGGCTTCCGCTTCAACTGCCCGAACTGCGATGCCTGGCTGGTCGATCATCGCTTCCGCCGCCAGCTCGTCTGCCACCACTGCGGCTTCTCGATGCCGCCGCCCATGGCCTGCCCGAAATGCGACACGCCGGATAGCTTCGTCGCGTGCGGCCCGGGCGTCGAGCGCCTCGAGGAGGAGGTCGCCGAGCTGTTTCCGAAGAAGCGCGTGATGGTGATGTCGAGCGACGTGATCACGACCATCGAGCGCATGCGCGAGGAGTTCAAGGCCATCGCGGACGGCAAGGTCGACATCATCATCGGCACGCAGCTCGTCGCCAAGGGCCATCATTTCCCCAAGCTCAACCTCGTCGGCATCATCGACGCGGATCTCGGCCTCGGCAGCGGCGACCCGCGCGCCGCCGAGCGCAGCTTCCAGCTCCTGCACCAGGTCGTCGGCCGCGCCGGCCGCGAGGCCGGCCACGGCCACGGTTATCTGCAGACGCACCAGCCCGAGCATCCCGTGATGCGCGCGCTCATCGCGCAGGACCGCGAAGCCTTCTATGCGAGCGAGATCGCCGCGCGGGAACGCACCGGCTATCCCCCGTTCGGCCGCCTCGCCAGCATCGTGATCTCTGGCAAGGACAAGCACGCGACTGAAGGCTTCGCGCGCCGGCTGCTCGCCATCGCGCCGCACGACGAGGCCGTGCGCCTGCTCGGCCCCGCGGAGGCGCCGCTCGCCATGGTGCGCGGCCGCCACCGCTATCGCCTTTTGGTCAAGTCCGCGCGCGGCTACGATCTGTCCGACTACATGCGCGCCTGGCTCGCGGCCGCCCCGAAAACGAAAGGCGACCTCAAGCTCGACGTCGACATCGATCCCTACAGCTTCCTGTGAGTACCGCCCTGCCCGCACCCGATCTCCGCGCCGCCGAGCAGCTGCTGCACAAGACCTTCGGCTTTCCGGCCTTCCGCGAGGGCCAGGCCGAGATCGTCGCGAGCGTGCTCGGCGGCGAGGACGTGCTCGCCATCATGCCGACGGGCAGCGGCAAATCGCTCTGCTATCAGCTGCCCGCGCTGCTGCGCGACGGCCTCACCCTGGTGGTCTCGCCGCTGATCGCGCTGATGCGCAACCAGGTCGCGCAGTTGCAGAGCTACGGCATCGCGGCCGCCAGTCTCAACTCGTCCAACGACTTCAATGAGAACCGCGACATCCAGGACCGCATCGCGCGCGGCGACTTGAAGCTCGTCTACATCGCGCCCGAGCGCCTGGCCAAATCCGACACCATCGCGGCCCTGCGCCGCGCCAAGGTGACGATGCTCGCCGTCGACGAGGCGCATTGCATCTCGCAATGGGGTCACGACTTCCGTCCCGACTACATGAATCTGGGCGCCGTGCAGGACGCGCTCGGCGGCGTGCAGACCATCGCCTTCACGGCGACGGCCGACGCGGCGACGCGCAGCGACATCGTTGACAAGCTGTTCCGCCGCGAGGCGCGCGTCTTCGTGCACGGCTTCGACCGGCCGAACATTCGCCTCGCCATGCGCACCAAGAATTCAGGCGGCAAGCAGATCCTCGACTTCGTCGCGCCGCGCCGCGGCCAGAGCGGCATCGTCTATTGCGCCTCGCGCCGGAAGACCGAGGAGCTCGCGGAGAGCCTGCGCGGCCACGGCATCCATGCGCTCGCTTATCACGCCGGAATGGAGAGCGGCCTGCGCTCGCGCCACCAGGATGTGTTCCTGCAGGAGGACGGCATCGTGATGACCGCCACGGTCGCCTTTGGCATGGGCATCGACAAGCCGGATATCCGCTTCGTCTGCCACGCCGACCTGCCGTCGAGCATCGAGGCCTATTACCAGGAGATCGGCCGTGCCGGACGCGACGGCCTGCCGGCCGAGACTCTGACGCTCTACGGCATGGGCGACATCCGCCTGCGCCGCATGCAGATCGACGAGAGCGATGCCTCCGACGAGCAGAAGCGCGTCGAGCGGCAGCGGCTCAACGCGCTGGTCGCGCTCTGCGAGTCGCCGCGCTGCCGGCGCCAGACACTGCTGGCCTATTTCGGCGAGGCGATCGAACCCTGCGGCAATTGCGATCTCTGCACCGAAGGCGTCGTGATGGTCGATGCCACCGTGCTGGCGCAGAAGGCCCTGTCCGCGATCGCGCGCACTGGCGAGCGTTTCGCCACCGAGCATCTGATCAACCTGCTTTGCGGTCAGGAGACCGAGGCCATTCTCCGCTTCGGCCACAACGAGCTGAAGACCTTCGGCGTCGGGAAAGAGCACACCAAGAACGAGTGGCGCTCGCTGTTCCGGCAGCTCTATGCGGCCGGCATCATCTCGCTCGACATCGCGGGTTATGGCCGCTGGAGCATCACGGATCTCGGCCGTAGTGTGCTCAAGGGCCTCACGCCCTTCGAGCTGCGCAAGGAGGCGCTCGCGCGCTCGTCGCGCGAGACCCGCGCGGCGCGCAAGGCGGCGCGCATGCCCATCTCGGAAGCCGATGTCGATCAGTCGCTGCTCGATGCGCTCAAGCAGCAGCGCCTCTCCCTCGCGCGCGCGCAGAGCGTGCCGGCCTATGTGGTCTTCCCGGACCGTACGCTGATCGAGATGGCGCGCCTCAAGCCCACCAGCACGAGCGCGCTCGGCGCGGTTCACGGCGTCGGCGAAGCAAAGCTCGCGCGCTACGGCGAAGCTTTTCTGGACGTGATCCGCCGCCACGCGTGAACGTGATCGCGCCCCGCGCGCGCATCACGGTGCGGTGAGGGCGTACCACCTTGTGACTCCGATCACATGGCTCCGCGGCCCGGGTCCCTATCACGGCGGTCCTGCGAGCGATCATGCTCGTGCGAACCAACGGAGATGATGATGTCCATGTCGAAGAAACTGATGTTCGCCGCCCTCGGCCTCACGGTCGCGCTCGGCGCTGCTGCGATGGTCCCGAGCGATGCGTCGGCCCGCGGCTTCTTCCGCGGCGGCGGTGGCGGCAAGATGCTGGCGAACGCTGGCGGCGCCGGGCTCGCGGCCGTCCGCGGCGGCGGTCGCCGTGAGCTCCTGCGTCCCCCTGTCAAGCAGATCGCCGAGCTGAAATCGGTCGGGCGCAAGCGCATCGTCCAGGACATCGCGGACCTGAAGCCCGCGAAGGGCAAGCTGGCGCGCGAGCGCATCAAGGAGATCAAGGAAGGCGGCAAGGTCGTGGCCCCCTCCGAGGGTCTGCGCCGCGTCACCGGCCGCAGCCGGATCTGATCGATCTCCTGGCTCGCGAAGGCCCTGTCCGGCACGTCCGGGCAGGGCCTTAGCGCATGTTCCGACGAAACCGATACCCTCCTTCGCTATGGCTTCGCTCGAGAACCGAAGCTCGACGAGCTGGTGGGGAAGCAGGCCTGTGAGTTCGCCTTCGTGATGCAGCCGCTGAAGATCCAGGTCGGCACCGGCTCCACGGTCTCGCCGATCGCGATCCGCTAAGCGTTCCGGGCAGGTTTGCGTGCCCGGATCGAGATTCGGAGGCACGCAAACCGCCGGATTCAGGCCGAATCGGACCCATTTACCGGGCCTGCAAAAGTCGCCATTGCCCGTATCCAGACGGATTGCGGCGCGGCCATTCCTGACTATATTGCACCGCAAATCACGCATCCCGGGGTACGCGCCGCCGATCCAGTGGATCGGGGCCCTCGGGTGTTCTCAAGTGCCCGGCTGATGGCCGGGCACACGACTTTCAGGAACCCGTATGAACCTGCGCAATATCGCCATCATCGCCCATGTCGACCACGGCAAGACCACGCTGGTCGACCGGCTCCTGCAGCAGTCGGGCTCCTTCCGCGATAACCAGCGGGTGACCGAGCGCGCCATGGACTCCAATGACCTGGAGCGCGAGCGCGGCATCACGATCCTGGCCAAGGCCACCTCGGTGGTCTGGAAGGACACCCGCATCAACATCGTCGACACGCCCGGCCACGCCGATTTCGGCGGCGAGGTGGAGCGCATCCTCGGCATGGTGGACGGCGCCATCGTGCTGGTGGACGCCGCCGAGGGCCCCATGCCCCAGACCAAGTTCGTGGTCTCCAAGGCGCTGAAGGTCGGTCTCAAGCCGATCGTGGCCATCAACAAGGTGGACCGCCCCGACGCGCGCGCGAGCCAAGTGATCAACGAGGTGTTCGACCTCTTCGCGGCGCTCGATGCCACCGAGGAGCAGCTCGACTTTCCGATCCTCTATGGCTCGGCGAAGCAGGGCTGGATGGCCGAGAGCCCCGAGGGCCCGAAGGAGAACATGGCGCCGCTGTTCGATCTCGTGCTGCGCCACGTGGCGCCGCCCGCGATCGAGGAAGGCCCGTTCCGCATGATCGGCACCATCCTCGAGTCGAACCCCTATCTCGGCCGCATCGTCACGGGCCGCATCACGTCGGGTGTCGTGCGTCCGAACCAGGCCGCCAAGGTGCTCGACCGCGACGGCAACCTGATCGAGCAGGGCCGCATCTCCAAGGTGCTCGCCTTCCGCGGCCTCGAGCGCCAGCCGATCGAGGAAGGTACTGCGGGCGATATCGTCTCGATCGCGGGCCTGCCGGAGGCCACCGTCGCGCACACGATCTGCGCGCCGGAGGTCAGTGAGCCGCTGCCCGCGCAACCGATCGATCCGCCGACGCTTGCGATGACGTTCCGCCCGAACGACTCGCCGCTTGCCGGCACCGAAGGCGACAAGGTGCAGAGCCGCGTCATTCGCGAGCGCCTCATGCGCGAGGCGGAAGGCAATGTCGCGCTCAAGATCACCGAGTCGAACGAGAAGGATTCGATGGAGGTCGCGGGCCGCGGCGAGCTGCAGCTCGCCGTGCTGATCGAGACCATGCGCCGCGAGGGCTTCGAGCTCTCCGTGTCGCGGCCCAAGGTGCTGCTGACGCGCGAGGGCGAGCAGCTGATGGAGCCGATCGAGGAGGTCGTCATCGACGTCGACGAGGAATTTTCCGGCGTCGTCGTGCAGAAGATGTCCGAGCGCAAGGCCGAGATGATCGAGATGCGCCCGTCGGGCGGCGGCCGTCAGCGCCTGGTGTTCTACGCGCCGACGCGGGGCCTGATCGGCTATCAGGGCGAATTGCTCACCGACACGCGCGGCACTGCGATCATGAACCGCCTGTTCCACGGTTATGCGCCATTCAAGGGCGAGATCGAAGGCCGCCGCAACGGCGTGCTGATCTCCAACGACGTCGGCGACGCGGTCGCCTATGCGCTGTGGAACCTGGAGGACCGCGGCCCGATGATGATCGAGCCCGGCTGGAAGGTCTATCGCGGCATGATCGTCGGCGAGCACACCCGCGGCAACGACCTCGAGGTGAACGTGCTCAAGGGCAAGAAGCTCACCAACATCCGCACGACCTCGAAGGACGAGGCCGTGCGGCTCACGCCGCCGATCCGCATGACGCTCGAACGCGCGCTCGCTTATGTCCAGGACGACGAGCTCGTCGAGGTCACGCCCAAGTCCATCCGCCTGCGCAAGCGCATCCTCGATCCCAACGATCGCAAGAAGGAAGAGCGGCGCAAGGAGACCGAGCAGGTTTAGCTCGGCTCGTAGGGCGAAATAGGCGCGCAGCGCCGTATTGCGCCGTGTGCCCTTCAACGAACGGATGCGCGAGAGGAAAGATCGTCGGCGCAATACGCTTCGCTATGGCGCCCTACGGTCACGAAAGCCCGCGTGTTCGTGATTCCTCGAATGCGTAGATTCGCGCATGAACAAACCCGCGTCGCGCCTGCCGGAACTTTCTTTCGCGAGTGGGACGAAGTGAGAACGACCGCGGGTACAGTTTCGTCTCGTCGCAGTTCACTCATTTCAGATTGGCGAGGAAGCGCTCCACAATCGGTCCCCACAGCGCAACGCCCTCGCGTACTTCGAACAGCATGTGTCCTTCGCTTCCGAAGCGTGGCGTTGCGCGGAACTCGAGCCGGCCACCCGCGTCGCGATACGCCCGCGCCATGCGCGCCGCGAGTTCCAGCGGGAAGTGCGTGTCGTTCTGCGCGTAGATCCACAGTGATGGCACGCGACCGGTGCGGCCGAATTCAGCCGCTGCCGCGATCAGACGCTCGGGCGCGCAGTTGCGGTTCGGCTGATCGAAGGAGCGCCCGCCCCGTCCGCCCGCGAAGCTGATGATGGCGCGCACGCCATGCGGATTGCGGCTGCCGAGCGCCACCGCGCCCCAGCCGCCCGCCGAGTGGCCGGCCAGGATGACGCGGTCGCGGCGGACATAGGGCTGCGCCGTCATATAGCGCAGCGCGGCCTCGATGCTGACCGCGGCGCCGAGACCGGCGCGCCGAAAGTCGGCGCCCTCGCAACCCTGCTGATCCTCCAGATAGGTGCCGCCGGTCTCGCCGTGACCCGGCCGTTGCGGCAACGCCACCACATAGCCGCGCTTGACAAACCAGGCGACCGCGTCCGCGAAATCCGGCGGCGGCAGCGCGGCGCGCCGCACCGCATTCTGCAGCGACGCGTGATTGATGATCACGAGCCCGAATGGCCCGCGCCCGGCCGGCCGATGAATCGTCGTCCGCATCTCGGCGCCGGCTTCCGGGAGCGAAATGAGCACGCGCTCGGTGGTGGCGGACTGCGCCCAGGCGGGCGGCGCCAGGATCAGGGCCGCCAGAAGGGTCAGTCGGGCGAAGCTGCGGGCCATGGCTGCCATTTTGACGAATGAAACGAGGCGATTGCACCCACCTGATCCGTTTTGAAACGTATGTGGTTAGGCCGCAACACAGCCGTGCACATCGTTAACTCTCCATTAACGAAACTCTTGAAACCACCACCCAGGCTTTGCTTGAATCACGTCCATGAGCACGACCCTCATCGAGATTCGCCGAGCCAAAGCCTGCGACGCCCAGGCGGTCGCAGAGACCCATGACGAAGCATGGCGCGGAGCGTATCAGGGCATCATCCCGGGGGCGGAGCTCGAAAAGCTGATCAGCCGGCGCGGACCCGCGTGGTGGGATAACGCGATCAGCAAGGGCAGCCGCGTGGCGCTGCTCTGCTTCGGCGATCGCATCGCAGGCTATGCGAACTACGGCCGCAACCGCGCGCGAAGCCTCTTCTATGACGGCGAGATCTACGAGCTCTATCTGCGTCCTGAATTCCAGGGCCTCGGCTTCGGCCGCCGCCTCTTCACCTCGGCGCGGCGCGATCTCGCGCAGAGCGGACTGCGCAGTCTCGTCGTGTGGGCGCTGAGCGACAACGATCCGGCCGTGGAGTTCTATCGCGCGCTCGGCGGCCGCGCGGTCGCGCGCTCCTCCGAGCGCTTCGGCGCCAAGAGCCTCGACAAGGTGGCGTTCGGCTGGCAGGCGTGACGCCTACGCCGTAGGGTGTGCTCAGCGCGCCGAAGTCTATCAGTCAGGTAATGATTTGGACCGCGCTGAGCGCACGCGTGCGCTCGGCGGATCAACGGTGGTCGCGCTAGCTGCAACGCCCGGGCCGCCGAGCACACCCTACGAGGCTTACACCTTCGGCTCGACCAGTCCCTTGATCGCGCAGGCCGCGCGCAACGTATTCACCAGCAGGCACGCGATCGTCATCGGGCCGACGCCGCCCGGCACCGGCGTGATCGCACTCGCGATGTGCGCGGCTTCCGCGAACGCCACGTCGCCGACCAGACGGGTCTTCCCGTTCTCTCCCGCGATGCGGTTGATGCCGACATCGATCACCGTTGCGCCCGGCTGGATCCAGTCGCCGCGGACCATCTCGGGCTTGCCGACCGCCGCGAACACAAGATCGGCGCGCCGGCACACGGCCGCAAGATCGCGCGTGCGCGAATGCGCCACCGTCACGGTGGCGTTCTCGTTGAGCAGAAGCTGCGCGAGCGGCTTACCGACAATGTTGGAGCGGCCGATCACGATCGCCTCCATGCCGGCGAGCGAGGCGTGCACGGTCTTCGCGAGGCGGATGCAGCCGACCGGCGTGCACGGCACCAGCGCGGGCAGGCCGGTCGCGAGCCGCCCCGCATTCATCGGATGGAAGCCGTCGACGTCCTTCGCGGGATCGAGGCTCGCGATCACCTTCTGCGCATCGATATGGGACGGCAGCGGCAGCTGCACGAGGATGCCGTGCACGTTCGGATCCACATTGAGCCGCGCGATCAGCGCCAGCAGCTCGGCTTCCGACGTACTCTCCGGCAGCTTGTGATCGAAGGAGCGCATGCCGGCTTCTTGCGTCTGCTTCGCCTTGTTGCGCACATAGACGGCGCTCGCCGGGTTTTCGCCAACCAGCACCACCGCGAGCCCGGGCGTGAGCCCCTCGCGCGCAAGCCGCTGCACCTCAGTGGCCACCGCTGCGCGCAGCTGCGCCGCGATCGCCTGGCCGTCGATGATCCGTGCCGACATCCTGGCTTCCCCCGAAAGGCCCCGAAGTTTCTAGCCCGACGCGGCCGCCTTCTCCAGCGCCGCCACGATGCGCGCCGCCTCGCCCGCGATCGTCACGCGCTTCACGCGGGACGTGGCGCCGCTTGCGATCGTGACATTGCGTGGTGGGACATCGCCCGCGCGGGCGAGCAGCCGGATCAATGCGTCGTTGGCCGCGCCTTCGAAGGGCGGCGCGCGCACGCGCACCTTGAGCACGCACGAGCCGTCGGCGAGCTGCTCGATGCCGTCGATCGCGTCGCGCCCGCCCTTCGGCGTCAAACGCACGCTCAGCGTCACACCGTCAGCGCCGAGGCTCCACGGCACCGCCACGGGAGATCAGATCACGTAGGGGTAGATGTAGTAGATGATCACGCGCTCGATCAGGATGATCAGCAGGATCAGGATCACGGGCGAGAGGTCGATGCCGCCCAGGTTCGGCATGATGTTCCGGATCGGCCGCAACGCCGGCTCGGTGATGCGGTAGAGGAACTCGCCGACGGTGGCGACGAACTGGTTGCGCGTATTCACCACATTGAAGGCGATCAGCCACGACAGGACCGCGGCGGCGATCAGCAGCCAGATGTAGATCTGCAAGGCGATCAGGATGACGTCGAGCAGCGCGCGCATGTGGGGAGGATCTCCGCATTCCGCCGCCGACATGTACCCGGACGAGCCGTCCGGAACAAGCGCGCTACAGCTGGCGCATGTCCTTCTCGGCGAACCGGGACCCACTTCGCCGGGACATGCGCTGGCCGCCAAAATGCCGCCCCGTCCGGGCTTTCCGCGCCTTGACAGCCCGGAAACCCACGCCATAAATGGCCCCCTTCGCGAGGGCCTCGCTTGCCGTGGCCGTTCAGCGGGGCTGTAGCTCAGTTGGGAGAGCGCTGCAATCGCACTGCAGAGGTCAGGGGTTCGAATCCCCTCAGCTCCACCATTCCAAATCCCCCAAAGTACGGGCTTTTTCCGGGCGACCGGAGCCTTCGGCGCGCGTAGACGAGACCTCCCATGACTCCAGTCCGGCTCGGCATCATCGGCTATGGCATCATGGGCGAGCGGCTCCTGCGCGCCGCTCTCGACCATGATCCGGCGGTCCTGACCGTCGCGGGCGTCTGGGACCCGGCCGACGCGGCCATGCAGCGCCTCGGCCGCGACCTGCCGCAGGTGCCGCGCTGCGCCTCGGCCGACGCCGTCATCGCGGCCTGCGACTGCCTCTACGTCGCGGCGCCGCCCGCGCACCATCTCGGCTATGCGCGCGAGGCCTTCGCGCGCGATCGCGCGGTGTTCTGCGAGAAGCCGCTCGCCGTGGACGTGGCGGAGGCCGAGGCCTTCGTGCACGAAGCAGCGGCCAGCAATGCCCGCGGCGCCGTCAACTTCCCCTTCGCGTCCTCCTTCGCGGTCGATCAGCTGCGCGCCTGGATCGCCGAGGGTGCGGTCGGCGCGCCGCAGCGCATCGACATCGAGATCGGCTTCGCGGGCTGGCCGCGGCCCTGGCAAATGGACGCCGCGAGCTGGCTCGACGCGCGGCCGCAGGGCGGCTTCACGCGCGAGGTCGGCTCGCACTTTCTGTTTCTCGCCCGCCGCCTGTTCGGCCCGCTGTGGCTCATCGCGCATACGGTCTCGTATCCGCAGGCCGGCAAGTCCGAGCGCGCCATCGCGGCGCAGCTCTCGGCCGGCGCGCTACCCGTCGCGATGACGGGCGGCGTCGGCACCACCGACAAGCCCGATCACAACATCTTCCGCATCACGGGCCCGAACGGCAGTGTGCGATTGCGCGACTGGTCGATGGCCGAGCGGCTGACCGGCGACGCCTGGCGCGAGGCGCCGGACGCGCTGCCGAACGAGAAGATGCGTCCCCTGGTGCTCAAGCGTCAGCTCGCCAAGGTCGCGGCGCTCACGCGCGGCGCACCCCAGGACCTCGCCACCCTGAGCGAGGCCGCCGAGGTGCAGCGCGTCGTCGAGACGATGCTGCGGGACTGACCGCCCTCCGCGGTTGCGGAGGATTCCCGAGGCGCAGTTCAGTTGGCGGCCTGCGTGTCCCAGCCCTTGGGCAGCTTATGCGCGATCCCCTGGTGGCATTCGATGCAGGTCTGGCCCTTCTCCATGGCGGCTTTGTGCCTGCGCTGAGCCGGGCGAACCTGCTTCTCGAGGTCCATCGATGACATTGAGTGACAGTTCCGGCACTCGCGCGAGTCGGTGGCTTTCATCGTGTCCCAGACATGCTGGGCGAGGGCCAGGCGCTGTACTTCGAACTTCTCCGGCGTGTCGATCGTCCCGATGAGCTTGTGGAACAGCTCGTTGGTCGCCGCGATCTTGCGTCTGACCTTGTAGACCCATTGCTTCGGGACGTGGCAGTCGGAGCATGTCGCACGAACACCGGTCTTGTTGGTGAAGTGGACCGTCTCCTTCAGCTCCTTGTAGACGGTGTCGCGCATCTCGTGACACGAGATGCAGAACGCCTCGGAATTCGACAATTCCATCGACCAGTTGAATCCACCCCACAACAGGATGCCGACGATCCCACCCGCAATGAGCAGTGTGGCGAGCGAGAAGCGCGTGCTCGGCCGGGTCGCCGCGGCCCAGATGCGTGCGAGCCGGCCCCTTGGAGGTGCTTTGGCATACGGGTCTGTCATGATCGTTCCCCGTCATATTCGGGTCGACCCGCCCGATCGGGCGGGCCGAACGAACCGCATGGCTATTTCAGGGTGGTGGCCTTGATGTCCGCCTCGACCCCGATGCCGAGCGTGAGCGGGAAGGACACGTGGTGGAAGCGCGTGGTCACGTTGTCGTCGTGCACAGCGAAGCCCACCGTGTACTTGCCGCCGACCTTCATGATCTTGTCGTCGCCCGGATGCCCGGTGTCGAGCTTGCGCCGCCACACGAGGGTGTAAGTGCCGTCCTTCCACGTGCCGAAGACGGCGTCGTTGTCGGCGGCCGATCCCTTGGCATCGGCGCGGCTGATGAGGCGGCCGGGCAGGATGTCGCCTTCCTTCCAGTCGGCGTTCGGATCGAACGGAACGGCATTCGCCTCCTTGACGATGGCGGCCGGCTTGGCCGGATTGCCGATGTCCTCGGCGCGCAAGGCCCTGGCGCCCGCCTTGGCGGCGTCGAACATGAAGAGCGGCGTCATCGTCTTGCGATCGACATTCCACGAGAATGGATTCTTGCCCTCGTCGAAATCGCGATACTCGAGGACATAGCCGTCATCGGCCATGCCGACGGCGGCCGATCGGGCCGTGCGCCACTGCATGAGATCGAGGAAGCCGCCCTCGGACTTGATCTTCGCGATCTCCTCCTTGGACTTGGTCTTGTCCCAGCTGGCAGCCGGATCGGTGCGGGTCGAGGCCAAGTATTTACGGATGTCGGAGTCGTACTTCGAATCCGCGAACAGCGGATGCTTCTTCACGGGCTCGCCGACGGCCTGATTGGGCATGTCGCGCATGCCGGCGTGGCACGTCACCCAGCAACCCTGCTGCGCGAACTGCGGCACCTTGCCGTCGTCCAGCATGATCGCGAGCCGGTCTTCGTAGAGCGCCGGCTGCTCGCCGGCGCGCACCGCCTTGTCGTTGCGGTCGTGGCCGTACCATTTCCACTGCTTGCCATCGAACCGCACGTAGTCGTGCATGCGCCCTTCGCGATTGAGGTTGCTCTTCCACTGGAAGCGGAAATAGACGCTCTCGGCGTCATGGGCCGCCTGAACCGCGAGGTCGATCGTGCCGTTCTTCCCCGCGATGGGGCTTGGTTCGAGGCTGCCGCCCTTGACCAGCTTGTTGCCGAGGTCCTTCTCGTCACCCTCGTGACAGGAGAGGCAGGCCTTGCCCTGCGCGACCTGCTTGTCGCCCTTCTTGTGATCCGGGCTGAGCAGCCAGTCGTAGGTCGACTGCCCCGGATAGAAGAGCGTGAACGATTTCGTCGGGATCTTCGACCAGTCGATGCTTTGCGGATCGACGGCGCCGGCGGGGCTCGCAAGACCAGCCGCGACCGCGATCACAGCCGCTTCGACGATCGCACGCGTTCTGTCGTGCATGCTTCTGCGCATGGCGTCCTCCAGCCATCACTGTCCCGGCGGACCGGTTCAGCGGTTCGTTTCACGAATCTTCGGCGGGGGCGCAGGTGCGGGATCGAGTCTTCTTCGCACATTTCCTCCTCTTGCCCGAACAAGCCGGAGGAAATCATGTCAAAGTCTCGGATCGGGGCCTTGGCGCTGCATTGATCTTCATCAACGCGGGCATCCTGACTTGAGCCCGCGACAGGTGTGCCGCAAGGCGCAAATATCGAGCCTCTCGGGCTCTTGGCGGGGTCAGCCGAGCAGCAGCTTCGGCAGCCAGTGCACCATGCCGGGCAATGCCATCAGCACGGCGACGAAGGCGACCATGATCCCGAGATACGGCAGCGTGTAGCGCGTGAGCGTGCCGAGATCCTCGCCGGTCAGGCCCTGAATGACGAACAGGTTGAATCCGACCGGCGGCGTGATCTGCGCCATCTCGACCACGAGCACGAGGAAGATCCCGAACCAGACCTTGTCGAAGCGCGCCGCCGTGATCAGCGGCATGACCACCGGCAGCGTCATCACGATCATCGAGAAGCCGTCGAGGAAGCAGCCGAGCACGAGATAGAACAGGGTCAAGGCCACGATCAGCTCGAAGGGCGAGAGCCCGAGACCCGCGACGAACTCGGCAACCGCGGGCGGCACGCCGAGGATCGCCAGCACATTGCCGAGGATCGACGCGCCGAGCACGATCAGGCCGATCATGCTGCAGGTCTGCACCGAGCCCATCGCGACCTCGCGCAGCGTCTTCCAGCTGAGCCCGCCCTGTAGGCCCGAGATCACCATGGCGCCGATCACGCCGACCGCCGCGCCTTCGGAAGGGGTCGCGAGCCCGCCATACATCGAGCCGAGCACCGCGAGAATCAGCAGCACGGCGGGCGCGAGCTCGCGCAGCGCGACGAAGCGGTCGCGCCAGCGCATGTCCTGCAGCGCGCGCTCCCTTTCCGGCACGAGATCCGGGCGCACCGTCGTGTGCACCATGATCCAGGCCATGAAGCAGCCCGCGAGCAGGAAGCCCGGGACGAAGCCGGCCGTGAACAGGCGCAGCACCGACTCGTCCGCCAGCACGCCGTAAATGATCATGATGGTCGACGGCGGGATCAGGAAGCCGAGCGTGCCGGCGCCCGCGAGACTGCCCATCGCGATGTCGCGCGCATAGCCGCGGCGCAGCAGCTCGGCCAGCGAGATGCGGCCCACCACCTGCGTGGTCGCGGCCGAGGAGCCGGAGATCGCGGCGAAGATCGAGCACGCGATGACGTTCACGTGCAGCAGCCGGCCCGGCAGCAATCCGGCCCAGGGCGCGAGCCCGTTGAAGAGGGCGCGCGAGAGCTGCGTGCGGAACAGGAATTCGCCCATCACGATGAAGAGCGGCAGCGCGACCAGCTCCGGCGTCGTGAGGATGTTGAACGTATATTGCGGCAGCAGCCGCTCGATCGGGATGTTGCGGAACAGCGCGAGCAGCACCAGCGCCGTGAAGATCAGCGACAGCCCGATCCACAAGCCCGCCGCCAGCGCTCCGAACAGGACCGCGAACAGGCTCGCAACGACCGCGCTCATTCGGCGAGCCCCGCGGTCTTCAACGCGTGGTCCTCGGGTGCAAGGCCGATCAGGCAGCGGACGAGCCGCGCCGCCATCTGAATGGCGAGCAGCACGGCGCCGAGCGCGAGCGCGGCCTGCGGGATCCAGAGCGGCGTGAAACTCGACCCCGACACCTGCCCGCTCGTGAACGAGCGCCACGCAAACAGCACCAGCGACCAGGCGAAGAACACCGTGACGGCGCTGCCGAGGAGCGCCGTCACGGTCTCGAGGATACGCTGTGGCCCGGGGGCGAGCCGCGACATCACCAGCGCTACGCGGATGTGTCCGCCCGCCCGCAAGGTGACAGCCGCGCCGAGCAGGAAGGCGGCGCCCATTAGATAGGCGCTGTACTCCCAGGTAATCGGAATGTCGCCCGGCAGCGAGGGGAATATGCGCGACGCCGCCGCGACCACGATCTCGGCCGAGATCAGTAGCACCAGCGCGGCGAGGCAGGCGGCGGCGAGCCAGCCGCCCATCACCGCAACTCCATCGGCGGCAGCGAGCAGCATGGCGACCGCTGCGGGCGCCTTGACGGCGCCCGGCACGGCGTGATCCGCCATCTCAGGCTCTCCCGAGATCCGAGAGATAGGATTTCACGATCGGCCCCGCCGCCGGCACGCGCTTGATGAAGTCGTCCTTCAGCGCGGCCGTCTTCTCGCGCATCTCCTTCATCATCGCGGGCGGAATCGAGACCACCTCCATGCCGCCGTCCGTGAGCTTCTTCAGGCTCTCCTGGTCGTTCTCGACCGAGACCTTCCAGAAGCCCGGCTCCATGGTCTTGCCGAGCTCTTCGATCTTCTTCTGATGCTCGGCCGGGATCTGTTTCCAGGAATCGAGGCCGATATTGACCATCTGGCACGACCAGGTGTGATTGGTCGGATAGATCGTCTTCAGGAATTCCCAGAACTTGCCGTCGACGCCCGAGGTTGCCGAGGTTGAGACGCCGTCGACACGGCCCGACGCGAGGGCCGGCACCACCTCGCCCCAGGGGATCAGCACGGCGGACATGCCGAGTGCGTTGCACATGTCCTGCGCGTTCTTGTCGGGCACGCGGATCTTCACGCCCTTGAGACCGTCGAGACTCGTCGCCTTCGCCTTCAGATGCAGGTACTGCGTCGGCCACGGCACCATATAGAGCGTCTTCTGATTGTTCTTGGCCGCGACCTTTTCGTATTCAGGCCGCAGATACTTGTGCAGCACCTTGAGCTCGTCGGCGGAGCCGACCAGGAACGGGATGGACTCGGTGCCGAGCAGCGGCTCGTCGCCGATCTGCTGGATGTTGAGCACGTCCGCCATCGGCACGAGCCCGTCACGCACCGCGCGCAGCTGCTCCGGCCCCTTGAAGCCCAGCGCGCCACCCGAGCGCACATTGATGGTCACGGCATCGCCCGTGGCTTTGGCGACTTCCGCCGCGAAAGCCTTGGCATTGCGGGTATGGAAGTTGCCGTCCGGCCAGACGGTGGCGAGATCGAGCGAGATGGCGGCCGAAGCGCGCCGAGGGAGAATTGCGGCCGCGGTCACCGCGGTCGAACCGGCCATGAGCTTGCGTCGTGTGATCATCTGGGTTCCCCTTTGCTGCCCGGCTTGATCTGTCCCGCGCGACGACCCGGCTGTTCCCGTCACGCTGTCATGAGACTTTCCCGTAGATCTCGGAGCGCTCTTCCGACACCAGGCCATCCACCACGTCCCGCGCCACCGTTTGACGATCGCGCGCCGCCGGATCGCCGATGCCGGCGCCGCCCGGCGTCATCACGACGAGGCGGTCGCCCGGCGGCACTTCCTGGAAGCCCTTGCCCTTCAGCTTGCGGCCGGACTTGAGCCCGATATAGCCGGCCTCGCCATCCCGGCCGCCGTCGCGCCCGCGCGGCGGATGATCGATGCGGTCGAAGGCCGCGAGAATCTCGAATGGCGCGTCCACGCCGCTCGCGACCTCGATGATCTGTCCGAGCCCGCCGCGCGTGCGTCCGGCGCCACCCGAGTCGGGACGCAGCTCCTTCTTCCAGAAGATCAGCGGCGTCTGCGTCTCGGCGATCTCGACGGGCGTGCCGCGCACGCCGCTCGGATAGGCGGTGGCCGACAGGCCGTCCTTGCCGAAGCGCGCGCCGGTGCCGCCGTTCGAGGTCACCGCCATCGAGAACCCGTAATTGCCGCCGACGCCGTCGCGCGTCTGGCCGCGCACGTTGAGATTCCACAGGCACGAGGTGCCTTCCGCCGGCACGCGCTCCGGGATCACTTGCCGCAGACACCCGAACACGACGTCCGGCAGCATCTGCCCGATCACGTGACGCGAGGCGACCGGCGCGGGCTTCGGCGCATTGAGGATGCAGCCGTCCGGCGCCGAGACCGTGAGCGGCCCGAGCGACCCCGCATTGTTCGGGATCTGCGCCGCCACGACGCAGCCGAGCCCGAACACCGTATAGGCGGTCGTGTAGGCAAGCGGCACGTTGATCCCGTAGCGCGAGGCCGGCGACGTGCCCGTGAAGTCCACATGGATGCCGTCATCCGAGACCGTCAGCGTCGCCGCGAGCGTCACCGGGCTATCGTAGCCGTCCACCGTCATCTCGTTGCGCCAGGCGCCCTTGGGCAGGCGCGCGACCTCGGCCAGCACGGCTTCGCGCGAGCGATCGCAGATATGGTTCGCAAGCGGCTCGAGCGAGTTGATGCCGAACTCGTCCATCATCTCGACCAGCCGCCGCGCGCCCACATCGTTGCAAGCCGCCAGCGAATAGGTGTCGCCCTCGGTGTCGACCGGCAGCCGCGTGTTGCCGCGGATCATCGCCATCAAGGTCTCGTTGACGACGCCCTGGTCGATCAGCTTGAGGAACGGGATGTAAAGCCCTTCCATGAACACGTCGGTGCCGTCCGGTCCGAAGCCGATGCCGCCGATATCCATGAGGTGGCTGGTGCAGGAGAACAGCGCCACCAGCCGGCCGTTCCGGAAGCACGGCGTCGTCACGACGAAGTCGTTGAGATGGCCCGTGCCCATCCACGGATCGTTCGTGATGTAGGCATCGCCCTCCCGCATGGTCTCGAGCGGGAAGTGGCGGATGAAGTGCTTCACGGATTCGGCCATCGAGTTGACGTGGCCGGGCGTGCCCGTGACGGCCTGCGCCAGCATGCGGCCCTTCAGATCGAACACGCCGGCCGAAAGGTCGCCGCATTCGCGCACGATCGGCGAGAAGGCGGTACGCATCAGCACTTGCGCCTGCTCCTCCACGACCGCGATCAGCCGGTTCCACATGATCTGCAGGTCGATGAGATGGATGTCCTCGCTCATGTTCAGGCGGCCTTGCGGTTCATGACGATGCAGCCGGCGCCGTCGATATGCGCATCGAAGCTCGCGGCGACGAAGGTGGAGGTCTCGTCCTCGGCGATCACGGCTGGGCCCGCGATGCGTGCGCCCGGCGCCATGTCCTCGCGGCGATAAAGCGGGATGTCCATCGCCGCGTCGGCGCGACCGTCGAAGAAGCTGCGCGTGCCAGTCGGCTTCGGCGCCGGTTGCGGCTTCACGGCGGCGACGCCGCCCGGCGCCCGCGCGGCCGTGGTGGCGAGCACCGACCAGCTCAGGATCTCGATCGCGGCGCCCGGGATCGGGCGTGCGAACTGCGCCGCATAGTCGCTCTCGAATGCCTTGCGCAGCGCCGGCACATCATCCGCCGTGAGGTCCCGCACCGGCAGTGCCACCGCGATCTCGTGCCCCTGCCCGACATAGCGCATATAGGCGAGGCGCCGCTCGCTGATCGGCGCATTGCGCGCCGCGGTCGCGACCAGGCCGCGCGCTTCCGCCGACATCTCGGCGAGCAGCGCCGAGACCACCGAGGCATCGAAGGCATCGAGCCGTGCATGCCGGCTGCGCACCAGCTCATACGAAATCGGCGCCGAGAGGAAGCCGATCGCAGATCCGACGCCCGCATTAGGCGGCACCACCACGCGTGCGACACCGATCTTCTCGGCCACTCGCGCCGCATGCAGCGGCGCCGCGCCGCCGAAGGCGATCAGCGTGTGCTGGCTGATCACGGCGCCGCGCTCCACCGAATGGACGCGCGCGGCGCTCGCCATGTTCTCGCACACAATCTCGTGCACCGCGTAAGCGGCGGTCTCGGGCGAGAGGCCGAGCGGCGCGCCAACCTCGCGCGCCAGCGCATCGCGCGCGCGCTCGGGCTCAAGCCGGATGCTGCCCCCCGCAAAGGCGTCCGGATCGATCATGCCGAGCACAACGTCAGCGTCGGTCACGGCCGGATGTGCACCGCCGCGGTCGTAGCAGGCGGGACCGGGCTCGGAGCCCGCACTTTCGGGACCGACCGTCACGCGCTTCAAGGCATCGATGCGCGCGATCGAGCCGCCGCCGGCGCCGATCTCCACCATCTCGATCACCGGGATGCGCACCGGCATGCCGCTGCCTTTGAGGAAACGCGCGGCCCGATCCACCTCGAACACGCGCGAGGTCTGCGGCTCGCACTTCTCGATCAGGCAGATCTTCGCCGTGGTACCGCCCATGTCGAAGGAGAGCACCTTCGGCTCGTTCAGCCGCGCCGCCATTTGCGCCGCGAAGATCGCACCGCCAGCCGGGCCGGACTCGATCAGCCGCACCGGAAAGCGCCGCGCCGTGTCGATAGAGGTGAGCCCGCCGCCCGAGGTGACGAGGCAAATAGCGCCGCGGAACTGCTCGGCCTGCAGCGCATCCGCCATGCGCGCCAGATAGCCGTCCATCAGCGGCTGCACATAGGCATTCGCAATCGCAGTCGAGGTGCGCTCGTATTCGCGCACTTCCGGGCAGACCTCGCTGGAGAGCGTGATCCAGACACCGGGCAGCTCTCCCTTGAGCGCCGCGGCCGCGTGCCGCTCGTGCTCGGAATTGGCATAGGAATGCAGGAACGCAAAGGCGACGCTTTCGACGCCGGCGTCACGCAGCCGTGGCGCCAGCGCGCGCACAGCCCGCTCGTCGAGCGGGAGCCGCACCTTGCCGTGCACATCGACGCGCTCCGGCACCGTGAAGCGGAGCGCGCGCGGCACCAGCGGCGTCGGCTTCTCGATGTTGAGATCATACTGGTCGTAGCGGCTCTCGGTGCCGATCTCGATCACGTCGCGGAAGCCGTCGGTCGCGATCAACGCGGTTCGGGCGCCGCGCCGCTCGATGATCGCGTTGGTCGCAAGCGTGGTGCCGTGCACGAACACATCGATGTCCGAGAAGTGCAGCTTGGTGTCGGCGAGGATCGCGCGCATGCCGGCGAGCACACCTTCTTCGGGATGCGTCGACGTGGTCAGCACCTTGCGGGTGTGGCGCTGATCGCCGATGTCGAGCACCACGTCCGTGAAGGTGCCGCCGATATCCACCGCGAGCCGAACGTCACTTGTCACGCTCTCGATCTCCTTCTTTGATTTGAGCGCGGATCCGAGATGGAATCCAGATGCAGGTCATGTGCCAAGGCGCGCGCTGAGCAATGCAGATTGGGCGGACGTGTCTTGCGGGACGAGCCGCGCACCATCGGCCTGCAGGCGCGCCAGCAGGAAATCCACCTCCGCCGCGGTCTCACGCGTCACACGCGCACCCGGCTTGCGCTGCGCGTCCGTTGCGATCACGCCGCGCTTCTGCAGCACGTATTTGCGCACCGCGAGTCCGAGTCCCGGCTGCTGCTCGTAACGCACCATCGGCAGATGCAGATTGAACAGATCGTGGGCATCGTTGCGCCGGCCCGCCGCCATCAGTCGGCACACCTCGACCAGCATCTCGGGGAACGCATAGCCCGTCATGGCGCCATCGGCGCCGCGCTCCAGCTCGAACGGGAGGAGGATTCCGCCGAAGCCCGTGAGGATGCTCACGCGCCGCATCCCATGTGCTTCGCGCGCGCGCAGCGCCGTGATCTTGTCGAGCCCCGGCCACTCCTCGTGCTTGAGCACCACGCAGCTCGGGCAGGTCGCGATCACGCGCTCGATCACCGAGACCGGGATGTGCAGCCCGTTGGCGAACGGAAAGTCCTGCAAGGCGAACGGCACGTCGGCGCCGATCGCTTCGACGCAGCCCTGGAAATAGCCGACGATGCCGTCATCGCCCTTGAGCCCGCCCGGCGGCGCGATCATCACGCCAGCGGCGCCGAGATCCATGACGGCACGCGCGAGCGAGGCCATCGGCGCATAGCCGGGCGCCGACACGCCGACCACCACGGGCTTTCCGGCCGCGCGCGCGATCACGCGGCGCGCAAAGGCGATCGCCTCTTCCTGCGCCAGCTTCGGCGCTTCGCCCATGATGCCCAGAATGGTGATTCCGTCGACGCCGGCGCCGAGATAGAAGTCGACCAGCCGGTCGGTGCTCGCAAGATCGAGGCCGCCGCGCTCGTCGAACGGAGTGACCGAGATGATGAAGACGCCGCGCGCCGCTTCGGTCAGCATCAAGGAGCTCCCGTGATCCAGGACCGCAGGACTGTAACATCAACCCTGGCGGTTTGCGCCTCCGCAGGAGATCGGAGCACCCATGACGACCGAGCAGCCGGATCTTGCCGCCGCCTTGATCGAGGCCGCCGGCCCGCACGCCGACGTTGAATTCCTGCGCTCCGACGCGGTGCTCTCGGGCGACCTGCCGTTCTCTGACGGCGTGCGCGTCGGCCGCCTCGTGATGCTCTCGGGCCAGCTCGGCGTGCGGCCCGGCACGCTCACACTGGTGCCGGGCGGCATCGTTCCGGAGGCGCGTCAGACGCTGGAGAACATCCGCAACGTGCTGACGGCGCACGGCCTCGGCCTGCGCGACGTCGTGCGCGTGCAAGTGATGCTCGCCGACATGTCGGAATGGCCGCGCTTCAACGAGGTCTATCGCGAGTTCTTCGCGGCGCCCTGGCCCGCGCGCAGCGCCTTCGGCGCCAATGGTCTCGCGCTCGGCGCCCGCGTCGAGCTCGAGGTGTTTGCGGTGATACGCTAAGACTTACTCGGCCGCTTCGAGCCGGCGCTCGCGGCCGCAGGCGAGCCAGCAGTCGACGAAGCCCGAGAGCCAGTTGCGGATCGCATAGTCGTAGACCGGACGGTCCGCGAAATGCGCCGCGCGCGGCTTCGCATGGGGCAGCGTCATGCGCTCGTGGCCGCGAATGGTCCACCGGCACATCATGGCGTGCGTGACCTCCGCGTGGAACTGAATCGCGAAGGAATTGCCGGTGCGGAACGCCTGGATCGGAAACGCATCGCCTTCGGCCAGCAGTTCGCAGCCGGCCGGCAGGTCGAAGCCCTCGCGGTGCCACTGGTACACATGGTCGGGCCACGGGCTGCAGAACGCGCGACCCGCATCGGTCGGGCGGATCGGATAATAGCCGACCTCCGCCTTGCGCTCCGGATGAAAGTCGACGCGCGCACCGAGCTGGCGCGCCAGCATCTGGGCGCCGAGGCAGATGCCGAGAAACGGCTTGTTCTCCTTCAGCGGCACCGCCGTGAAATCGATCTCGCGCTTGATGTAGTCGTGCGGGTCATTGGCGCTCATCGGACCGCCGAAGATGACGGCGCCGGCATGCTTCGCGAGCGTTTCGGGGAGCTCGTCGCCGAGCGGCGGGCGGCGGATGTCGAGCCGGTAGCCGCGGGCGAGCAGCGCATGGCCGAGGCGCCCGGGCGTCGAGTGCTCCTGGTGCAGGACGATGAGGATCTGCTCGGTCATGGTCGGATTTCGATCCCGAACGACAGCCGTAGCTTATTCCTAGACCGTTAACCGCCGATTTCAAGCCTTCTGCTGCGACCGGCGCGGCCAGCCCTCGGGCTTGGGCGCGGCCCGCTTCTGAAATTTCTTGGTCGCCGTGAGCACCAGCGAACGCGGCACCAGCCGCGGAAGAAACGCCGCCAGCTTGTTACCGAAGCCCGGGATCACCACCCGCTTACCGGCCGCGAAGCCCTGGTATCCGGCCTCCGCCACCTGCTCGGCGCTGAGCGCCAGGAAGCCGCGCGCCATGCCGTCGGACATGCCCGCGCGGGCCTGAAACTCCGTCTTCACAGGCCCCGGACACAGCACGGTGACGCGCACGTCCTTCGACATGAGCTCGCGGTGCAGCGCCTCGCTGAACGAGAGCACATAGGCCTTGGTCGCGTAATAGACCGCCATGTTCGGCCCCGGCACGAAGGCTGCGACGGAGGCGACGTTGAGGATGCCGCCGCGGTGCCGCGCCAGCGTATCGACCCAGCGCAGCGACATGTCGGTGAGCGTGCGCACATTGAGCTCGATCATCGCGAGCTGCTCGCCGCGGTCGAGCTCGTAGCTCGGGCCCCAGAGGCCGAACCCCGCATTGTTCACCACCACGGCCGGCTCGAGCCCGCGCCCGAGCAGCTCGTGCGAGATGCGCGCCGGCGCGTCCGCGCGGCTGAGATCGACCGGGATTGCATGCGCGCGCCCGCCAGCCGCCACGATCTCGCGCGCGAGCGAGTCGAGTTCGCCTTCGCGCCGCGCCACCAGCGCAACCTCATGCTGATTCGCGGCGAAGACCTTTGCGAGCGCGCGGCCGATTCCGGCCGACGCTCCAGTCACAACGGTCACAGGCTTGAAGATGGACATGCAACCATACTTCTACACGGATCGATCAGCCGATACCATCACGCGTCGGCCGGATCGCTGCGCTCTCCACCGACGCGCTGGCGCAAAGCGATACGGTCGCGCGACGAGATACCGAGCAGGTCTGCGGCGCGCCACAAGAGGTTGTCCTCGAATTCGTTTGCACGCCCGTCGGCGTAGACCATCTCCCACATCATCTCGACCACGCGCCGCCGTCCGTCCTCGTCGAGCGAACGGTTGAGCTGACTGGTGAAGCGATAAAGGTCCACGGCCTCGTTCTCGGCCTGCGTGGCCTCGTCGATGAGCGCGTTCGTCGCGGCCTGGTCGAGCCCGAAGCGCGTTTGCAGGACTTCGCGCAGGCGCTCCCGCTCCGCCTCGTCGATCAAGCCGTCGACCGAGCAGGCATGGACCATCAGGGCCGCGGCCGCCACGCGGTAATCGGTCGGTTCGAACTGGTTGACCGGCTTGCCGGTCAGCTCCGTGAAAAGATTCTTGAGTATTTCCAGCATGTTGGTCGACGGGGCCTCCGGGCAGGCGGAGGCCTGCATCGCTCTCATATAGGAAACGCCACATCATGGCGCAGGGTTTCGGCCATTGGCCCGTTCAAGTCATGATGAGACGCGCGAGTTTGCCCACAGCCATGCGTGCCCAGTTACCGGCTTGTCACGGGACAAGCGCGCCTGCCCCCGCCAGAATGGCCGGATGCATCCGCGTGCCCGCGACCGCTGACGGCCGGCTCTCATGGAAGGACTTCCCGACCAGGAGCTCATGGCGCGCGTCGCGGCCGGCGATCAGACCGCCTTCCGCCTGCTGGCGCGCCGCCACACGCCGCGCGCCCTCGCGATCGCGCGACGCATCCTCGCCAATCACGCGCTCGCCGACGAGATCGTGCAGGAGGCGCTGCTGCGCGTCTGGACCAATGCGCCGCGCTGGCGCCCGACCGCCGAGCTGCGCACCTGGCTCTATCGCATCGTGGTCAATCTCTGCCTCGACGAGAAGCGCCGCCCGCAGCCGGCGCCGCTCGAAGCCGCCGGCGACGTCGCGGACCCGCGCGCCGATGCGGCACGCGATCTCGAAGCACGCGAGCGCGACGTCCTCGTCTCGGCCGCGATCGACGCCCTGCCGGCGCGCCAGCGCGCCGCGATCGTGCTCACCTATCAGGAAGGCCTCAGCAACGCCGAGGCGGCCGCGGTCCTCGACACTTCGGTCGGCGGCGTCGAAACCCTGCTGGTGCGCGCCCGCCGCACGCTCCGCGCCGCTCTCGGCCCTTCGCTCGATCAGTAGAGAAAATCAGCTCGCATCAACTCCGTTCGTCCCCGCGGAAGCGGGGACCCAGAAAGGCGGCAACGCGCTGCCCTGGATGCCCGCTTTCGCGGGCACGAACGGAGTGTGGAGCAACCTCGTCGAGAAGCACACAAGGAGACGCGCTGCATGACTTTCGCGCAGTTCGAGCGCCTGCTCGACACCTATGGCGCCGCGCCGGAAAGCTGGCCCACGGCCGAGCGCACAGCCGCCGAGCGATTGCTCGCGACCAGCGCCGAGGCGCAGCGCCTGCTCACCAGTGCTCAGCGCCTCGATCAGGCGATCGCAGCGACGATGCGCACCGAGACGGGCGAGGCCGACGTCGAGCGCCTCGTCGGCACGTTTTCGCGCCCTTTGCCGCCGCAGCGACATGGCGTGTTCGCGCGCTGGTGGCCCGCTGCGCTCGCCCGGCCCGATTTCGCGCCGGCCTGGCCGCGGGTCGCGGTGCTGGCCTGCGTCGCGGCGCTCGGCTTCGCGGCCGGCCTCACCAATGTGAGCGCCCGGCTCGCCGCCGATCTCTCGCCGCGCTTCGCCACGCTCGCGCCCGAGGACGTGAGCACCAACGTGTTCGACACCGACGCCATCACGGGGCTCCCATGAGCATGGTCTCCGCCATTACCCTCAACGACCGCCCGACGCGCGTGCTGCTGATCGCGTCGCTCGCGCTCAATCTCTTCATCCTCGGCACCGCGGGCGCGCTGCTCACGCGGCTCTATCTCACGCCGCCGACGCCGGTCGCGACCGAGCGGCCGCGCACCGCCGCCGCGCGCATCGATCGGCTCGCCGCGACGCTGCCCGGCGAGGATGCGGCCAAGCTCAGAGCCGCGTTCCAGGCTCGGGAGACCGCCGTCGAGGCGACGCGCGACACCCTCAACCGCGCCTATGACCGCAATCGCGCGATCCTGCGCGCCGAGCCGTTCGATCAGGCCGCGTTGCGCACCTCCATGGAGGATGCGCGCGAGGCGCGCGCCCGCTTCGATCAGGCCCTGCACGACGTGATCGCCACCGCGGCCGCCGAGATGTCGCCGGCCGGCCGTAACAAGCTCGCCGACTGGGGCCAGCGCTCGCGTCCAACGGAAAGCAGCCGCTGATGGGACGTGTCCTGGCCGCGCTCCTGGTGCTGCCGCTGCTGTCGGGATGCATCCTGACGGCCGAGCGGGTCGATCCTGCGCTCGACGTGCCCGCGAACTACCGCGCGGCGCCGCGGCCGGTCGGCAAGCCGCCCGCGCTCGACTGGTGGCGCGGCTTCGGCTCGCGCGAGCTCACCCGGCTGGTCGAGGATGCGCAGCTGCAGAACCTCGATATCGCGGCCGCGGTCGCGCGCATCGAGCAGGCCGACGCGCAGACGCGCATCACGGGCGCGCCGCTCCTGCCGACGATCGACCTCGACGTGCAGGCGACGCGCTCGCGCTCCTCCGGCTCCCTCGGCGGGGGAAGCGCCAGCGAGCGCGCGACCTACACGGCCGTGCTCAACGCGAGCTACGAAATCGACTTCTGGGGCAAGAACCGCGCCGCGCACCGTTCGGCCGAACAGCTCGCCATTGCGAGCCGCTTCGATCGCGACACCGTCGCGCTTTCCACGGTCGCGACCGTGGTGAACACCTATCTGCAGATCCTCGCCGCGCAGGACCGGCTGCGTGTCGCGCGCGAGAATCTCGTCAATGCCACGAGCGTGCTCGGCCTGATCCGCGAGCGGCTCGCGGCCGGCACCGCAACCGCGCTCGATGTCGCGCAGCAGGAGAGCGTGGTCGCGCAGCAGCGCGCCGCGATCCCGCCGCTTGAGCAACAGCTGCGGCAGAACCAGGCGACGCTTGCGGTGCTGCTGGGCGAACCGCCCGTGCGCGTCATGGTGAAGGGCGGCAGCCTGTTCCGCCTCGCGGTGCCGCGCGCCGCGCCCAACCTGCCCTCGGAGCTGCTGCTGCAGCGGCCCGACATCCGCTTCGCCGAAGCCAATCTCGAAGCCGCCGAGGCGAGCGTCGAGAACGCGCGCGCGGCGCTGTTCCCGAGCATCACGCTCACGGGCGAAGGGGGCTTCCAGAGCGCGGCCCTAAAGACCTTATTTCGCCCCGAGTCCGCGATTTACTCGGTCGCTGCCGGGCTGACGCAGCCGATCTTCGAAGGCGGCCGCCTGCTCGGCCAGCTCGACCTGCAGAAGGGCCGGCGACTCGAATTCCTGCAGATCTACCGCCGCACCGCCATCAACGCCTTCGCGGATGTTGAGCGCGCGCTCATCGCCATGCAGGCGCTGGCGCAGCAGGAGCAATTGCAGCGGCAGGCGGTTGATACCGCGAAGCGCGCCTACGATATCTCGCAGACGCAGCTGCGCGCCGGAACGATCGACCTCACGACGGTGCTGAACACGCAGCGTACCTACTTTCAGGAACAGGACGCGCTCGCGCTGGTGCGCCTGACGCGGCTGCAGGCGGCCGTGAGCCTGTTCCAGGCGCTCGGCGGCGGCTGGGCGCCGACGCGCGAGCTCGCGACCAATGGGATATGACGCGCGGATCGCGCGAATGGAAGGTTTGAACTGATGCGATTGAGTCGAATCCTGTCCGTCCTGATCGTCGGCGGCATTCTGGCGGGCGGCGGCTATTGGTACGTGACGCAGAGTCCCGACGGCCAGCCGAAGGAGCGGCCGGGCGCGCGCTTCCGCAACATGCAGGCGAACCGGCCGGTGCCCGTGCTGGTCGCGCCCGCGCGCCTTGCCGACGTGCCGATCTATCTCGACGGCGTCGGCACCACGCGCGCGCTCAACATGGTGACGGTGCGCCCGCAAGTGGACGGCCAGCTCATCAAGCTTGGCTTCCGCGAAGGCCAGGACGTGGAGCGCGGCGACCTGCTCGCCGAGATCGACCCGCGCACCTATCAGGCCCAATACGATCAGGCGATCGCCAAGAAGGCTCAGGACGAGGCGCAGCTCGCCAATGCCAGGCTCGACCTCGAGCGCTACGAGCGGCTCGCGGCGAGCAACGCGGCGTCCAAGCAGCAGGCGGACGCGGCTCGCGCCTCGGTCGCGCAGCTCACGGCGCTCGTGAAGGCCGATCAGGCCGCCATCGACAATGCCTGGACGATTCTCGGCTACACGAAGGTAGTCTCGCCGATCGACGGTCGCACCGGCATCCGCATGGTCGACGAAGGCAATCTAGTGCGCGCCTCCGACACCACCGGTCTCGTCACCATCACGCAGATCAAGCCCATCACGGTGCTGTTCAATCTGCCGCAGCAGCAGCTCGCCGAGGTGAACAAGGCCTTCGCGCAAGGCGCGCTGTCGGTCGAGGCGCTCGGGCCCGACGGCCGCAAGGTGATCGACCGCGGCAAGCTCAGCGTGGTCGACAACCAAGTGGATTCCACCACCGGCACCGTGCGGCTGAAATCGGAATTCCCCAACGCCGAGCTGCAGCTCTGGCCAGGCCAATTCGTGAATGTGCGGCTGCTGCTCGACACGCTGAAGCAGGTCGTGGTGGTGCCGACCGCCGCCGTGCAGCGTGGGCCGAACGGCACCTTCGTCTTCGTCGCCCAGGATGACAACACGGTCGCGGTGCGCGACGTGACCGTGACCCAGCAGGACGACACCCAGGCCGTGATCCCGACTGGGCTCAAGCCCGACGAGAAGGTCGTCACCACCGGTTTCTCGCAGCTCGCGGCCGGCACGCGAATCAGCATTGCGACTGATGCCGCCCCTGGCGTCACGCCGCCCGAGCGTCCGCGCCGGCAAGAGGGCGTGCCGCAGAGCGACGCCCGCCCCGACGGCCAGCGTCCTGACGGACAACGCCCCGAAGGCGGGCAGCGCAAGCGCCGCTCGGCCACCACGGGCGCGAGCCAATGAACGTTTCGAGCCCCTTCATCCGCCGGCCGATCGCGACCTCGCTGCTGGGCGTCGCAGTGATGCTCGGCGGCGCGCTCGGCTACTGGCTGCTGCCGGTCTCGGCGCTGCCGCAAGTTGACTTCCCGACCATCCAGGTGACGACGCAGCTGCCCGGCGCCAATCCGGACACGATGGCGTCGCTGGTGACCGCGCCGCTCGAGCGCCAGTTCGGTCAGATGCCGGCCCTCTCGACCATGACGTCGTCGAGCTCCTACGGGCTGAGCCAGATCACGCTGCAGTTCGATCTCAGCCGCGATATCGACGCGGCCTCGCAGGATGTGCAGGCCGCGATCAATGCGGCCGGCTCCGCGCTGCCGCGCAACCTTCCGTATCCGCCGACCTACGCCAAGGTGAACCCGGCCGATGCGCCGATCATGACGGTCGCGATCACGTCCCGGACCGTGGCGCTGCGCTCGCTCAGCGACATCGCGGACACGCTGCTGGCGCAGCGGCTGAGCGAGGTGACCGGCGTGGGCCAGGTCGCGATCCAGGGCGGCATCAAGCCGGCCGTGCGCATCCAGGCCGATCTCTCGCGCCTCGCGGCCTACGGCCTCTCCATGGCCGACCTGCGCACCGCCATCACCAACGCCAATGTCGCGGGCCCGAAGGGCGCGCTCGACGGTTCGCACCAGTCCTACAGTATCGCGGCCAACGACCAGCTCACCACCGCCGAGGCCTATCGCTCCATCGTCGTCGCCTACCGCAATAACGCGCCCGTGCTGCTGCGTCACGTGGCCGAGATCATCGACGGGCTCGAGAACGCGCGCGTCGGCGGCTGGTATCAGGGCGAGCCCGCGGTGGTGATCGACATCAAGCGCCAGCCCGGCGCCAACGTCATCGAGACCGTGCAGCGCATCCGACACGAGTTGCCCCGGCTGCAACGTGTCCTCCCGGCTGGCGCCAAGCTTACCGTGGTGCACGACCGCACCGACACGATCCGCGCCTCGATCCACGACGTGCAGTTCACCCTGGTGCTGGCGGTCGCGCTGGTCGTGCTCGTCGTGCTGATCTTCCTGCGCACCATCCGCGCGACGATCATTGCGGGCGTCGCGCTGCCGCTGTCGCTGGTGGCGACCTTCGGCATCATGTGGTTCTGCGGCTTCTCCCTCGACAATCTCTCGCTGATGGCGCTGACCATCGGCACGGGATTCGTGGTCGACGACGCCATCGTCATGATCGAGAACATCGTGCGCCACATCGAGGAGGGCGAGACACCGTTCGACGCTGCGCTACGCGGCGCGCGCGAGATCGGCTTCACGGTGATCTCGCTGACGGTCTCGCTGATCGCGGTCTTCATCCCGCTGCTGTTCATGACTGGCCTGGTCGGCCGCATGTTCCGCGAATTCGCGCTTACGCTCACCATCGCGGTCGTCGCGTCGATGGTGGTCTCGCTCACGCTGACGCCGATGATGTGCGCCTATCTGCTGCGCCACACGCCGGAAGGCGGCAACCGCGTCGGCCGCGCCTTCAACCGAGTGGTCGACGGCTCGGTCGAGCTCTATCGCCGCAGCCTCGAATGGGTGCTGCGCCACCAGACGCTGACGCTGCTCACCACGCTCGCGACGCTCGGCCTCACGGCCTGGCTCTACGTCATCATGCCGAAGGGCTTCCTGCCCCTCCAGGACACCGGCATGATCACGGCCGTCACCGAGGCCGGACCCGAAGTCTCCTTCGCCGAGATGGAGCGATTACAGGTCCGCTTCGCCGATGCGATTCGCCAGGATCCGGATGTGACCGGCGTCGTCTCGGTGATTGGCGTCAGCCCCGTGAACGCCACGCCCAATGCGGGTCGTCTCTCGATCACGCTGCGCCCGCGGGGCGGGCGCAAGGCAGGCGTCGCCGAGATCATCGATCGGCTGCAGGACCGCGTCGCGGACATCCCGGGCATGCTGATCTACTTCCAACCCGTGCAGGACATCCAGATCTCCACCCGCGCGAGCCGCGCGCAGTACCAGTACACGCTGGTCGCCTCCGATGCGCGCGACGTGCAGACCTGGTCCGAACGGTTGGTCGACCGCATCAAGGACGCGCCCGAGCTGCGCGACGTCGCCTCCGAATCCCAGGAAGGCGGCCTGCGCGCGCAAGTGGACGTCGATCGCGAGAAGGCCGGCCGCCTCGGCGTCTCCATGCAGACCGTGACGGACGCGCTCAACGACGCCTTCGGCCAGCGCCAGATCTCGACCATCTACGGCCAGGCGAACCAGTATCGCGTCGTACTCGAGGCCATGCCGCGCTTCCAGCGCGACCCGACTGCGCTGCAGAAGATCTATCTGCCATCGAGCACCGGCGCGCAGGTGCCGCTCAGCTCCGTCGCCGAGCTCAAGCGCACCACCGCGCCGCTCGCCATCGGTCACACCGAGCAGTTCCCATCGGTCACGTTGAGCTTCAATCTCGCGCCCGACGCCGCCCTGAGCGACGCCGTACGCGTGATCTCGGCGGCCCAGCAGGAGATCGGTATGCCGACCTCGGTGATCGGCAGCTATTCGGGCGACGCGGCGGAATTCGCGAAGTCGCTCGCGGGCCAGCCCTGGCTCATCCTCGCGGCCGCCATCACGATCTACATCGTGCTCGGCGTGCTCTACGAGAGCTTCATTCATCCGATCACGATTCTTTCCACCCTGCCGTCCGCGGGCCTCGGCGCGCTGTTGGCCCTGATGCTGTTCGGCCACGATCTCTCGGTGATCGCGCTGATCGGCATCATCCTGCTGATGGGCATCGTGAAGAAGAACGCGATCATGATGATCGATTTTGCGCTGGAGGCCGAGCGCACGCGCGCCATGTCGCCGCGCGACTCCATCGTGCAGGCCTGCCTGCTGCGCTTCCGGCCCATCATGATGACCACGCTCGCGGCTCTGTTCGGCGCGCTGCCGCTCGCGATCGAGAGCGGCACCGGCTCGGAGCTGCGCAACCCGCTCGGCATCACGATCATCGGCGGACTGATCCTGAGCCAGATGCTCACGCTCTACACCACGCCCGTGATCTACCTGCAGCTCGAGCGGCTCAAATTGCGCTTCTCGCGTAGGCCCACGGTGCCGGCAAAGCCGGCAGCCGCGGAGCCGGCCCCGTGAACATCTCCTACCCCTTCATCCGTCGCCCGGTCGGCACCACGCTGCTGGCGATCGGCCTGCTCCTGGTCGGCCTCGTCGCCCAGCGCTTCTTGCCGGTTGCGAGCATGCCGAGCGTGGAGTTTCCAACCATCAGCGTCTCGGCGAGCCGGCCCGGTGCCGATCCCACCACCATGGCCGCCACCGTCGCGGCGCCGCTGGAGCGGCGGCTCGCCATCATCGCGGGCGTCACCGAGATCACCTCGGTGAGCTCGCTCGGTTCGACGCGCATCACGGTGCAGTTCGATCTCAAACGCAGCATCGAGGGCGCCGCGCAGGACGTGCAGGCCGCGCTCAATGCGGCGCTCGCCGAGCTGCCTATCGACCTGCCGTCGCGCCCGACCTTCCGCAAGGCCAATCCGTCGGCCTCGCCGGTGCTGATCCTCGCGCTCACCTCGCGCACGATTCCGGGCAGCCAGATCTACGACGCGGCCGACAGCGTGCTGGTGCAGCGCATCTCCCAAGTGCCAGGCGTCGCGGACGTCACGGTCGCGGGCTCGGAGCAGCCCGCCATTCGCGTGCGCATGAACCCGAGCGCGCTCGCGGCCGCCGGCATCTCGCTCGAGGACGTGCGCAACGCCATCAACAACGCCAATGCGATCACGCCGCTCGGCGGCTTCGAGAACGACCGGCTCGCCGAGACACTCGCGACCAACGAGCAGATGCGCGACGTTCCCGACTATCACGGCATCGTGGTGAAGGCCGCGAACGGCACCGTGGTGCGCCTCTCGGACATCGCCAGCATCGAGCGCGGCACCCGCAACAGCCGCTCGGCCGCCTGGTTCAACGGCCAGCCGGCCGTGCTGCTCACCATCACCAAGCAGCCCGACGCCAATGTGATCGAAACCGTCGATCACATCCGCGAGCTGATCCCCGAGCTCAGGCGCTGGATCCCAGCCGGCATCGAGATCTCGGTGCTGTCCGACCGCACCGGCACGATCCGGGCGAGCGTCGAAGACATGGAATGGACGCTCGCCGGAACCATCGCGCTGGTGATGCTGGTTGTATTCCTGTTCCTGCGCCGCGGCGCGCCGACTCTCGCGGCCGGCGTCACGGTGCCGCTCTCGCTCGCCGGCACCCTCGCCTGCATGTGGCTCGCGGGCTTCTCGATCAACAATCTTACGCTGATGGCGCTCGCGGTGTCCGTCGGCTTCGTCGTGGACGATGCGATCGTGATGATCGAGAACGTGTTCCGCAATCTCGAGAAGGGTTATTCGCCGCTGCGCGCCACCATCCAGGGCGCCCGGCAGATCGGCTTCACGGTTGTCTCGATCTCGATCTCGCTGGTCGCGGCCTTCATTCCGCTGCTGTTCATGGGCGGCGTGCCGGGCCGCTTGTTCCGCGAGTTCTCGGTCACCCTGGTGTTCGCGATCCTGATCTCGATGGCCGTGTCGCTCTCGGTGACGCCCATGATCGCCGCCCGGTACATCCGCTCTGTGCCGGGCCAGAGCACCACGTGGCTCGACCGTCTTGTCGAGGGCGTGCTCGCATGGATGGTGCGGCTCTATGCGCGGAGCCTCGGCTTCGTGCTCCGGCATCAAGCCCTGACCCTGATCGTGATGGCGCTCACGATCGCCCTGACCACCGCGCTCTACGTCAAGCTGCCCAAGGGTTTCCTGCCCCGCGACGACAGCGGCCTGATCTTCGGCGGCACCTCGGCCTCGCCCGATATCTCCTACAACGCCATGCGCGATCTGCAGCGGCGCGCGACCGAGCTCGTGATGTCGGATCCGGCTGTGGCCGCGGTCGGCTCGTCGGTCGGCGGCAATGCCTGGAGCGGCTCGGTGAACCGCGGGCGCATCTTCATCAGCCTCAAGCCGCAGGCCGAGCGCGGCGGGCTCACGACCCAGCAGGTCGTCGAGCGCATGCGGCGCCGGCTGACCGAGATTCCCGGCCTGCGTCTGTTCCTGGTGCCCGCGCAGGACATTCGCGTCGGCGGCCGCAGCTCGGATTCGGCCTACCAGTTCACGCTCTGGAGCGCCGACATCGACGAGCTCTATCGCTGGGTGCCGAAGGTGCTCGACCGCGCGAAGCAGATGCCCGGCCTGACCGACGTCTCGACCGACCGCGAGCAGGGCGGGCTGCAGCTCAATGTCGCGATTGACCGCGAGGCCGCCGCGCGGCTCGGCGTGAAGATCCAGGACATCGACGCCGCGCTGAACAACGCCTTCGCGCAGCGCCAGATCTCCACGATCTACACCCAGCGCAACCAGTATCGCGTCATCCTGGAGGTCGATCCGCGCCATCAACGCGATCCGAACGACCTGACGCGCATCTATGTGCCCGGCACCGGCGGACAGGTCCCGCTCTCCAGCGTCGCCCGTTTCGAGCGCGGACTCGCGCCGCTGGTTGTCAATCACCAGGGCCAGTTCCCCTCCGTCACCATCAGCTTCGACGTGCAGCCCGGCACCACCCTCGAAGACGCGACCGCGATGCTGCGCCAAGCCGTTGCCGATCTGCATCTGCCGGACGTGATCCGCGCCGACTTCGCGGGCGATGCGCGCGCCTTCGGCAATGCCAGCGGCTCGCAGGCGCTGCTGATCGTCGCGGCGCTGCTCTGCGTCTATATCGTGCTGGGCGTGCTCTACGAGAGTCTCGCGCATCCGCTGACGATCATCTCGACGCTGCCGTCCGCCGGCCTCGGCGCGCTGCTGGCGCTCTGGGTCAGCGGTCAGGAGCTGGGCCTGATCGCCTTCATCGGCATCATTCTTCTGATCGGCCTGGTGAAGAAGAACGGCATCATGCTGGTGGACTTCGCCCTCGAAGGCGAACGCCAGCGCGGCCTCGCGCCCGCGCAAGCGATCTACGAGGCCGCGCTCGGCCGCTTCCGCCCCATCATGATGACGACCCTCGCGGCACTGTTCGGCGCGATCCCGCTGGCGCTCGCGAGCGGTCCCGGCTCGGAGCTGCGCCGCCCGCTCGGCATCACGATCATCGGCGGCCTCCTGATCTCGCAGGTGCTCACGCTCTACACCACGCCCGTGATCTACCTGCTGCTCGACCGTCTGCACCACCGGCTCTGGGGCAAGCGCAGCAACGCACCGGGCCTCGCGGAGCGCATGATCACCCGCGGCCGCGAGCGCTTGTGGCCCTCGCTGACGCCGCGGACGTGAATTCAGACTCGTAGGGCGCAATTGCGAAGCGTATTGCGCCGGCTGACTCCCGGCGGCGCAATACGCCGCTAATGCGGCTATTGCGCCCTACGGCTCATCGCCCGTTGCGATCGTCACTTCTCGTGAAACTGCACGACCACGCGCTCGGCGAGGATCGGCGTGCAGTATTTCTGGAAGAAGGCCTGGTGCTCGGCCGACTCCGCATAGGCGATGTAGCCTGCCGGATCGTCGAACTCCATCGTGAGGCCGACATCGTAGTTCGGCGCGAAGTTGTGCTTCTTCACATGCGTCTCGCCGCCCGCACCCTGGTTGCGCCCGATGATGTATTTCTTCACGCCCGGCACGCGCTTCATCATGTTCGGAAACTCTTCGAAATAGGCCTTGATGTCCTCCGGCCTCGCATCGGGCTTGAAACGCAGGATCGCCATGTGACGGAACATCGTTTCTTCCTTCTTTGATTGGATTTACTTCAGCCGGTAGACGCGCTCGGCCGTGCCGCCGAGCGCCGCGGCGCGGCCCTTAGCGTCGAGCCCCGAAACGAGCTCGGTGAGCCCGCCCCAGACCTGCTCGTAGCTGCCCGCAAGCTCGACCACCGGCCAGTTGCTCGCCGCCATGCAGCGCTCGGGACCGAAGCGGTCAAGCGCATGGTCGACGTAGCGGCGCAGCGCCTCGGTCTCCCAGCGCCAGGCCGTGATCATCGCGATGCCGGTCGAGAGCTTGATCACGATGTTCGGATGCTCGGCGGCGCGCCGGATGAACGACGCCCACGGCTCCCAGCCCCTCTCGGGGACGGGCGGGCGGCCCAGATGATCGATCACCAGCCGCAGGTTCGGGATCTTCTCGGCGAAGCCGCAGAGATGATCGAACTGTTCCTGGTTGATCGGCACCAGCTCGAACACAAGGTCCGCGTCCGCCACCATCTTTAGCGACTCGAGCACCGCTGGCTGGCCGAGCCAGTCCTTCGCGGCCTCGACCCGAAGCAAGTGACGGAAGCCGACGATCTTGCCCGCCGCCTTCAGCCTCTTGAGAGTGTCGGGCACATCCTTCGGCCGCGCGAGGTCGAGCCAGCCGATCACGCCGCGCACCCACGGCACCGTGTTGGCGAGATCGAGATATTCGAGCGTCTCGTCCGCGTCGTTGAGCGACTGGATCAGGATCGTGCCGTCCACGCCGGCGCGATCGAGCTGTGGCTTGAGATCGTCCGGCGTGTAATCGCGGTCGAGGCGGTTGCCCACCGCCGGCGGCCACTCGTGCGGCCGGCGCGCGATCCACCAGAAGTGCTGATGCGTGTCGATGACGCTCATGCGGCGACGAACTTCTCATGCATGTCGTTGAGCCAGACGGTCTCGGCCGCATCGGTGTTGCCAACGCCGATATAGCAGAAGACCAGCGATGCTTCCTCGGTCTCCGAGGCATTGGCGATCACGTGCAGCGCGCCGCTCGGCACATAGACGAAGTCGCCGCCCTCGAGGATCAGCTCCTTCCGATCGCTGCCGTCGTGGCGCGCCGTGATGCAGCGCACCTTGCCGTAGAGAATGTACCAGCACACGTCGTTCTTGGTGTGATAGTGCGTCAGGTTCGGCTTCGCGCCCGGCACCAGAATGGTGCGCCCCATCACGGCATTGGCGCCGTCGATCGTCTGATCGTTGATGCCGAAGCCGATGCGCAGCGGCGGCTCATAGGAAGTGTCCGTGCCGATCTGCTTCTGCCGGATGACGGTGACGAGTTGGCGGTCGAAGGGGACCATTTCAAGTTTTCTCCTCTGAGTGTTGTTCGTTGCCGCGCAACGCGGCTAGCCTTTCCGCTTCGCGCGCCCTGTGCGCACCACGGCGTTCTTCAGCTCGCCCAAGCCATTGATGCGGATCGTCACCACGTCGCCGGCTTCGAGCGTGATCTCGCTCGGAGGCACCAGGGCGGTGCCAGTGAGCAGGATCACACCTTGCGGGAAATCCTGCGCACGGGTGAGCCAGTCGGCGAGCTCGTCCGGCGTGCGCTTCATGCGCGTGACCGAGACCGAGTCCGCATAGAGCTTGCTCGAGCCGCGCATGATGTCGATCGTGATCGTGAGCTCGCGGAAATCCGGGGCCTCCTTGAGCGGCACCAGGCAGGGACCGAGCGCGCACGAGCCGATATAGCTCTTCGCCTGCGGCAGATAGAGCGCGTTCTCGCCCTCGATGCTGCGCGAGGAGACATCGTTGCCGACCGTGTAGCCGACCACCTTGCCGGTCTCAGCGATCACCAGGCCGAGCTCGGGCTCGGGCACGTCCCAGGTCGAGTCGGCGCGGATGCCGATCGGATCGCGCGGGCCGCGCACGCGCCAGCCGAGGGCCTTGAAGAACACCTCGGGCCGCTCCGCCTCGTAGACGCGGTCGTACTGGTCCGGGATCTTCGATTCCTCCATGCGCGCCTCGCGGCTGCGCTCGTAGGTCACGCCGGCGGCCCAGACCTCCTGGTCGTCGACCGGCGCGAGCACGCGCGCGTTCGGGGGTGCGGGGTCGCCCGAGACTTGCGCCGCCTCATCGAGGAAGGCCCGGCCGTCGGCCGCGAGCAGGCTCGAAATCCGCAGGTCCGCGGGCAGCAGCACCTTCGGACCTTGCGCGGCAGGACCGGCTGCGAGCCGCGCCTCACCATCCATTTCGATGCGCCAGAGCGCCATTCCGTCTCTCCATCACTTCAGGGGTTCGATGCGCGCCACCCAGGGAATGCTGGCGAGGCTCGCGAGATTGGCCGGGCTCACCATGCGCAGGCGGATGCGGCTGAGCGCGCCGTCTCGCCCCGCGAATACGCCGTATGATGAGATGCGCTCGTTGTGGAAGCGCTCGGGTGTGAAGCCGAGCACCACGATGATGTTCTTCGGTCCCTCGGCATTGCGCAGCGACGGGTCGAGCCGCGCGCCCGACGTGGCCCAGCCGTACATCTGCTGGCCGAATAGGATCAGAATGATCAGCACGATCCCGAGCGCGAAGCGCCGCGCATCGGGCCCGAGCAGGATGGTGCGCCGCGCCGCCATCTCAGTGGTCCTTCTCGGCGTCGGCGATCAGGCCCCAGCGCTGCACCGTGCGCCGCTCGATCGGCAGCAGGATCCAGCGGTCCATGGCGACCGCGATGCAGCCGATGATAATGCAGCCCGAGATGATGATGTCCGAGCGATGGAACTCGGTGGCGTTGAAGATCATCTGCCCGAGCCCGGTCGAAGTGCCGACCAGCTCCGCCGCGATCAGCGCGCGCCAGCCGAAGCCGGTGCCGGTGCGGATGCCAGTCAGGATGTAAGGCAGCGCGCCCGGCAGCGTCACGGTGCGGATCACGTGCAACCGGCTGCCGCCCAGCGTGCGCACGCCGAGCTCGTAGGCTTCCGGGACGAGCTGCACGCCCAGCGCCGTGTTCTGGAACACGATGAAGAAGACCGTATTCCAGATCAGGAACACGGCGAGCGCCGTGCCGATGCCGAGCCAAGTGATCATTAGCGGCAGCCAGACGATGCCCGAGATCGCATTGAAGAAGATCACCAGCGGATTGAGCATCTCGGCGACATTTCGGTTGAGCCCGACGATGAAGCCGCCGATCACGCCCGTGACGATGCCGAGCAGCCCGCCCATCAGCAGTCGGCCGAGGCTCGCATAGACATGCACGAAAAGCTGGCCCGAGGTCGCGAGCTCGACGATGGCCGCGATCACATCCGTGATCGGCGGCAGCGTCGCCTTCGAGGGCTGCCAGACCGCCCAGATGAAGGTCCAGACCGCCAGCACGATGAGGAACGGCGCCGCCGGCACCAGCAGCCACCCGGCCCGGTTGATGAGGCTGCGCCGCGGCCGCGTATGGATCGCCTCGACGCTCATTTGCGCAGCACTCCCCAGCGCGCGACCGTGAGGTTCTCGATCGGCTGCACCAGCAGGCGGTCGACGATGATATAGAGCGCGCCGATCAGGATCATGCCGCCGATGATGCGGTCGATCTGCCCGCCCGTGCGCGCGCCAAAGATGAGATCGCCGAGCCCGCCCTGGCGCACCAGCATTTCGGCCGCAATCAGCGCGCGCCAGCCATAACCCATGCCGAGGCGCAGGCCGACGACGATGCTCGGCAGCGAGCCCGGCAGATAGACGTCCGTGATCAGCCGGAGCCGGCTCGCGCCGAGCGAGCGCAGCGCCAGAATGTAGTTCTCGGGAATGGCCCGCACGCCCAGCATGGTGTTGAAGATGATCGGCACGATGAGCGTATAGATCACGATCACCAGCGTGGTCGTGTGCGTGAAGCCAAACCAGATGATCGCGAGCGGCAGCCAGGCGATGCCAGACACGCCCTGCAGAAAGCGCAGGAAGCCTTCCAGCGAGCGCGCCGCATAGCGGTTGGCGCCGACCGCGAAGCCGACCGGCACGCCGATCGCGATCGAGATCAGCGCCGCGATGCCGATCATGCGTAGGCTGGTGCTGATGTATTCGGCGAGCACGCCCTGGGACGTGAGCAGCACCATCGTATTCCAGACGCGCGCGGGCGAGACCAGCACGCGGTCCGAATACTCGCCGCTTGCATAGATCGCCCACCAGACAACCACCAGCAGCACGAACGGAAACAAGAACTTGATTCCGCGGAAGGAGCGCACGACCGCGAGCCCGTTGCGGCCGGGCCGCAGGGGGCTCGTGTCGGTCGTGCGTGCGATCGTCACGCTCATGAAGCCGCGGCCTCGAGACGCGCTTCCTCGGCATTGGCGGCGCCGCGCTCAGCGCGCACCATGCGCAGCACGCGTTCGGCGATCGCCTGCATCTCGGCATCGGTCGTGAAGGATTCCCAGTCGCGTCCGCCGGGCGCGCGGCGCGGCACCTCGACCTCAGCCTTGATCACGCCGGGCCGGCGCGTCATCACGAGCACGCGGTCGCCGAGGAACACGGCTTCGTCGACGCTGTGGGTGATGAAGAACACCGTCTTGTTGGTCGCTGCGCAGAGCCGCGCCAGCTCCTCCTGCAGCGTCAGCCGCGTCATCGCGTCCACGGCCGCAAACGGCTCGTCCATCAGAATCACGTCCGGATTGGCGGCCCAGGTGCGCGCCACGGCGACGCGCTGGCGCATGCCGCCCGAGAGCTCGTGCGGAAAACGGTCCTCGAAACCCGCGAGGCCCGTGAGCGCGATCAGCCGCGCCACGGTCTCCTCGCGCTCGGCCTTCGGCACGCGCGCGATCTCCAGTCCATGCCCGATGTTCCGCCGCACCGTGCGCCACGGCAGGATCGCGAGCTCCTGGAACACGACGCCGCGCTCGCGCCCCGGTTCGCGCACCAGCTTGCCGTCGCAGTGGATGGTGCCCTCGGTCGGGCGGATGAAGCCCGCGATCGCCTTCAAGAGCGTGGTCTTGCCGCAGCCGCTCGGCCCCACCAGCACCACGAACTCGCCGGCGCGGATCTTGAGGTCGACATAGCCGGTCGCCTGCACGCGGCCGTCGGCCGTATCGAAGAAGTGCCGGAAGCCCGAGACGACGATCTTGTCGGAAGAGTCAGCGCTGCTCATCATCGATTCCTTGCAAGACGCACCACCCGTTCGACCGGAACCCAGAGGTTCGAGGGCGAAGCCCCCGCCACGCACGGCG
>JAEYAU010000065.1 GCA_023404705.1 Pseudomonadota bacterium
AAATTTTTTCGCGTTTCCTGCGGCCCCCCGCGAGTCCCTCTCATGTCCCGATGAACGAACGACGGCGATCTGGAGCTAGGCGCTAAGACATGGCCAGCCTGAAGGACATGCGCAATCGCATCGCCGCGACGAAGGCGACGCAGAAGATCACCAAGGCCATGCAGATGGTGGCGGCTTCCAAGCTGCGCCGCGCGCAGGCGGCCGCGGAAGCGGCGCGCCCCTATGCGGAGCACATGGCGAAGGTGCTGCGCTCGATCGCGACCGGCGTCGCGGGCTCGCCCTCGGCGCCGCCGCTGCTGCGCGGCACGGGCGGTGACCGCGTGCATCTGCTGGTGGTCTGCACGGCCGAGCGCGGCCTCTGCGGCCCGTTCAACTCGGCGATCGTCCGCCTCGCGCGCGAGCATGCCAACCGGCTCACGGCCGAGGGCAAGGAAGTGAAGTTCCTCTGCGTCGGCCGCAAGGGCTACGAGCAGCTCAAGCGCCTCTACGAGCGGCAGATCATCGAGGTGATCGAGCTGCGCGGCGTGCGCACCATCGGCTTCGCGCAGGCGCAGATGGTCGGCGAGAAGATCGTCGACTATTTCGAGAAAGGCACCTTCGACGTCGCGACGCTGTTCTTCTCGCGCTTCCGGTCGGTGATCGCGCAGATCCCGACAGCGAACCAGATCATCCCGCCGGTGTTCGAGGCGACCGAGAACGGCAATGGCGCGGCCTACGAGTACGAGCCGGACGAGGACGAGATCCTCGCCGACCTGCTGCCCCGGAATATCCAGGTGCAGGTGTTCCGCGCGCTGCTCGAGAACGCGGCCTCGGAGCAGGGCGCGCGCATGAGCGCCATGGACAACGCCACCCGCAACGCGGGCGAGATGATCCGCAAGCAGACGCTGACCTACAACCGGACGCGTCAGGCGATGATCACCAAGGAACTGATCGAAATCATTTCCGGCGCGGAAGCGCTGTGACCGAAACGTAACGAGGACGAGATATGGCCAACGCAGTCGGACGCATCACCCAGGTCATCGGCGCCGTCGTCGACGTGCAGTTCGACGAGCATCTGCCGGCGATCCTCAACGCGCTGGAGACCACCAATGGCGGCAACCGCCTGGTGCTCGAGGTCGCGCAGCATCTCGGCGAATCGACGGTGCGCACCATCTCGATGGACACCACCGAGGGCCTGGTGCGCGGCCAGGAGGTGAAGGACACGGGCCAGCCGATCGCGGTGCCGGTCGGCGACGAGACGCTCGGCCGCATCATCAACGTGGTCGGCGATCCCGTGGACGAGGCCGGCCCGGTGCCGACCCAGGCGCGCCGCGCCATCCACCAGCCCGCTCCGAGCTACACCGACCAGTCGACCGAGGCCGAGATCCTGATCACGGGCATCAAGGTCGTGGACCTGCTCGCGCCCTACGCCAAGGGCGGCAAGATCGGCCTGTTCGGCGGCGCCGGCGTCGGCAAGACCGTGCTGATCATGGAGCTGATCAACAACGTCGCGAAGGCGCATGGCGGCTACTCGGTGTTCGCCGGCGTCGGCGAGCGCACGCGCGAGGGCAACGATCTCTATCACGAGATGATCGAGTCCGGCGTGAACAAGGACCCGAAGAAGAACAACGGCTCCGCGGCCGGCTCCAAATGCGCGCTGGTGTACGGGCAGATGAACGAGCCGCCGGGCGCGCGCGCCCGCGTCGGCCTCACGGGCCTCACGGTCGCCGAGCATTTCCGCGACCAGGGCCAGGACGTGCTGTTCTTCGTCGATAACATCTTCCGCTTCACCCAGGCGGGCTCGGAAGTGTCGGCGCTGCTCGGCCGTATTCCTTCGGCGGTGGGCTATCAGCCGACGCTCGCGACCGACATGGGCGCGCTGCAGGAGCGCATCACCACCACGCAGAAGGGCTCGGTCACCTCGGTGCAGGCGATCTACGTGCCGGCCGACGACTTGACCGACCCGGCGCCCGCGACCTCGTTCGCGCATCTCGATGCGACGACCGTGCTGTCGCGCGATATCGCCGCGAAAGGCATCTACCCGGCCGTGGACCCGCTCGACTCGACCTCGCGCATGCTCGACCCGCGCGTCGTCGGCGAGGAGCACTATCAGGTCGCGCGCCAGGTGCAGCAGGTGCTGCAGCGCTACAAGGCGCTGCAGGACATCATCGCGATCCTGGGCATGGACGAGCTCTCCGAAGAGGACAAGCTGACGGTCGCGCGCGCGCGCAAGATCGAGCGCTTCCTCTCGCAGCCGTTCCACGTCGCCGAAGTGTTCACCGGCTCGCCCGGCAAGCTCGTCGACCTGCAGGACACCATCAAGGGCTTCAAGGGCCTGGTGGAAGGCAAGTACGACTACCTGCCGGAGGCCGCCTTCTACATGGTCGGCTCGATCGAAGAGGCGGTCGAGAAGGGCAAGCGGCTCGCGGCCGAGGCCGCGTAAGGCCGAAGGGTAGGACACCGCTATGGCGACGTTCCATTTCGATCTCGTCTCGCCGGAACGGCTTCTGTTCTCGGGCGAGGTCGAGCAGGTCGACGTGCCGGGCTACGAAGGCGACTTCGGCGTGCTGGCGCAGCACGCGCCCATGGTCTCGATGCTGCGGCCCGGCATCCTCACGGTCTACCGCCCGGGCGGCGCGCTGCGCGTCGTGGTCGGCGGCGGCTATGCCGAGGTCAGCCCGACGAGCCTGACGGTGCTCGCCGAGCTCGCCGTGCCGGTCGAGGAGTTCGACCGCACGCAGCTCGCCGAGCAGATCAAGGAGGCCGAGGAAGACGCGGCCGATACCACCAACGATGCCACCCGCGACAAGCTGCGCCTCAAGCTCGACCAGCTGCGCGCGTTGCAGAATGTGCTGAGCGGCGGCGCCGCGGCGGCCGCTCACTAAGCGCCGTAGGGTGCGCTAAGACGGCCAGAGCGCTTCCTGTTTTTGAGAGCCGATGTTCCGTCGTGCGCCCGCCGGCGCCCGACCCGGTCGCCCTGGGGGGATGACCG
>JAEYAU010000097.1 GCA_023404705.1 Pseudomonadota bacterium
CGGCTACGCCGCCAACAATCGCGGCGCGGCCGCGCTCGGCTTCGCCGAAGCCGCGCAGGCCATGTTCGACACCGGCGGCCCGTCCGCCGATGCGCGGGTCACCGAACCTGCGGCCGATCTCATCGACAAGCCGCTCGGCGCCGCCCGCGCGCAGGTGCACGAGACCTATATCGTGGCGCAGACCCGCGATGGCGTCGTCATCGTCGACCAGCACGCCGCGCACGAGCGCATCGTCTACGAGCGCATGAAGGCGATGCTGGAGAGGTCCGGCGTCGCACGGCAGATCCTGCTGATTCCCGAGATCGTCGAGCTCGATGCCGCCGACGTCGAGCGACTGCTCGCGCGCGCCGACGACCTCGCGCGCTTCGGCCTCGTGCTCGACTCTTTCGGTCCTGGCGCTGTTGCGGTGAGCGAGACGCCCTCGCTGCTGGGCGAGATCGACGCCGCCGCCCTCGTGCGCGACCTCGCCGAGCACATGGCCGAATGGGACGAGGCGCTGCCGCTCGAGCGCCGGCTGATGCACGTGGCCGCCACCATGGCGTGCCACGGCTCGGTCCGCGCCGGCCGCAAGCTCAAGCCCGAGGAGATGAACGCGCTCCTGCGCGAGATGGAAGCGACGCCGAACTCCGGCCAATGCAACCATGGCCGGCCCACTTACGTTGAGCTGAAGCTCACGGATATCGAGCGGCTGTTCGGCCGTCGCTGAGTAGGAGTGTTCGTGAATTCCGTCATACGCCCTGATGAGTCCATGGTACCGGCCGCGCGCAGCGCCGCCGACGAAGCGGAAGCACGCTTCGCGCGGGAGTGCGCCAGCGGCGATACGCGCGTGCAGGAAGGCAAGGGCGTGTTCGCTCTCGTGGTCGACGCCGCCAAGCGCTTCGGCATGGCGCGGGCCATGAAGCGCAACCGCGACGGCACCCAGAGCATGGTGCTCAAGGTGGCCTCGCATGACGGCGGCTTCTTCGTGCTCGCCACCACGCGCCGTCCCGGCACGCCGCTCAAGCCCGGCGATGCCGTGATCTGGGTGCCGGTCGCTTACGACAAGACCTTCGGGACGCGCTTCTCCGACCATCGCGCCGGCTGGATCGGCTTCGTCGGCGCGAGAGTCTCGGCGCCGGCCTCCGGCGCGATCGAAGTGGTCGAGCGCTACGCCTGAGTCGACGCCGCGCGAAGGAAGATGAATTCGCTGTCGTCGTAGCGCCGACGCTCCAGCTCCTCGAATCCTTCGGGCGCCGCAAAGCCGGCATCGGCCGCTTCCTCGACCACGATCAGCGCCTCGGGCGCGAGCCAGCCGCCCGCGCGCGCGGAGGCGAGCGCCTGCGCGGCGAGCCCGCGTCCATAGGGCGGATCGCAGAACACCAGGTCGAACGGCTCGAGCGGATGCGCGGCGCCGAGCCGGCTGGCGTCGCGCCGGAAGATGCGCGTCACGGCGGCGAGCGCGAGCGCCTCGACATTCTGGCGGATCAGCGCGCGTGCCTCCGCGCCGTCATCGACGAACAGCGCATAGGCCGCGCCGCGCGAGATTGCCTCGAGGCCGAGCGCGCCCGTGCCGGCGAAGAGGTCGAGCACGCGCGCATCCGTGATGGGATCCTCATAGGCATGCGCCAGGATGTTGAACAGGCTCTCGCGCAGCCGGTCGGCGGTCGGCCGGATCGCTTGCGACTTCGGTCCCGCGAGCGTGCGCCCGCGCAAGCGTCCGCCGACGATGCGCATCAGCGGCGCCGCGGCCGGTCGCCGCGCGGCGGCCGCCCGCCTTCGGGCCTGTCACGGCGCGGAGGTCGGCTACCTTCGGGCCTGTCACGGCGCGGAGGTCGGCTACCTTCCGGACGATCACGACGCGGAGGTCTCCCGCCTTCGGGCCGATCACGCCGCGGAGGCCGTCCGCCTTCGGGCCGCTCACGCCGCGGCCGCTCGCCTTCGGGTCGATCACGCCGTGGCGGTCGTCCGCCTTCGAGGCGATCACGCCGCGGCGGTCGTCCACCTTCAGGTCGGTCGTGGCGCGGAGGTCGCCCGCCTTCGGGTCTGTCGCGCCGTGGCCGCTCGCCTTCGGGCCGATCACGCCGTGGAGGTCGCCCGCCTTCGGGTCTGTCGCGCCGAGGCCGCTCGCCTTCAGGTCGATCACGCCGGGGCGGTCGTCCACCTTCGGACCTGTCGCGCCACGGCCGCTCGCCCTCGGCCCGCTCACGACGTTCCGGCCGATCGCCTTGCGGGCGCTCGCGTCGCGGCGGCCGATCGCCTTCGAAGCGATCGCGTCGCGGGGGGCGCGCTTCGTCTCGCTCGCGCCATCGTGGCGCTCCACCTTCGGGTCGTTCGCGCCGCGGCGGCCTGTCGTCGCGCTCGGGCTTGGGCGCCGGCGCTTCGCCGATGCGCTGCACCAGCACGCGGCGCCCTTTGCGATCCTTCAGCAGCCCCGCGCGCGTCTTGCGGGGCCCCGCATCAGCTGCGGGCTCCGCCTGCCGCGCGCCATGATATTTGCGCCGCAGCGGCCGTGCTTCCTCGTCGCGCCAAGAAGTCGGCGACTTCCCGCGCTTGACCGGCCGCTCGCGCCGCTCGGCGGTCGCGCCGTCGCGCGGACGCTCGCGG
>JAEYAU010000101.1 GCA_023404705.1 Pseudomonadota bacterium
GGCGCCGGCGGCCGAGCTCGAGAACCAGCTCGCCGAGGTGCGCGGCGAAGTGACGGCGAAGCGTGCGGCGCTCGCCGAGGTGCGCGGCGAAGCGCAGGCGCTCGCGCGCGAGACCGAGCTGCGCAATCGCCGCCTGCAGGCGATCGCGGCCGAGCGTGGCGAATGGCAGAATCGCCAGACCAACGCCGCGACGCAGATCACCAACCTGCAGGCGCGCGTCACCGACACGCAGGCCGAGCGCGCGACGCTCGCCGACGCACCGGCCGTGTTCGCCGAGAAGCGCCGCGGTCTGATCGCCGAGGTGGAAGCCGCCGAGCAGGCCCGCCGCGAGGCGCAGGACCGGCTTGCCGCCGCCGAGAACGCGCTCGCGGAAGCGGATCGCGCCGCCCGCGCGGCGCTCGCCGCCATGGGCGAGGCGCGCGAAGAAGCCGCGCGTTCGGAGGAGCGCTTCGAGGCCGCGGGCCGACGCAAGACCGACCTCGCGCACGAGATCCGCGAGATCCTGGAAGCCGACCCGGACGACACCGCCTCGCTCGCCGGGCTTTCGCCGGGCGATACGCTGCCGGACGTGGCCGCGGTCGAGGAGGACCTCGAGAAGCTGCGGCGCGACCGCGAGCGGCTCGGCGCCGTCAACCTGCGCGCCGAGGAAGAGCTGCGCGAGGTCGAGACCCAGCACACCACGCTCACGACCGAGCGCGATGACCTCGTCGAAGCCATCAAGCGCCTGCGCCAGGGAATCCAGAGCCTCAACCGCGAGGCGCGCGAGCGCCTGCTCGCCTCCTTCGAGGTGGTGAACGGCCACTTCCAGCGCCTGTTCGTCAGCCTGTTCGGCGGCGGCGAAGCGGTGCTGCAGCTGGTCGAGGCGGAGGATCCGCTGGAAGCCGGTCTCGACATCCTGGCCAAGCCGCCCGGCAAGAAGCCCGCAACGCTCTCGCTGCTCTCGGGCGGCGAGCAGGCGCTCACCGCGATGGCGCTGATCTTCGCGGTGTTCCTCACCAATCCGGCGCCGATCTGCGTGCTGGACGAGGTGGACGCGCCGCTCGACGACCACAACGTGGAGCGCTTCTGCGACCTGCTCGACGAGATGACGCGCCTCACCGATACGCGCTTCGTGATCATCACGCACAACCCGATCACCATGGCGCGCATGAACCGCCTGTTCGGCGTGACCATGGCGGAGCGCGGCGTGTCGCAGCTGGTCTCGGTCGATCTCGAGACGGCCGAGCGCATCCGCGAGGCCGTGTAACGGTTTTTGCCGGCCCGTCGTAACGACATCGGGAGAAATCCCCCGCGCAACTCGGGAATCGACCCGAGGCGTCGGCGCGGAACGCGGCTCCTTGCTCGACGTATACTTTTGGCAGGACGCCGCGGGTGTCTTCGTCATCGAACTGCGCAACGCTGCCCGCAGCCTGGCGTCCCAGAAAGGACGTCTCGCCATGAGCACCAAACTGCCTGTCTGGTTCGCCACGGCGGCCACGATCGCGATGGCTGCGACATCGGCTGGCGGCGCGCCCATCGCGTCCGGCGGCGCTGCACTCGACAAGGCCGCATCGAGCCAGGTCTCCGATGTCTATTATCGCGGCTGGGGTGGCGGCGCTGTCATCGGCGGCCTCGCGCTCGGCCTGATCGGCGGCGCGATGATCGCGAGTGCCTACCGCTATCCCTACTATGGCTATGGTTACGGCTACGGCTATCCGGGGTATGGCTATGCCGCCGTGGGCTATCCCTACGGCTACGGCTACGGTTATCCGGCCTACCGCCCCTATTACGCCTATGGCTATCGTCCCGCCTTCTACGGCTATGGCTATCGCCGTGCCTACTGGCGTGGCGCTTATTGGCGCGGCGGGCATCGCCACTGGCGGCGCTGGTAGCGCAACTTAGCCGACTGCCGCGGCGGCTTCGCGTCGGCCGACCCGTCCGATCAATTGCGTCCGTGATCGTGGCATCACGCGCGGCGTCGGGTTTTGCCGTCCGGCTCCTCCGGAACACCGCCATGGTGTCCGGTGTTACCGGTCTGCGGACGCCCGCCTGCGCCAGCGCGTCACAGGGATGGCGTCGCTATTCACCGGCGCACCGCGGCGTCCCGGAAAGGACGTCAGCCATGAGTATCAGGACCAAATTGGTGATGCTCGCCACGGCGGGCATGTTTGCGCTGGGCGCCGTGGCGCCGACCGGCGCGGCGCCGATCACGGCCGGATCCGCAGCCCTGAAGGACGCAGTCCCGAGCGATGTCGTCGATGTCCGCTGGCGTGGGCACGGCTGGCATGGCGGCGGCATCGCGGCCGGCATCGGGCTCGGCCTGATCGGCGGCGCGCTGATCGCGGGCGCGGCGGGGCCCTGCTGGGGCTGCGGCTACGGCCCCTATTACGGTTACGGTTACGCGCCCGCCTATTACGGCCCGCCGGTCGTCTATGTGGCGCCGCGGCGGCGCTACTGGCGGCGCGCCTATTGGGGACCGGGTCCCTATTGGGGCGGCCGTCCCTACTGGGGAGCGCGGCCGTTCTACTGGTGAGGAGCGGCGCCAGGCAATGCTGAAAAAAAAGAGGCTGCCGCGAGGCAGCCTCTTCGTTTCAGGTTGGAACGCGCTTACTGCTTGTTCGTGTTGGTGTTCGTGGCCGGCCGGTTGTTGTTGGTGTTGGTCGAGCCGGTCGTCGACTGGTTCGAGCGCTGATCCGAGACGGTCTTGAACTCGGGCGCCTGCTTGAGCTGGTCCTTGGTGAAGTTGCCCGTGACCTTGTCGATGTCGCCGTCGTTCTGGCGCGTCACCTTCAGCTCCTTGAACGGCACCGCGACGTCCTTCTCGCCGATGCCGAGGAAGCCGCCGACGCCGATGACCGCGGCTTGGATCATGCCGCTCTCGTCCACCAGCAGATCGTTGATCTCGCCGATGCTCTCATTGGCGTTGTTGGTGACCTTCGCGCCGATCAGGTCCGAGCCGAGCAGCTGGTTCGGCTTCTGCATGTTGGTGAAGCCGGCCGCACCGGTCGTCGCCGCAGGCGCCGGGCTGGTGGTGTTCGACGTCTGAGCCATGGCCGGGGTCATCAGCAGTGCCGCAACGGCAGCGGCCGCCAGGGTGCGATTCATCATGTTGATCTCCTCTCTGGTTTCGAACGTGTGCGCCGCTCCGTCGCCGTTCCATACGCATGCATCTGCAACGCCGTCGCGCATCATCTGCGGACGCGGCAGCACTTGGGTCACGCGGGAGGTTTGTGACCACCGCGCCTCACCGAAGTGACTCACGCGGTGCGTAGGTGCCGGCGATCGTCGCGGCTCCACATGTGATCAACGGATCAGCATGCGATCCGTTCCCCGCGCGAATCACGCGAGGAATCGTCGTCGGACTCGGAGGAGATGCAGAGGCGATGCGCGCCCGTGGACGGCGCGCATTCCGCTCAATTCAAATCAAATGCGAAAGACTCAGCCGCGGCGCTCGGCCGTCCAGGTGCCGGAGCACGATGTGCCCGAGGAGCTGCCGCTCCATGAGCCGGAGCCGGAGCTGCCCGAGAGGCGGCCCGAACCGTCCGCGCGCGCCTGGCCGCGGCTCACGGTGACGCGCACATTGCCGCCACCGGCAACACGACCCGTGACGTTGAACGCGGCTTCGCCGCCGTAGCTGACGACACCGTTCGCGATCTTCACGGGATAGCGATAGGCGCGATCGCAGTCGCCCTTCTGGGTGACGATCAGCACGCTCCAGCTGCCGTCGTAAGGAGTACGCGCCTGCGCGCTCGGCGCCGCCAGCAGAATCGCGGCCACCGCCAGGCCCGCGCTGCACGTGATCGAACGAGTCATGGATGCCTCTCTCGGTTCCGGCGGCCGCTCTGCGGCCCGCCGCGGAATTAGCGGACGAACGCCGCCCGCGATGCTCTGTTCCTTCGTCGGACAACATCTGCTTCACGTTCAAGCGGTCCGTTCGGCGCCTTCGGATCCCTTCGCGCGGCACCAGCACGCCGGCGTTACTCCCCACCCGGCGACGAAAACTCGCGGCGTTCGCGTGACGTTCCCTGAACCCCGGCGCCCTTTCGCACGACCAACACACGCGTCGCCCTGCCCGTCGGCCCCATCCTGGGGTAGTGTTCCGGCGCGATCACGGCCGCACGGCCGGACCTCAAGGAGTCATCGGATGTCGACCTCGACCTGGATTGTTCTCGGCGTCATTGCGGCGCTCATCGTGTGGGTCATCATGATCTACAACGGTCTGGTGGCCATGCGGCAGCGGGTCAACCAGTCGTTCGCCGACATCGACGTGCAGCTCAAGCAGCGCCACGACCTGATCCCGAACCTGGTCGAGACCGTGAAGGGCTACGCCTCGCACGAGCGCGGCACGCTCGAAGCCGTGGTGCAGGCGCGCAACGCGGCGCAGCACGCGCAAGGGCCGGCGCAAGTCGCGGCCGCCGAGACCCAGCTCACCGGCGCGCTGCGCGGACTGCTCGCGCTTGCCGAGGCCTATCCGGACCTGAAGGCCAACACCAACTTCCAGCAGCTGCAGGTCGAGCTCGCCGACATCGAGAACAAGATCGCGGCGGCGCGCCGCTTCTTCAACAACTCGGTGCAGGAGTACAACACGGGCATCCAGCAGTTCCCGGCCGCCCTGTTCGCGACCTCCTTCGGCTTCACCCCGCAGGTGTTCTTCGACCTCGGCGAGACGCGCGCCCAGGTCGAGCAGGTGCCGCAGGTGAAGTTCTAAAGAACGCGGCACCGTAGGCAGGACGCATCGCACATGGGACAGGCCTACGGTCTCTACAGCCATATCCGCGCGAACTGGTGGCGCTCGATCTTCCTGCTGATCGGGATGTTCCTCCTGTTCTACGTGGTGCTGTTCGCGATGAACCTCGCCTTCGTGGGCGCGAGCTACAGCCGCGATCTCGGCTGGCTCATCGCACGCGCCTGGAGCAACACCGTCGACGGGCTGCCGATCGCGACCCTCGCGGGCGGCGCCTGGCTGGTGATCGCCTATTTCTTCCATCAGAGCATCATCGACGCGGTCACGGGCGGGCAGGACGTCGCCCGCACCGAGAACCCGCGGCTCTACAATCTCATGGAGAACCTCTGCATCTCGCGCGGCATCCCGATGCCCAAGCTCAAGGTGATGGAGGATCCGGCGCTCAACGCCTTCGCGAGCGGGCTCAACCAGCGCCAATACGCAGTCACGGTCACGACTGGGCTGATGGAGGCGCTCGACGATGCCGAGATCGAGGCGGTGCTCGGCCACGAGCTCACGCATATCCGCAACGGCGACGTGCGCATGATGGTCATCGCCGTGATCATGGCGGGCGTGATCGGCTTCGTCGCCGAGGTCTTCTTCCGCGGCCTGTTCCGCGGCGGCTTGCGCTCGCGCAGCAGCAGCGACAGCGACCGCAAGGGCAGCGGCGCCGCACTGCTGATCGCGGCGGTCATCATCGCGGTCGCCTGGCTCTTGTCCGTGATGATCCGCTTCGCGCTGTCGCGGCGGCGCGAGTTCCTCGCCGATGCGGGCGCCGTGGAGCTGACCAAGAATCCCGACGCCATGATCTCGGCCTTGCGCAAGATCGAGAATCGCGGAGAACTCGAAGGCGCGACGTCGGCCGTCATGGAGATGTGCGTCGACAATCCGCGCGAGGGTTTCGCCGACCTGTTCGCCACGCACCCGTCGATCGAGGCGCGCGTGGGTGCGCTGGTGAAATTCGCGGGCGGACATGATCCCGGCCCACTTCTCGTGCCACAAGACGAGGAGAGCGCGGGAGAGCCCGCCGAGGAGACCGTCGACAATGCCGGGGATCAAGCGCCGCCCGAGAAGCCGTTCCTGCCCGAGCGGCCGCCGATCGAGCTCGGCACCCCGCAGTCCGGCCCCTGGGGTCCGAAGGCCGGCGTCTGAACGCGCCTCGGAGGAAGTTGCAGTCAGTTTTCAGCAACCTCCGTTCGTCCCCGCGAAAGCGGGGACCCAGAGCGGCGCGCCGCTTGTGGCCCCTGGATGCACGCTTTCGCGGGCACGAACGGAGCATGGGTGCGGTTCGTCGAGAAATCCTTACGGCCCTGTGCTCGGCCTCGTCTTGATGGCGACGTTGCTGTCCGGATGCGCGGGCGGCGTCGATCCCGGCATGCTGCTGGTGGTGCACGACAAATACTCGCCCTACACCTGCGACGAGATCGCCAGGGAGCGCGCGACCCATGCGGCGCGGGAGCGGCATCTCTCGGGACTGTCGCAGAAGGCCGAGGCCGCGCCTGCCGGCGCGGTCGTCAGCGCGGTCGCCTATTCGACCGAGCTCGCCACGGTGCGATCCGAACTGCGGGCCGCGGACCGCGCCATGGCGGCGAAGGACTGCCCGCCGCCGAGCGCGGTGCCCGCGGCTGTGCCGGCCCCGCCGCCCCCGCCTCCCCCGCCCAAGAAGAAGCGCTAGGCGAGCGTGACTTCCGCGATCCAGTCGGTCACCGCGCGCAGAGCATCGATGCGATGGCCGTTGCGGCCGCCCGCATCCGCATAGACGGCGAGCTGCAGGTCGGCCGACGTGCCCTGCTCGACGATCGTGCGGCAACGCTGCGCCTCGGCGAGACATTTCAGCGCCTCGGCGTCGGAGCGAATCGTTTCCAACAGGCGATCGAGCATCTCGCCGACCGAGATGGCGCCGGTGCCAGCGTGATCGACGAAGCTGCCGCGAACGCCATAACGTTGCGCGCGCCACTTGTTCTCGACCACGATCGCGCGCGTGACCGCCGAGATGTCCGCATTGTGCATCGGATCGCGCACCAGGAAGCGCGCGAGCGCGCGATAGAGCGCCGCGATGGCGATCGAGTCCTCGACGCGCGTGCAGCTGTCGGGAGCGCGCAGCTCGAGCGTCGGATGGCGCAGCGATGGCCGCATCGCCCACCAGACGTAGCTCGAATCCTCCATCACGCCGGCCTTCACGAGCGCCGCGATATAGGCCTCGTACTCGGCGGCGTTGCGGAAGAGCTCGGGCACGCCGGTGCGCGGCAGCTCGTCATAAGCGGCGAGCCGATAGCCCATCAGGCCGGTCGCTCGCGAGCGCCAGAACGGCGATGACGTCCCAAGCGCGATGAACAGCGGCAGATAGGGCAGCATGCGCGTCATCACGTCGACGCGCGCGTCGACGTCGGGCAGCTCGACATGAACGTGCAGGCCGCACAACAGATTGCGCTGGCCGATCATCTGCAGGTCTTCCATCACGGCGTCGTAGCGCTCGTGCGGTGTCTGCTGCACGCCTCTCCAGGTGGCGGTCGGATGAGTGCCGACCGCGAGGATGGCGAGGCCGTGCTCCGCCGCGACCTCCGCGGCCGCGTGGCGTAGCTTGCGCAGCTCGGCATGGGCGGCCGCGATGTCGACATGCGGCGAAGTAGCGGCCTCGATCTGGGCCTGCAGCATCTCGCCCTTCACCTGGCCGCCGGTGCGCGCCTTCACCTCCTTGAGGAAGGATTCGGGAATGCTGCGCGCCACCGCCTTGTTGTCGGCGTCGACCAGGAAATACTCTTCCTCGATCCCGAACGCATAGGCATCGGCCATGAATCACCTCGCGGCTGGTATGTCGCAAAGCAGTCCAGAAGACGCACGGCTCACGGGAAGGGAGTGAAAGGAGGGCGGTGGAATTCGGCTTCTGTGAGGCGAAGCCGTTGGCGTGCACTGCACGCGGAAAGCCGGGTCATCAGCATCTGCGATCGAGTGGGCGCCTCACATTCAACTCCCGGAAGCGCTGCCTCAACGGCCTCGGGCTCCGGAAGTTCCATGGCTGCGGCAAGCCGTCCTACGGCTAAAGCCGTGCCGCGGCGTCCTTTTCCAGCATCCAGCGGGTGACGGCCTGACGGTGATTGAGCGGGCCGGGAATCGTCTCGTGCGTCATGACATATTGGAAGCCGGCGCGCTGCAACGTGCGATTGGGCGCGACATTGAAGGCATTCGGCTCGCAGAACAATCGTTGCAGGCGAAACGTCTCGAAATAGAGCCGCGCGGATTGCCTCACACACTGCGCGCCGTAGCCGCTCCTGCGCAGCTCGGGCTTGATGATGTGCAGGTGCATATAGGCTTCCTGGCCGTAGACGATCTTGTCCACGGTGGAGAAGCCGAACGGCCCCTCCTCGGCCTCCCAGACGACGAGAAAGGACTTCCGGCTCTCGACGGGCTTGGCGTAGTCGCGCGCGTAGTGCGTCTCCCAGCTCGCGCGATCGGGCAGCCGCTTCGGGTCGACGCCGAGGCGCGCGAGATGCTCGTTCGAGGCGTCATGGAAGTAGTCGATGATCAGCTTCACCTCGGTGAGGTCCATCGGCCGCACGGTCGGCGTGCCCGCATTCATGCGCTAGTGCCAGTCGCCGAGCACGGCCTGCACCAGCGCGAGCGCCGCGACGGCCGCGGTGTCGGCGCGCAGGATGCGCGGGCCGAGCGCGAGGCGCACCGCATTGGGAAGCTCGCAGAGCGCGGCGCGCTCCTCGGCGGTGAAGCCGCCTTCGGGACCGACCAGCACACTCACCGGCATGGGGCCGACCCAGGCATCGGTCCGCGTCGCGCCGAGCGCGGCGATCGGGTCCTTCACCTCGGCGTCCTCGTCGCAGAACACGAGCATGCGCTCGGGGCGCCATGTCTCGATCAGGCGCGTGAGCCGGAGCGGCTCGTTGATCTCGGGGATCGAGAGGACGCCGCACTGCTCGGCGGCCTCGATCGCATTGGCGCGCATGCGTCCCAGATTCACGCGCTCGACCTGCGTGTGCCGGGTCAGCACAGGCACCAGCCGGGTGGCGCCCATCTCGACTGCCTTCTGCACCATGTAGTCGAGGCGCGCATGCTTGAGCGGCGCGAACAGGTAGTGCAGATCGCTGGGCTCGGTCTGCGGCCGCGTCTGCTCGGCGACCGTGAGCGTCAGCGCCTTGCGCGAGACCGGCGCCAGCTCGGCGCGCCACTCGCCCTCGCGGCCGTTGAAGACCAGCACGGCCGCGCCGGCCTCGAGGCGGAGCACGTTGCGCAGATAATTCGCCTGGTCCTGGTCGAGGGAGAGCCGCGCGCCTTCGGCGAGCGGGGCGTCCACGTAAAGACGGGGGCTCTGGAAGTCGTAACGGGGCATGGGCCTGGTTTAACCGGCATGTCGATAGGGCACCAGTCCGGGCCCCAGGACCCCCGGGCCTATGGAATTAACCGTATCGGCCCGTTTGCCGCCTTGTCGCCGGATTTGGGCCTGATACAAACTTCTCAAATTCGCTGGGACATCGCGGGGCACCAATGTCATCTCGGGGAAGCGCCAGAGCGTTCGGCCGCGTGCCGCTGGGTATTGCGCTGTCGCTCATGCTCGTTACGGGCGCGGCCGCGCAGCTCGCGCCGGGCTCCATCAATCCGGGGCAGTTCCCGCCCGCCGGCGCTGCGCCGGCCGCCGCACCTGCGCCGATGGGCGCGCCTCCGGCGATGGGTGCGCCTCCTGCGGGTGCCGCCGCCATGGGCGCTCCGCCCGGCGGCCAGCCGCCCTGCTTCAACGACTTCATCCCGCTGCGCAAGGAAGCCGAGGTGCGCGCCGGCGCCATCCAGGCGGCCGCCAAGCGCAAGGCGCCGCGCGAGGAGATCTGCAAGCTGTTCAAGAATTTCGCCGAGGCCGAAATCAAGGTGGTCAAGTTCGTTTCCACGAACCAGCAGTGGTGCGGAATCCCGCCCCAGGCCGTGGAGCAGATGAAGCAGAACCACACCAAGACGGTGACGACCCGCGACAAGATCTGCTCCGGCGAAGGCGGACCCGGCTTGGCCGGCGCACCGCCGAAGCCGAGCGGACCCGGTCTGAGCGAGGCGCTCGGCACCTCGCGGCTGCTCGCGCCGCAGACCTCGACGGGCCGCAGCGGCGCCTTCGACACGCTGACCGGCAACGTCATGTCGCGTTGAGATGAGCGAGGCGGGCGGCCGCGTCGCTGACTCCACCGGAAATTGGGTCGACACGCTCGCGCCGGCACCGGCGCGGCCGTTCCTGCGGCTCGCCCGCGCTGACCGGCCGATCGGCGCTTGGCTGCTCTTGATGCCGTGCTGGTGGTCCGCCGGGCTCGCGGCGGTGGCAGATCGCGCTCTGCCGAACGCGTGGCACCTGCTCTTGTTCTTCGTCGGCGCCTTCGTGATGCGCGGCGCGGGCTGCACCTGGAACGACATCGTCGACCGCGATCTCGACGCCCGCGTTGCGCGTACGCGCTCGCGGCCGATCCCCTCGGGCCAAGTGAGCACGAGGGGCGCCGCGGCGTTTCTGGTCGTGCAGGCCCTGGTCGGCCTTGCGGTGCTCCTCCAGTTCAATGGCTTCGCGATCGCGCTCGGTGTCGCGTCGCTCGCGGTGGTCGCGATCTATCCGCTGATGAAGCGCGTCACCTGGTGGCCGCAGACCGTGCTCGGCCTCGCCTTCTCGTGGGGCGCGCTGATGGGCTGGGCCGCCTGGTTCGGCCGGCTCGATGCGCCGGCGGCCATTCTTTATCTCGGCTCGATCGCCTGGGTGATCGGCTACGACACGATCTACGCGCACCAGGATCGCGAGGACGATGCGCTGATCGGCGTGAAGTCCACGGCCCGCCTGTTCGGCCCGCGCACGCGGCCGCTGCTCGCGCTGTTCTACGCGCTTGCCGCGGTGCTGATCGGCGTGGCGTACTGGATGTGCGGCGCCGGCCTCTGGTCCTGGCTCGGCCTCGCGGCCTTCGCGGCGCATCTCGCCTGGCAGGTCGCGCGGCTCGACATCGACGACCCCGACCTGTGCCTCGCGCTGTTCAAGTCGAACCGCGACGCCGGCTTGATCCTGTTCGCGGGGCTGGTGGTGGATACGTTGGTAAGGCGCTTGATCTAGAGAGAATGCTGACGTCTCCGGAAGTCGCACAAGGGCCTGCAACTGCGCTACGGACAGGCCCGGTAGCCAAACTTGCTGATGATGTCGCGGCCCGAGATGGCGTGGAATTCGAACGTGTCGACGTAGCCGTTCTTGACCAGATAGTTGCGCAGATTGGGCTTGTACGACGCCAGCATTGCGGCTTGCCGCCGCGGCGGCGGCTTCTGGCCGCGTTCGTTCGGAAACAGCGCAGCGTGAAACAGCAACGTCGCGTTCGGATCGACGCAGACGTTCTTGATCGCGAGCAGCATCGTACAGGACGACTGACAACTGCCCTCGATGCGGAAGCGTTCGCCGCTCTTGTTGTATTGCGCGATGATCGCACCGGGATTGATGCGGCCGCCGCCGCCATAAGGCCGCGACGAACCGTCGGCCCAAGCCGGCCCGGTCAGGACCGGCGCCATGCCGTATGCGGCGGCCAGACACATTGATGCAACGATAGCCCTGACGATGATCCGGGTCATGATTTGCCTCCCCAAGCGGCCTTCCATTGCGCACGAAATCAGCCCGCCGCGCATCACCCGTTTGGGTGTTGCGGGCTGACGACCGCGTACCGGAAGCCTCGACAAACCTGGGTGATGGGCTTCGGGCTGCGAGGGTCGATTGCGCTCCTCGCCCTCAGATCGCCTATCCGCTCGGCATGCCCACGTCGATCCGCAATCGTGCGCTCGAGACCTTTATGGTGTGGGGAGGTCTGCCGCCATCGCGGCTCCGGTCCTGGGCGCGATCATTGCGAGGTTTTCTCGCGCTTCGGCGAGCCAGACTAATTCCGCGCGATGATCTCGCGCGCGTCGCGATGGACGAGGGGCGCGGCGCGCTTCACGCCGGGGCGGCGCCGCAGCAGGAAGAGCGGGTGACGGCCCTTGATCGCCGTATTGCGGCGGCGGCGCGGGGCGGTCTTGTTGAGGCGCACGGCGCCGAGGCGCGGAAACGGATCGCGCAGTGAGCCGTCCGAATCGGCGACCAGCAACGGCAGCGCGAAGACGCGTGCCCAGAGCTGCCACTCCGCGATGACGTCGGTGGTGTCGGTCGCCTCGGCCAGGGGGATCGCCAGCGCGGGATCGCGATGGGCGAGAAATATCTCGATGCGGTCCGCGCCCTCGCCCGCCACCACGCGGATGGCGACGCCGAGGAACGTGGTGACCGGAAGATTGAGGGCGACCCGCATGCCGCGAACGGCGCGGCGCAGCACCACCCGCTCGCGATGCAGCTCGACATGGCGCACGCGCCCGTCGGCTGCCGCATCGCTCGCCGTGAATCGTGCCGGCAATGCGAGAGGGTCGAGCCGCATGGTGCGGCTC
>JAEYAU010000132.1 GCA_023404705.1 Pseudomonadota bacterium
TGAGACAGATGCTGGCGCAACCGCACGCCGCCAGCATGCCGATCTCGCGCGAGCCGATGCGCATCCCACGGCGCAGCAGCGTCTCGCCTCGTGCGATGTCCGAGCCCGCGTAGGAGACGAAGGCGCCCGGCGCCACCGCGCGGCGCACGTCGATCGCCGGACCCTCGCGCGTCTCGATCAGCTCGGTGTGCTCCACCATGACGACCGCATCGGCGCCGCGCGGCACCACGCCGCCAGTCGCGATCGTGGTCGCGGTGCCGGGCGCGACCGCGAGCGTCGGCGCATGGCCGCACACCAGAACTTCCGCGTTGAGCATCAGCCGGCGCGGCGCCGCATCGCTCGCGCCCATGGTGTCGGCGGCGCGGACCGCGAAGCCGTCGACACCCGAGCGATCGAACGGCGGCGCATCCGTTTGGGCGACCACGTCGTCGGCGAGCACGCGACCGAGCGCATCGGACAATGCGACCGTCTCGCCCGCGAGCGGCGCGAGATCGAGATGCTGCGCGAAGCGGAGGCGCGCCTCCTCGGCCGAGACCACGGCAAGGAACTGCTCCTGGCGCGCCGCGTCGCGCACCGTATCGAGCAGCTTTGTGGCGCGTTCGGTGCTCATGGGAACGGATGCATCTCCACTTCCGCGCCCGCCTGATAGCCTTCGCTCTCCGGCGGCACCAGCACGTAACCGTTAGCCCGCGTCAGCGCTTGGAGGGGCAGCACGCCAGACGCGAGCGGCGTCGCGCCGTCCTCCGCGAGCCGCACCGGCACGAGTTCCGTCATGCCCACCGTCGACGTGATCTTGCGCGCCAGGCGCACCGTCGTGTGCGTCGCCTCTGACGTGCGGCCCGCGAGCCGCGCCACGAGATGCCGGCCGACGACGAGGAACACGGCGAGCGCCGCGTCGAACCGTCCCGGCAGCAGCAGCACGGGCCGCGTGCCCGCCATGCCGAAGGCCGCCGTGTCGCCCGGCGACAACGCGATGCCATGCAGGTCGAGCTGCCCCAGCCGCGCCAGCGTCGCGACGCTGCGGTCGTTGCGTCCTTGGCCGGTGCCGCCGATCGCGATGATCGCAGCGCTGCGATCGTTGCCGATCGCATGCTCCAGCGTCTCGCCGCGCGTCACTTCGGCTTCGCCGCCGATCAGGCGCGTGATCAGCCACGCGGTCTCCTCGCGCCCGCGATGCAGGCCCGCATCGCTCGCGACCAGATGAATGCGCGGCAGATGCACCGCGAACTGGTGCAGCCCGGCGAGACGCAGCGCCGCGATGTCGAGCGCGCGCAGCCGCTCGCCGGCCTTGCGCAGCGGCATGTCGGGTATTGCGTCGGCGCCTGCGAGCAAGACCCCATCGCCCGGCGCCACGCTCGCGACCGCCTGCACGATGCCATCGCTCTGGCTCACTGCGTCGGCTGGCAGCACCGCATCGGTGCCGTCTGGCAGCGGCGTTCCCTGATCGACCCATTCGGGCCGCGTCAGCGGCACCGGCGCGTAAGGCCCCGCATCGCCCACCAGGTCGGCTGCCACCGCCCACCCATCGCGCAGCGCGATCGCCTGCGTGGGCAGCCTGGCGCCGCTGAGATCCTGCGCGGCCGTCATGCCGACGTCGGCCAGCACGCTGCGTGCGCGCACCGGCACGACGCGCTTGTCGATCTGCGCCAGCACGTCCGCGACGGGGGTCAGCCGCGTGATCCGCTGGGTCTGTTCGGGAGCCGGGCTCATGGCCCTTCTCTGCGGGAGCGAGGGCCTGCAGGTCAAGCAAGCGCGGACGGATCAGTAAACGAGAGAGGCACATAGCCGGAGGCTATGCGGTCCGTGATCACATTCCAGAGGTTCCGATGCTTCACGGCTGCGTATTCGCTGTCCCGGCGTCTTGACGCACCCCCGCCCGCCCCGCCATTGAGTTCCGCATGAGCGACACCACCCTGAACCTGCGTGGCCTGCGTTGCCCCTTGCCGGCGCTGAAGACCCGCAAGGCGCTGCGCAGCGTCACGCCCGGCGACCGGCTCGTGGTCGAGTGCACCGATCCATTGTCGAGCATCGACATCCCGAATCTCATCCGCGAGACCGGCGACGTGCTCGAAGCCGAGTCGCGCGACGCCAATGTCTTCGTCTTCACCATTCGCAAGGCCTGACCCATGCATCGTTGCGCGATCCTCGACGATTACCAGAACGTCGCCCTCACGCTCGCGGACTGGTCGCGGCTCGACGGCAAGGTAGAGATCAAAGTCTTCAACCACCCCTTCGCGGATCGCGAGAGCGCCGTGCAGGCGCTTCAAGGCTTCGACATCGTCTGCATGATGCGCGAGCGCACGCCGTTCCTGCGCCCGACGCTGGAGGCGCTGCCCGACCTCAAGTTGCTGCTCACCAGCGGCATGCGCAACGCCTCGATCGATCTCGAATTCGCGAGTTCGCGCGGCATCACCGTGTGCGGCACCGCCGCTGCCGGCGATCCCACCGCCGAGCTCGCCATCGCGCTGATGCTCGAGCTCGCTCGCCGCGTCGGCTACGAGCATGCGCGGCTGCGCGCCGGCGCCGTCTGGCAGAGCACGGTCGGAATCGAGCTCGCGGGCAAGACGCTCGGCCTGCTCGGCCTCGGCAAGCTCGGCAGCCGTGTCGCCACCATCGCCAAGGCGATCGGCATGCCGCTGATCGCCTGGAGCCAGAACCTCACGCAGGAGAAGTGCGACGCGGTCGGCGCGACGCTGGTCTCCAAGGAAGACCTGTTCCGCCAGTCCGACTTCCTCAGCATCCATCTGGTGCTGAGCCCGCGCAGCCGCGGCCTCGTCACGGCGGCCGAGCTCGCGCTGATGAAGCCGACCGCATTCCTGATCAACACCTCGCGCGGCCCCATCGTCGACGAGAAGGCGCTACTCGAGACGCTGCGCGCGCGCCGTATCGCGGGCGCCGGCCTCGACGTGTTCGACGTCGAGCCGCTGCCCCTCGACCACCCGCTGCGCCGCCTCGACAATGCCGTGCTCACCCCGCATCTCGGCTATGTGACGCAGGAGAACTATCGCGTCTATTACGCCCAGATGGTCGAGGACATCGAAGCCTGGCTCGCCGGGAAGCCCATGCGCGAGATCAAGGCGAAGTGAGCCGCATGCCCCGCATGCGCGGGGGCCCGGAACCTCGCCGCCTTTGCTGCGTTGCACGCGTGGATCAACGAAAGGCAGAGCCATGCAGCGCTGGACGTGCGCGTCTTGTGGTCATTCCCTCACGCCCGGCTTCGCCTGGAAGCAGGGCGAGCGGTTCTATTGCGGCGAGTTTTGCGCCGAGGCCGCGCAGCTGGAGGCGCCGCCGCTGGTGCCGGAGTTGCACGAGGCGCAGCCGCACGCTTCGTAGGGCGGGTTAGCCGCGAAAGCGGCGTAACCCACCGACTGACTTTCATCGACGAAGGCGCAAGTTGAGAAATCGTCGGCGGGTTACGCGCTCCGCGCTAACCCGCCCTACGAAGCCACGCGCCTCAATACGCCTGCAGCGGCAGCGCACCGCCGGGGCCGATGAGCACGCCCCAGGTCTCGTCCTTGCCGATGGTCACGGTCTCGCGCTGGGCCGGCTTGCCGGCCGACCGGAACGAGACCTCGTAACGGCCGGGCGCGAGGTCGAGCATCGGGCCGTCCGGCTTCTTCGCGCCGACGCCGGGACCGACCTTGACGGTGCGCTTGTTCACCGTGATCTCGGCCTCGCTGTCGAGCACATTGCCGAACACGAGCTTGCCCTGCCCGGCCTTCGGTAAGAGGCCCGCCTTCTCGGCCTCGGCCGGCTTGCGCAGCGAGAGCCGCACCTCGGTGTCCATGTCCTTCGCGGTGAGCCGCAGCTGTGCCGGCCCCTCGGGCGCTTTGTAGCTGACAACCCATTCCTGCGCGCTCGTCGAACCCGTCTCGGTCCAGCCGCGCTTGCCGAGCTCGGTGCGATAGAACGCGAGCACCGAGTCGCGGTTCGCCGAGACCGTGGCGGTGAGCGTGATGCGGAACGGCGTCTTCTCGGTGCCCTTGCTGGTGCTGCGGCTCGGGACCGGCAGCCCACCCATCTCCTCGGCCTCGAGCGCGACGGGCGTGACGGGCGCGGTCGGCGTCGCGGCCGACGCGGGCTGATCCGCTTTCGCGGCCACCACGAGCGCGGAGCCGCGCGCCTTCACGTCGGTCTTGGGGCCCATCTGCATGATGGTGAGCGAGACCGCCTTGCCGCCCTTCGTGTAGTCGAGCACCACCATGTTCGGGCGGTTGATCACCGAGCGGCCTTCCTTCCAGCCTTTCATCTGCGCGCGATAGAACGCCGCGACCGCAGCGACGCTCGACTCGGCGACGAACTCCAGCGTGCGGTCCTCGCCATCGTGCTCCAGGTCCTGTGCGCTCGCAGGGACGGGGATCGGCGCGCCGCCCTCCATCGCCTGCAGCGGGGCCTCGGCGGTCTTCGGCGCCGGCGCCGGAGCGCGCGCGCCCTTCACGTCGCGCAGCGCATCCTGCAGCGCGCCCTGGATCGCCTGCTTCATCGTGTCTTCGATCGCCGTGTCGACCGCGCTGCGCACCGGCGCGGCGGCTTGCGGCGGCGCAGGCGCCGGCTCGTTCTTCGGGTGCGCCAGCTTCGCGAGCAGGCTCGCGGGCACGCTCTCGATCTTCACCCGCGTTCGCTCCTCGCCGCGCCAGAGCTTGAGCAGCAGCGGCTTCTCGCCCTCGCGCGTGAAGAACAGCGTCGCCTCCTTCTCGGTGGAGATCACGGCGCCGGGCGCCGTCCAGGGCGACCAGCCGCGCGTCGCGAGCTCCATGCGGAAGAAATCGAGCGCCGCGCCGAGGCTCTCGGCCGTGACGCATTCGAGATGCGGCCGGTTCGGATCGAACTTCACCTCGGCGGCGTCCTTCGGGAACGGCAGGTCGTGCGCGAGCTTCACGCCCGAATACTGCACGCTGGTCGCATTGCCCTGCGCGGGCGCGACCGTGACGAACACGTTGAGCCCGATCGAGCCCTTCTTGAAGCTGAGGATCTTCTGGTCCGCCCGGTCGAGCTGCTGCGCGAACGCCGGGCCGTAAGCCTGCCAGCCTTCGCGTGCGAGCGCCGCGCTCGCGGCCTGCGCGCTCTCGCCGACCGACTGGCGCGTCACGAAGATCGTGGTCACCGGATTGGCGAACAGCTCCTTCGCGTCCGCGGTGCGCGGCAGCCGCGCCGTGTCGAGCAGGTCGTCCGCGCAGGCCGGCGCCGTGAGCCAGAGAAGCGCGAGCGCGGTGATCGTGCCGAGACGTGTCATGAAATCCCCCGAAAGCCGCCTGGGACCGGCAGCGCCCCTTGGTCGCGACAGGGCCGCGCGGGGTTCAAGCGCCGAAGAATTTCCCGTCGCGGGAGAATGGGTTGTGGCTAACCTGCGGTTCGCCGGCGCCGCGTCGGCGGCCCCTCCGCAGGTGCGCGCCGGCGGCCCGGGACGGCCGACGATCGCGGCGGCGTCCCGAGCGCCTCGCGCAGCAGCGCGAGCAGCCGCCTGCCGTCGAAAGGCTTGGTCAGGAATGGCCGCGTGCGGTGGCGCGCCGGCAGCATGGTGCGCGTATGGCCCGAGACGATGATGAACGGCACGGCCGAATCGGCCAGCAGATCCGCGACCGGAAACACCATGACGCCGCGCAGATTCATGTCGAGCACAGCGACGTCCGGCATCTCGTCGGCGGCCGCCTTCAGCGCCTCGTCCAGCGTTGGGCAGGGTCCGCGCACGGTGCAGCCGGCCTGCAGGAGGATCTGCTCGAGATCCATTCCGAGCAGCGCATCATCCTCCACCACGAGAACGCGACATCCGGCGAGCGAGTCCATGGCCCCCTCTCGCTGCAATCCTACGGCGATGGAGCCGGAATAGAAAGCTTCACGCGCAGTCCTTCGGGCGCGTAGTCGAGCACCGCCTTGCCGTCGAGCGCCGAGGCGACCTGCCGCTCGATCAGCTCGGTGCCGAAACCGCGGCGCTCCGGCGGCTTCACCTGCGGCCCGTCGCTCTCGACCCATTCGAGCAGCACCTGCCCGTCCTCGATGCGCCATGCGACCGAGACCCGCCCGGCCGGTCCCGCGAAGGCTCCGTATTTCGCCGCATTGGTCGCGAGCTCGTGCACGACGAGGCCGAGCGCCACGGCGCGCGCCGGCTTGAATGTCACCGGGGGCCCGTCGAGCGTGATCCGGCTCGCCGAGAAGGATGCGAGCTCGCTCTTGAGGATGTCCGCGAGCCCGACGCTGCCCCACTGCTCCTTGGCGATCAGATTGTAGGAGTTCGCCATCGACTGCAGCCGGCCGAGGAACGCCTCGGTGAAGCGCTCCGGCGAGGGCGTGCGCACCAGCGTCTGCTTGGCGATCGCGCCGATCACGGTCAGCATGTTGCGCACGCGGTGGTTCAGCTCCTCGATCAGCGTGCGCTGGTGCGCCTCGGCCTCCACCATCTTGGTCACCTGGATGAAGGTGATCAGCACGCCGTCGATCAGGCTCGGATGCGTGCGGTAGGGCAGGATGCGCATCAGGTAGTGCGCGGCGTTGTCGCGGCGGGTGACGCGCCGCTCGCGCGTCTCCCCGGTCTCGAGCACGAACTGCACGTCGCGCCGCAGGTCGCCCTCGCCTTCGAGATTGCTGACGATGTCGGTGAGCGGCCGACCCTTGTCGCTGGAGATCAGGTTGAACAGGCCCGCCACCGCCGGGGTGAAGCTGCGGATCACCAGGCCGCGGTCGAGGAAGATGGTGGCGATCTGCGTGGACTCGAACACGTTGCGCAGATCCGCATTGGCGCGGTCCACCTCCTCGACCTTGCTGTTGAGCTCCGCATTGATCGTGTGCAGCTCCTCGTTGACCGACTGCAGCTCCTCCTTGGCGGTCTCCATTTCCTCGTTGGTGGACTGCAGCTCCTCGTTCATGGACTGCAGCTCCTCGTTCGAGGATTTGAGCTCCTCGACCGCGGTCTCGTATTCCTCGATGGTCGATTGCAGGCGCTCGCGCGTGTCGCGCAGCTCCTGCTCCAGCCGATCGGCCGTGCGGTCGCCGACGCTTTCGTGCCGCACCGCCTCCTGATGCGCCTGCGGCGGCGCGACGTCGTCGAACACGACGAGAAACAGGGGGTCGTTGTCGTCGTCGCCGAGTGGCTCGATCGTGAGATCGATCGGCTGCAGTCGGTCCTCGAGCTCGACCGTGATGTTGCGTCGTGTGACCATGCGTCGGGCCTCCAGGGCCTCGCGCAACGCGCCGCGCAGCTCGAGCCGCAGGCCGCGGCGTGCCATCGCGATCAGCTGCCGGTTCGGCAGCCCGGCGGCGGGCTCGAGATATTTTCCGGTGCGCGGCGAATAGTGGAGGATGTCGCCCTCGCGGTTGATCACCACATGCGCGGGCGTATGCCGCTCCAGCATGCGCGTGTCGACCGCGCGCCGCAGCGCCGTTGCCATCGCGCCCGGCTCGCGCCGCATCTCGCCGGCGGTCGGCGCCGGGCGGCCGAGCGGCGAGAAATGCGAGAAGTTGAGCGGCAGCGAGACATGGTCGCGGCGCTGGAAGATGCGCTGCTTCTTGTCGATCGCGGTGAACAGGTCGGAGAACTGCCCGACGTTCTCCGAGGTGCCGAGGAACAGATAGCCGCGCGGCTTGAGCGCGAAGTGGAACACGGGCACGACGTGCGACTGGAACTCGCTGCCAAGATAGATCAGCAGGTTGCGGCACGAGATCAGGTCCATGCGCGAGAACGGCGGATCGCGGATCACGCTGTGCTCGGAGAAGATGCACATGTCGCGCAGATCCTTGCTCACCGCCAGGCTGAGGTCGTCGCCCGTGAAGAAGCGCTTGCGCCGCTCCGGCGAGACCGCGTCCATGGACTGCACGGGGTATCGCCCCGCGCGCGCGACGCCGAGCGCCCCGTCGTCGATATCGGTCGCGAAGACCTGCACCTTGGGTGGCGCCTTCATGGTGTTCATGTGCTCGCGCAGCATGATCGCCAACGAGTAGACCTCCTCGCCGGTGGCGCAGCCCGGCACCCAGACGCGCACCGAATCGGCCGGTCCCTTGCCGTCGAACAGGCGTGGAATCACCTGGCTCTCGAGCATCGCGAAGGCGTCGGCGTCGCGGAAGAAAGCCGTGACCCCGATCAGCAGGTCGCGGAACAGGTGCGTGACCTCGTCCGGGCTCTCGCGCAGGATCTGGATGTATTCGTCGAGCGCCGAGATCTGCAGCACGCTCATGCGCCGCCGCACGCGGCGCATGAAGGTCTTCTCCTTGTAGCCCGAAAAATCGTGTCCCACCTGGCCGAGCAGGATGCGCGCGATGGTGCGCTGCGCATCGCGCATCTCCTCATCGACGTCGAGCTGTGCATCGTCGATGGATTCGACCTCGCGGAAGTTCTGCGCGAAGGTGAGCAGCCGCGCGGGCAGTTCCTCGACCGGCAGCACCACGTCCACCACGCCCGCCGCCACCGCCGTGTCCGGCATGCCGCTGTGCCCGGGCGCACTGCCATTGTGGCCCTGCGCCATGGTGAAGCCGCCGTGCTCCTTGATCGCCTTCATGCCGAGCGCGCCGTCGGTGCCGCTGCCCGAAAGCAGGATGCCCACGGATGCTTCCTTGCGATCCTCGGCGAGCGCCGCGAAGAACAGGTCGATCAGCTTCTGGCCGGCCTCGGGATGGGCCGGCACCAGGCTCAAGACGCCGTCCGCCAGCGTCATGGCCTGGTCGGGCGGACAGACATAAACCCGGCCCGCCTCGATCCGCGCTCCATCCTCGGCGAAGCTCACCGGCATCCGGGTGGCGCGCGCGACGATCTCGGGAAGCGCGCTCTCCTGCCCACGCCGCTGATGCGTCATCAGCAGGAAGGCCATGCCGTGCGCCTCGGGCATGGCCTGGAAGAATTTCTGCAAGGCCTCGACCCCGCCGGCCGAGGCGCCGACGCCGATCACCAGCAACTTGTCCTCACTCGACACCATCCCCTCCGGCGCAATCTCGCTGATGCGCGCTCGAATGCAATCCCGGGGATGACATTCAAGCCGGCAAAGTCCTTGACCTCACCGGCAGCCGAAAAACAAGACCCGGCCGTGCCGGGCGATGCATCTCAGTGCGCCCTTCGGGGCTCATCCTAGCGCCAAAAAGGCAACGTCTCGACGGATTTGGCGTTCCTGACGCCATGAAAATCGCCCCGCCCCCACGCGACCATCACTCGGCTGCCTGGTCCTCCACCGGCTGGCTCGCCAGTGCATCGACCCGGCGGATGGATTCGCGCACGACATTGGCCTCCTGTTCGTATTCCTCGGCGCGATGCCCCCACATCTCGGCCAGCTTCGGAGTTTTCCGCGAGCGTGCCTGCTGGTGCAGCTTGTGCATGAGCGCGACCCGCTCTTCGAGCGAGCGCAGCGCGCTGCCCAGCGCCCGCCGCAGATTCTCGTCGAGCGCCACGCTCATCAGCTCCGCCGTGTAGGCATGGCCGAGATGGCAACGGAATCGAACGACGTTGCCCTCGTCGATCTCCCACATGATGCCGTGACAATCCGGACAGGCGAGGACCGAGCGGCGGCCGAGGCGGTCCATGTCGTCCATGTTGGCCCGCCCGCCGCGCGCCACGTCGACTTCGTATTGGGTGATCTCGGGCACGGGCGCCCCCTTTCCGATTGGTTCGCGAACGAGCTCTGCAAGCAGCATCGGCATTTCGGCCAATCCGATGACATGATCGGGCGTCGCCCGCGTCATGGCGCGGCGCGGCATTTCCGGAAAGGCGGCATCCGCCGGGTCCTGCACCACCGTGATCCCGCCGGCCTGCTTCAGCACATGCAGACCCGCGGACCCATCCCCGAGCGAGCCCGTGAGCACCACCCCGATCGCGCGCTCGGCGCAGCAGGCCGCCACCGACCGGAACATGGGATCGATCGCCGGACGCGCGAAGTTCTCACGCGGACCGTGGCCGAGATGCAGCTTGTTGCCGAGCACAAGCAGATGGCGCTCGGGAGTCGCGATGTAGATGCGGCCGCTTTTCGGCGTTTCGCCGTCGCGCGCGAAGCTTGCCGGCAGCGGTCCGGACTTGCTCAGCAGCATGTCCAGGTGAGATTGAAAGTGGCTCGGCAGATGGATCGTGACAAGCACCGAGGCGGGAAAATCAGGAGGAAAGCGGCTCGCCAGGAAGCGCAAGGCTTCGAAGCCCCCCGCCGAGGTGCCGATCGCCAAGATGTCGCGATGGGCCATCAGGGTCTCCGCGGCAGTGCCTCGTTGGCAACCCCGGCCCTCCATGGTTCGTTCCATCGTGACGAACCAATGGAACCGCGCGCCGCGTCCCTCGTTACCTGTAAAACACTTCGCGCTTCAAAACCCCCAAGGATCGTGTCTGTTGTTTTGATTTGCCATGGGGGACCCCGTGTTGGATTATTCGTGCGGCGACGTTTCGGGTGGCGGCCGGATGCTCCAGAACCTCTCGAACGAAATCAGCGACTGCTACCTCCGCGCTGCGGAATGCCGCGAGCGCGCCCAGCGCGCCATCGATGCCGAGCAGCGCGAACGCTATCTCAACATGGAGCGCCGCTGGCTGCTGCTCGCCAAGAGTCACGAGTTCAAGCGGCGGCTCGGAGATTTCACCGAAGAGGCGAAACGGCACGTCGCGGTCCTCACGCCGCCACATCCTGCGATTCCGCGCGTGATGTGTCCGCAATGCGGCAAGCACATGCGCCTGGTGAAGCTGGAGCCCTGCGCGACGCCGCAGCGCCGCGCCGAAACCGTGACGTTTAGCTGCGAGTGCAGTTTTGCGCTGCAGCAGACGATCGATCGCGTGGATTGAGCGGCCCGCGAATAATGCGCGGGGCCTCTTATAATCACGACGCTGCATTCCCATGTGTTGAATATCACCGGCCGTGACTTCTGTCGTGGGCGTCGGTGGCTGAGAGACACTCCTGTGCTCCCGCCTGCAATGGAGGGAGCCATGTATTCTCGCACGGAGCTGCGCCAGCTCATCACCGACATCTCCGACCGCACCTCCCAGACCAGCGCTTCCAGTCAGGAGCGTCTCGCGTCCTGTCGGCACCTCTTGTCGACCGATGCCGAGGTGAAGGCCGTGACCAAAGAGGCGATCACGGCCTCGTCCGAAATCCTGGGGCGGATCCGCAAGTAGGGCCCGCAGGAGCCGCGCACCGCCGATGGAACTTGGCCCCCGGCTCCGCGGTTGAATCAGCGCCTCCCTCTGGCCTGCATGTGATCCGCTGCTCCACTCCGATGCTCCAGAACGTCACCGAAGCCATTCGCGATTGCTACCGCCGCGCCGCCGAGTGTCGGGAGTGGGCGACGCGCGCCCGCCACGCCGACACACGCGAGCACTATCTGCGCATGGAGGACCGCTGGCTCAAGCTCGCCCGCAGCTATGAGTTCACGGGCCGGCTCTCCGACTTCACCAGCGAGATGAAGCGCCGCGTCGCCGCCGAGCCGGAGGTCGTGCCTCTCCCCCAGTTGGAATGCCCCCGCTGCGGCGGCACGATGCGGCTCGCCCGCATCGAGCCCGCCCCCGCCGGTGCGCCGGCCCAGGCCGAGACCGTCACACTGGAATGCGAATGCCGCTACACCCTGCAGCAGACCGTCGAGAACACCTGATCGGCCCGCAGTCCGGCGGCCGCCGGACGTGCTAGGCTGCGGCATGGAACGGGACATCCTCGAGCAGCACCTGGTGGAGGCGGAAGCCCATGTCGTCCAGGGCGAGCGCCATCTTGCCGAGCAGCGCGCGCGGATCTCCGAACTCGAACGCGACGGGCACGACAAGGCGGCCGAGCAGGCGCGCGAGCTTCTGGCCGTGATGCTGCAGAGCCAGCAGTTGCATATCCGCAACCGCGATCGCATGCGGCGCGAGCTCGGCCTCCCCGGGGAGTGAGTGCTCCGCGACCGCGCCGGGGCACCTCCCGCCAGGTTCCATGACGTGCTACGTGACAAGGCGGGCCCGTCCGGATCGGGTCAAAGCCGCCACATGTCCACGCGCGGTCCGCACCCTTCGTGGAGAGCACGGCACCGCTGCGAGGACAGATGAATCCCGACGAAAAGCCGCCGACCGCGGCCTACCTGACGCATGCCGAGCGGTGCATCGCGCGCCAGCGCGACCTGGTGGGGCGTCTCGCCTCGCAGACGCGCGACACGCGCACCGCCGAGGAGCTGCTGGCCTTGATGATCGACGTGCAGACCGTGATGTCTCGCAGTCATGGCCTGCTGAAGCGCCTGACGGCGGCACGCGATCAGTTCATGTCGACTGCGGTCGACTACGGCGGCGATCCGCAGGCTCGCACCGGCGCGTGACCGGCGACGGTAAGTTCCGCCGCCCGCGCGAATTTTTGATTTCGTTCAGGAACCTAACGCATCACCTGATGTTGCACGCTCGACGTTCCGAACGGAGCCGATCCATGCCCCGCCTGCTGCTCGCGGCCCTGCTGGCTGCCGTGCTGTGTTCTCCGGTCATTGCCAAGTCCGCGAAGCCGAGCCTCGATGCAGCCGCCTTCCGCCAGGCCGCCTTATCGTCCGAAACCTTCGAGATCGAAGCGAGCCGGCTCGCCCTGCAGCGGGCCGTCAGCGGTGCGGTCCATCGTTTCGCCGAGCGCATGCTTCAGGACCACGCGATGATCACCGCTGCGCTCACGCCCAATCCGGGCCCCACCAGCACGGTCGCGGGCGCGGCGCCCGCCGTGCCGGCGACGAGCGCGACGGTCGGCAGTGCGGGTTCGGAACATCCCACCCGCATGGACGCACGCCATACCGCCATGCTCAACCAGTTGGCGGCCCTGCAGGGCCGCGCCTTCGAACGCCTCTACAAGCGCATGCAGATCGAGGTGCACCGCGACGCCGTCGCGCTCTACACCAGCTACGCGCGGTCCGGCGATGATCCGACGCTCGCAAGTCTCGCCCGCCGCATGCTGCCGCACCTGCGCACGCATCTCGAGGACGCCGAGGAGATGTAGCTTCGTAGGGTGGGCAAAATCGCCCACCTCCGATCCACGCCGCTTGCACAGCGCATGCCGGCGATTTTGCCCACGCGGTGCTGACTCGCGGCTCAGCACGCGTAGCATATGCTTCCCGTCGTAGGGTGCGCTAAGCGGCCCAAACCTCTCCAGTTGATCCGAAGCTTCGATGCCGCGTGCGCACGCGTGCTGACTCACCACGTGCGCACGGCGCGATCGACTCATCATTCTCTCGCGACTCATCGGCGCGCCTTAGCGCACCCTACGCGCCGCTGGCCAACTCCCGGAACCCCTCGCGCCAGCTCGGCACCGCGGGCTGCCATCCGAGCTCGCGCTTCGCCTTCGCGTTCGACGCGCCGCGGATCTCGGTCATCATCTCGACGCCGGTGCGGCCGATGACCCAACGCGCGATGAAGGCTGGCACACGCCACGGCCGCCCCGCACCGACCACCTTCGCGAGATAGGGCAGCCACTCGCGCACCGCGGCTGGCTCATCGTCCACCGCGTTGAAGATGCCGCGCGCCTCCCTCGCGAGCGCCGCGACCGTGGAGCCGGCCGCATCGTCGATATGCGTGAACGACCAGATCCCGCCGCCGCCACCGACCACCGGCACCTTGCGCGCCTTGACGGCCTCGTAGACGGCGCCGCCCGGCGCGATCGATGTGCCGGGGCCATAGAGGATGCCGTAGCGCAGCGCGACGCAGCGCAGTCCGCTCTCGCGGCTCATGCGATCCTCCAGCGTCTTGATCGCCGCGAGCGTGTCGCGGAATCCTGCAGAGGGCGCGGGATCGAGCGCATCCTCCTCGGTCTTCACGGGCCCGCCCTCGCGCGCATAGGGCCATCCCGCAAAGCTCTGCGCGATGAAGTGTTGTGCGCCGGCCTCGTGCGCACCGGCCAGGAGATTGTCGAGACCTTCGGTGCGCAGACGGTTCGTGACCGCGAAGGATTCTCCGAAGGTGCGGAAGTCCACCGTCTCCGGAATCGCCGTGAGCTGATGCACCACCGCATCGGGCGCGGCTGCGCGCACGGCCGCGATCACGCCCGCGCGATCGAAGGCATCGAGCACCACCGGCTCGGCGCCGAGCTGCCGCAGTCCATCCGCCTTGTCGGCCGTGCGCGTCATCGCCATGACCTGGTGCCCGGCGCCGACAAGCATCGGCACCAGTCGCTTACCGATCGCGCCGGTCGCGCCTGCAAGGAACACGCGCATAATGTCCTCCGGGTTTCGTGCCTGTCACGTAGCGCCCGGATGTCGTCATGCAATGCCGGAACCTTCACGGATTCGCGAGTTCGTAGGGTGCGCTAAGCGGCCCCACTCTCTCGTGACGCGAGGCCTCGATGCCGCGTGCGCACGCGTGCTGCCTCACCACGTGCGCACGGCGCGATCGACTCACCGATCTTACGCGAGTCACCGGCGCGCCTTAGCGCACCCTACGCGTCCTTCAGCGGCCGCATCACGTTCGGTTTCGCGGGCGCCTTGCCGGCGGCACGCAAATCGCCTTCCCAGCCGAACACGCTGCGGCCGTCGTAGCTCGGCGAGCGCTTCATCTCCTGCCCGATCAGCTCCGGCACCGAAGGGCCGCGCGCTTCGCGCTCGAGCGCGCGCGCCTGATCGTCGAGGCGCTTGAGCGCGCCGAGCTCCTCGTCGCGGCCGAGCTTCGCGCTCTGCACCGCGGACTTCAGCACGCGGATGGTCTCGTCATACACCTTGAGCGGCACCGGGAAGGGATGCCGGTCCTTGCCGCCATGCGCGAAGGAGAAGCGCGCCGGATCCGTGAAGCGGCACGGCGTGCCGTGCACGACCTCGGCAACCATCGCGAGCGCGCTCACGGTGCGCGCGCCGACGCCCGGCGTGAGCAGCAGCTCGGGAAAATCCTTCGGCCCGCGATCGGCGGCCGCCGCGAGCGTGCCGTGCAGACGGCGGCTCACCACGTCCTCGGCGCGCACATCGTGATGCGCCGGCATGATGAGATGCGGCAGCAGCGGCTGCGGCTCTTCCTTCGGCGCCTCCGCGGGCGCGCGCTCCTCCAGCGCCGCGAGCCGACGCACGATGCCGTCCGGCCCGATCGATGCGAGCAGGTCGAGCTGCGCGTGGCGTGAGGCCGCGGCGCGCCGGTCCGTGAGGTTGACGATCTCACCCTGGCCGGGTCCGTCGATTGCCGAATGCGGCGCATCGACGAAGCTCTCCAATCCTTCCGAGAGCCAGTGGTAGCGGCGGGCCTGGCGCTTGTCGCCGTTCATGCCCTGCTGCACCACGACCCACTTGCCGTCATCGGTGAGGATGAAGCCGTGCAGATAGAGATCGAAGCCGTCCTGCACGGCCGCGCTGTCCACCTTGGCGACCAGCCGGCTCGCCTGCGCGAGCGCCGCGCCGTCGAGCCCGGTGCGCTCGCCGATCGCGACCAGCTCGCCCGGCGTCTTGCGCGAATGCGTGCCGCGCCCGCCGCACACATGGATACCGAGCTCGCTCTCGAGCGGCTTGAGGCCGCGCTTGAGCGCGCCGATCACGCTGGTGGTGATGCCCGAGGAATGCCAGTCCATGCCCATGACGGCGCCGAACGACTGGAACCAGAACGGATGCGCCAGCCGCCGCAGCAGCTCGTCGCGGCCGTAATGGTGCACGATCGCCTCGACCGTGACGGCGCCGATCCGCGTCATGCGCTCGCCCAGCCAGCGCGGCACGCGGCCGCCATGCAACGGCAGATCAGCGCTCCCGGCGCGTCGGGCCATCCTCATGCTCCAGCGCGGACGCGTCGCGTCCGTCGCGGTTCATAGCATCGGATTCGGATGGGAGCGAAGTTCCGCAGCGTCAGCGCGTAGGGTGCGCTAAGCGCGCCCGAGGCGCAGCGAGCTGGCACAGCGACGATCGCGCGTGCGCACGCGTTCGTGAGTCGGCAAGCGTGCGCACGGCGGAACGAAAGCCGAGTGACACAACGCCTTTCCGGGCCGCCTTAGCGCACCCTACGGCGCCGCACTCAATCGAAATCCAGAATATCCCCCAGCCACGACTTCTTGCGCCGGTGATGGTGCTGGCGCTTGTAGTAGTCGTCATCATCGTCGCGCCGATAGGGACGGCGCTCCTCGTAACGCGCATCGTAGCCGCCGCGCGGATCGTAGGCGCCGCGCGGATCAGGCCCGCCGTAAGCCTCCGCGGGCGCGCGCTGCGCGGGTGCTTCCATGGCGGCGCTGCGCTCGATGATCTTGTCGAGCTCGCCGCGGTCGAGCCACACGCCGCGGCAGCGCGGGCAGTAGTCGACCTCGACGCCCTGACGGTCCGTCATCATCAGGTCGGTCTTGCACACGGGGCACAGCATGCCTTGCTTCACTTGCGCGTCGATCATTCACCTCTCCGGGTTACGTGAACCGCAATCCCGCAACGTGGCGATCGTTCCGGAGAGGTGAATGCTGCGAATTGCCGCGCGACCAAGCGACGTAGCCCGTCGCGTACGCGCGCATCATGCGGCAGCCGGTGCGAACACGCGCAGACGATGACCGTCGGGATCGAGCGCCACGAAGGTGCGGCCGAAGTCCATGTCCGTCGGCGTCTGCGCGATCTTAAGGCCGCGGCCGCGCCAGCCCGCATGAGTGGCGTCGACCTCGGCCGCGTCCGCGACCGTGAAGGCGACCTCGCTGCCGCCGCCCTTCTGCGACGCGGCCGGCTCGACATTGGCGTGCTTCCACAAGCCGAGCATCACGCCGGAGTCGAGCGCGAACATCGCGAAGGTCGGCGAGGCATCGACGGGCTCGCGCGCGAGGAGATCGCGATAGAAGCCGGCGCTCGCGGCGGGATCGTCGACGTAGAGAATGATGAAGCTGGGGTTCGGCATCGGGGCTCTCCTTGTTTCGAGGAGAGCATTCTACGCGCAGCCACTGCCAGGATTTGGCAGCAGCTCCATTCTCACGCGGCGCGCGGCTTGACCACGGGTGTGGGCTTGTTCGCCAGCGCGGGCCGCTCCGGCCGCGCGGTCTTGTGCGCTTCGCCGCGGCGCTGCTCGGCCTCGCGCCATTCCTTCAGCAGCACCTGGCGACGGCGCGGATAGCGCACGTCGATCACCTCGAGCTCGGAGACACGATCGGCGCGGAAATTGCGGAAGTCTTGGCGCAGCTCGCACCAGGCGACGACCACGCGCACGCATTCGAAGAAGGCGAGCGCGAAGGGCCACACGGTGCGCTTCGACTCCGAGCCGTTGACGTCGCGATAGCAGATCGCGAGCTTGCGCTCGGAGCGGATCGCCTTGCGCACCACCGAAAGATCGATCGCCGGCGCGACCACGGGCGCGGGCGCGACCAGCAGCGGCGAGGCGTCGAGCGCGTCGCGCAAATCGCTCGGCAGCACCGCGCCGATCTTGGCGAGCGCGTTGCGCGCCGCGGCGCCGAGCCGCTCGTCGCCGCGGTCCGCGACCCAGCCCGAGCCGAGCACCAGCGCCTCGATCACGTGCTCCGAGAACATCAGCGGCGGCAGCATGAAGCCGGGCCG
>JAEYAU010000195.1 GCA_023404705.1 Pseudomonadota bacterium
GCCCTGCACGGTCGTCGCAGTGAGGCGCGAGCGCGACGCCGCGCTCTGCACGATCGCCGGGAAGGACGAGACCATCACGCTGCGCGGCCGCACCGTGGTGGCGGCCTCCGGCTCCTGGGAGCGTGGCCCGCTCGCGCCGCCGCCGCGCGCGCATGCGCCCAGCGATCTGCTCGCCTTCAAGGCTCATTTCGAGGACAGCGAGCTGCCCGCCGACCTGATGCCGCTCGTCGTCTTCCCGGGCGGCTATGGCGGCATGGTGACGAGCGATGCCGGCCGCGTCAGCCTCTCGTGCTGCATCCGCCGCGATGCGCTCGCGCGTTGCCGCGCGTGCCACCCTGGCGTTCCGGCCGGCGAGGCCGTGCTGCATCACATCGCCGAGTCCTGTCGCGGCGTGCGCGAGGCGCTGGCGCGCGCCCGGCTGCACAGCGCCTGGCTCTCGGCCGGCCCGATCCGCCCTGGCATCCGCATAGGCGAGCGCGGCGGCATGTTCTTCGCGGGCAACCTCGCGGGCGAAGCACATCCGATCGTCGCCGAAGGCATCAGCATGGCGATGCAGTCCGCCTGGCTGCTCGCCCGCGCGCTGGACGCGCGTCGGGACCGGGTCTGCGCCGGCGACACCCGCGCCGCCGGACAGGCCTACACGGCCGAGTGGAACCGGAACTTCGCAACCCGCGTGCGCGCCGCCGCGCTGTTCGCGCATCTGGCGATGCGACCCGTCACCGCCGGCCACCTGATGCTGCCCGCCGTCCAGGCCTGGCCGCGGCTTCTCACGCTTGGCGCCTGGCTCAGCGGCAAGAGCCTGCAAGTCGTTCCGGCGACTTGATTTCTGCCCCGCGCCTAGGCGGCTCCGTATTCTCCCAACCCCTTGCCAAGTGCGAGCCGACCCTATAGCTATCCCGGGCCCGCAGCGGGACCGAGTTCCCCCTTGGGTGTGCGCCCGTAGCTCAGCTGGATAGAGCACCAGACTACGAATCTGGGGGTCAGAGGTTCGAATCCTTTCGGGCGCGCCATTTTCCGCTTCTGGGGTGAGCCAAGGATTTTGGCTCATTTTTTTTTGCCCCGATGAGCGGCAGCTCGCACCAGACGCGAACGCCCGCGTGTCCGCGGTCCGCGAGAATAGAAGACACGCGGCGGCATCGGATCGCTTCGGCGGAATCTGTCTACGCGGAGCGCTGCGTCACGCCGGGCAATATGCCCGGCCATTGCGGGCAACATGCTCAAGCCTTCCTGCGTCCTCTGCGCTACGCCCTCAGGGCTTTGCTCCGCAACTGCGCGAACATCAGGGAGGACGTCATGTGCACATTGCCTCATCATGCCGGCTGTTCTCGGAACGCTGCAGAGGGCACTGATCGGCGCGGCATGCTCAAGAAGCTCATGGCCATGGGGCTGACGGCGCCCCTCGCCACCCTCGTCCTCGATCGCGCGGCCGAGGCCGCCGTCAGCTTCCTCGACCGTGCGGAGCTCATCGAGGGCATGACGGCGCTCATCGCCCGGGCGAAATCGCCCGAGCTGCAGAAGGCCCACGTCTTCGAACTCAGCGGCAGCGAGCTGCCGTGGAAGGATCTCGGGATCACCCTCGCCAAGGGACAGGAAGCGACCTTCCTGCTCGGCGGTCGCGTGTGGCTCGCCCGTGAGCAGGACCTCTGGGTCGAGCCAGGCGTCGCGTTTCACGTGCGCACCCGCGGCACCCGTCCGATGTTCAATCCGATGAGCAATTCCGGGACAATGACGGCGGTCGAAAACGGTCCGCTCGAGATGGCGCGATCGCTCGTCGAGTTTCAGAGCGACGAGGGCGAGCTTGCGGTGCCCAAGGATCAGTACGTCAAGGCCGACGCACGCATCTACGGCGTGGCGCTCGCCTGGCAAGGCAGCGCGGTCGCCGGTCTGGAAAGCCTGCTCAAGCACGGGGATGTCAACGGCATCGTCGCTGCGGAGCTGGCGCGCCTTCGCTCGCCGCGCAAGCTGCCGGCCGGCTGGAACAACTTCTTCATGCTGGGTGGAGGTCCGGTCATCTTCAACGACGTCGGCAACGGCGCGATCTCCTGCGAGCCGCTGAAGAACGCGGGGATTTTGCAGCGTCCCGTCAACATCGAGTTGAAGCCGCAGACGAAGCTGAGCTGGCGCTGGATCGTCGAGGAGCTGCCGTCGCGGCTGCCGGAGGATCAGCTCACATCGCATGACTACATGTCCATCGCGGCGGAGTTCGACGATGGTCAGGACCTCACCTATTTCTGGAGCTGCAGCCTGCCGGTCGGCAAGGCGTTCCGTTGCCCGATCCCGCGCTGGACGCCGCTCGAGTCGCACATGGCGGTGCGCAGCGGTGTTGCCGACCTCGGCAAATGGGTCGACGACGAGCGTGACGTCTATGCGGACTACAAGGAGCACATCGGCGGGCCGGCCAAGTCCGTCACGCGCGTCTGGCTGCTCGGCGTCTCGCTCTTCCAGCGCCGCGCCGGTTCGTGCCGCTTCGGCGACATGCAGATCACCCAGCCGGGCGCCCAAACCCTGAAGCTGTGAGAGGCCGGCTCGTCGTCCCCAGTGAGGCTTGCTGATCGAGCGCGCTTCGCGGATCAGTCCGCCACGACGAGGCGGTATCCCGCATCGTACTCATCGCGCGCGCGCAGCTCGGCGTAGCGGCGCTCCCAGGCGCCCGTCTCGAGATCGTGCCGCAGCCTCTCCAATCCGGCGTCGGCGCTGCTGCCGATCGCGAAGAAGGACGAACTGCCGGAGCGGATGTAGGGATCGAGATAAGCCGCGGGCCGGCGCCAATACGCATACAGAAAGCCGTCGCTGCAATCATGCGGCACCAATACGGGCGTAATGCGCACCGGGCCGAGCCAGCGTTCATAGTCGGACATTGCCGGCGCCTGCGCCTCGTCCAGTGCCGCAAGCTCCGGCAGGTAGTCGGTCAACCACGGGCGGTGCGACGGATCGAAGGTGAGCAGGACGATCGGGCCGCGCGTGACCCGGCGCATCTCGCGCAAGCCCGCCTCCTTGTCGGGCCAATGATGAAGCGTGAGGATCGCCATCGCGGCGTCGAAGCTCTTGTCCGCGAAGGGCAGGGCGTCGGCGCTCGCCTGGATTGCCTCGGCCGCGCCCTGCCGGCGCTTCCGGATCATCTCGCGCGACGGCTCGACCGCGATCACGGATCGATCGCTAGGCTCGTAGGAGCCCGTGCCGGCGCCGACGTTCAGGACGGTTTGCGCCGACCCGAGCGCGGCGTGGATGACCTCCGCGATCCGCGGGTCCGGCTTGCGCAGCTCTGCATAGTTCAATCCGATGGTGTCGTATTTGGCGCTCATCGATCCGTCTCGTCCGGCGGCAGCCACCTGTCCTTCGGGGCAGCGCGACTGCACCTTCGCATAATTGCCCGCCGCCGCCGGGGTTCGCTACCTGACTCCTGATCACCACACGGCCGGCCGCGCAGACCCCGTGTTGCCGCGTCCGAACAGGAGATGACCATGATCCGACTTGGCAGGACGATGCTCGCCATTGCGGCGGCCGCAGGGTTCGTTCTCGTGGCGGCGCCATCGGACGCCGCAACCGGCGCCGTGCGGCTCGTCGTCACCAAGGGCGGCTTCATCATCGGCGTGGGCGGCGGCCGCGGCACTCTGGTCTTCCAAGGCCGGGCTTATCCGCTGAGCGTCGGCGGCGTCAGCCTCGGCACTATCGGCCTTGCCACCGCCAACCTCACGGGCCGGGCGTACAACATGCGCAGCCCGTCGGACATCGCGGGTACCTATACGGCCGTCTCGGCTTCGGCCGCCTTCGTCGCCGGCGCCAAGGTCGCCGACCTGCGCAACGAGAAGGGCGTCCTCCTGCGCTTGAGCGGACCGCAGGTCGGCCCCGAAGCGTCCGCCAATCTGAGCGGCATCACGCTCGCCATCCAGTGATGCGCTTCAGCCCGGCGCCCGCGGAATCGGCGCCAAGTTGACGAAGTGATACTGCGCGAGCGTCTGCAGGCGCGCCATGTCGGTGAGCTCGACGACGCGTCCGCGGCTGGTGATCAGCTGCTCGGCGCGCAATTGCTGCATCACGCGGTTGAGGTGCGGCACGCTCAGGCCCAGCACGTCGGCCATCACCTCCTGCGAGAAGGCGAGCTCGAAGCTCGTCGCCTCCGCGCGTCCGACCTGCAGCAGCCGCGCATGCACCTCGAGCAGGAAATGCGCGAGCCGCTCCGCCGGCGTGCGCCGGCCGAGATCGACAATGTGCTCCGCATAGATCGCGGCCTCGCGCGCGGCGAGCCAGCTCAGCACCAGGGCGAATTGCGGCTGCTCGTAGCAGAGTCGCACATACGACTCGAACGGGCAGAAGGTGTAGGTCAGGTCGCTCACCGCGACGACCGAATACATGGACCGGTCGAAGAAGCTGACCGGAAAGCCGATCACGTCGCCCGGCAAGATCACGTTCAGGATCTGCCGCTTGCCGCTGCGCAGCAGCTTGTAGCGGATCGCATAGCCGTCCTTCACGAAGCAGAGGCCGCGGTACTCCGCGTCGAAGACGACGAGGTCTTGCCGCTTCTTGACGATGTGCTCGCCCTCCATGACGCGCTCGAGACTCTTGAGGTCGGCCGGGCCAAGAGTCATGAGGCGCGACAGCCTCGTCACGAACGGATGTTCGGCGAGGGACAGGTCGCGGGCGATCTCGATTTCGGCGGTCATCCGGGGGCTCTCGTTGGGGCAGCCTGCGCTCTCTTATTAATCCGGATCAATGCGAGAAAACATCGAACCAAAGTGGCATTGACCGTGCGCGGCCTGCGGATGGCAATAGCACTCTGCACCGCGCCGTGCGGATAACAGAAAACGAAAAGCCCCCAAAACAATTTGGGCGCCGACATCCTTCCAGGGAGGAATGAAAATGTCGCGAACAGATGAGATCTTCGGCCGCGTATCCCGCCGCACTCTGCTGCGGGCCGGCGCCGGACTTGCCGGCGGGGTCGCACTGCCCTCCATGTGGACCCTGCCGGCCTTTGCGGTCGGTGCCGGCGACAAGCCGGCGATCGGTACTTGGCCCGCCGGCTCCGAAGGCGACACGGTGAATGTCGCGGCGGCGGTGCCGCGCACCGGCTCCTATGCGGTGCAGGGCGAGGACGAGCTCAAGGGCTGGCAGCTCGCGGTCGAGCACATCAACAACGGCGATCCGCTGTTGCAGAAGATCGCGCCGAAAGTGACCAAGGGCCTGCTCGGCAAGAAGGTCAACCTGCTCTCCGCCGACAGCGCGGCCAAGCCGAACCAGGCCGTGCAGTCGATGCAGACCTTCATCAACCAGAACAAGATCGTGCTGATGACGGGCTCGACCTCGAGCGCTGTCGCGGTCGCGCTCAACAAGTTCGCCCAGCGCGAGAAGATTCTCTACGTCACCGGCATCTCGGGCAGCAACGACACCACCGGCAAGGACTGCGTGCGCTACGGCTTCCGCCAGAACTTCTACGGCGAGACGGCCGCCAATGCGATCGGCCCGGTGCTGGTGAAGCAGTTCGGCAAGAACAAGAAGGCGGCGTTCATGACGCCGGACTACACCTACGGTCACACCGTCACAAAATCGGTGAACGATTATCTGACCAAGAACGCCGGCTGGACGATGGTGACGAACCAGGTCTCGCCGCTCGGCACCCAGGACTACAGCCAGTATCTCACCAACATCGCCAATTCGGGCGCCGAGTTCCTGATCAACGTGAACTGGGGCCGCGACGCGGTGCTGTCGAGCCAGCAGGCGAAGCAGTTCGGCATCCTGCCCAAGATGACGCTGGTGATTCCGTATCAGATCCCATTCCTCGCCAAGGAGAGCGGCGCGGATCTGACCGCCGGCGTGCTGGCCGCGACCGACTTCTGGTGGACGCTGCAGGACAAGTACCCGCTCGCCAAGATGTTCGTCGAAGCCTTCGAGAAGAAGTTCGGCTACAAGCCCGAGTGGGGCGCCAACAACGCCTACATGTCCTTCGCGATCTGGGCCCGCATGGTCTCGCAGGCCGGCTCGTTCTATCCGCCGGACATCATCAAGGAATACGAGAAGGGCGAGAAGTTCGACTCCACCGTCGGCGAGGTCTACTTCCGCAAGGAAGACCACCAGCTCGTCCGTCCCGTCGTCATCGTCAAGGGCAAGGCGCCCAAGGACATGAAGAACAAGGAGGACTTCTGGGAGGTCCTCGAGGTGGTCCCGGGCGAGCCGCTGATGCAGAAGCCGGACGCCTTCGGCTGCAATCTCGGCGACTACACCTGAACCTGACCTGATGCGTTGCGCCGCGGCTGCTCGTAAGCGGCCGCGGCGGCGCATCACGGCCACTCCTCGGGAATGCGGCGCCGATGATCAACTGGGCGAACTTCGTCTCGCAATGCTTCAACGGTCTGGTGCTCGGCGCGCTGCTGGCGCTGATCTCGTCGGGCCTCACCATCATTTACGGCACGCTCGGCGTCCTCAATCTCGCGCACGGCGCCATGTTCATGCTCGGTGGCTACGCCGGGTGGCTGACCTATAGCTACACGGGCTCCTTCCTCGCCGCCGTCGCGGGCGGCGCGCTCTTCGTCATGATCGTCGGCTTCCTGGTCGAACGCGTCATCATCCGTCACTTCTATGCGCGTCCGCACGAGGACCAGCTCCTCGTCACCTTCGGCCTCGGCATCGTCTTCGTCGAGACCATCCGCTTCTTCTTCGGCAGCCTGTCCAAGAGCGTGCCGCCGCCGGCCGGGCTGGCGGGCATCACGCCGCTCGGCTTCATGTTCTACCCGACCTACCGTCTCGCGCTGCTCGGCATCGTCACGGTCGCGCTCATCGCGCTCTATCTCGTGCTCTACCGCACGCGCATCGGCCTCATCGTGCGCGCCGGCATCGAGGACTCCGTGATGGTCGATTCGCTCGGCATCGACGTCTACAAGGTCTTCACCCTGGTGTTCGGCATCGGCGCCATGGCGGCGGGCTTCGCCGGCATCGTCAACGCGCCGGTGGTCTCGATCGCGCCCGACGTCGGCGAGGCGATCCTGGTGCAGACCTTCGTGGTCGTCGTGATCGGCGGCGTCGGCTCGTTCCCGGGGGCGATCCTCGGCGGCCTGATCGCGGGCGAGATCATCAGCATCACCTCCATGTTCAACCCGGGCTATTCCTACGTGATGCTGTTCATCGCGATGACATTGGTGCTCGTGCTGCGTCCTTACGGACTGCTCGGCACGGCCGGCCGCGAGTGAGCCGATGCTGAAGCGACGCCCTTTGCTGGTGGAGATCCTGACGGCGGTCGGCCTGATCGCGGCGCCGTTCATCCTGCCCCATCTCGGCTTCACGCCGACGACTATGAACCGCATCCTGGTCTGGGGCCTGTTCGGTCTCGGCTTCGACATCCTGTTCGGCTTCACGGGCCTGCTCTCGTTCGGCCAGTCGGCCTTCTTCGGCACCGGCGGCATGTTCGCGGCCTACCTGCTCACCGAGGCGGGCTTTCCCTATGTGACGCTGGCGATCGTCCTCGGCATGGTCGCCGCGGCCGTCATCGGCTACCTGGTCGGACTGATCGCGCTGCGACGCACCGGCATCTATTTCGCCATGATCACGGTGGCGATCTCAGAGGTCTTCTACTTCGTCGAGTTCAATCCGCTCTCGGAATACACGGGCGGCGAGAACGGCCTGCCGGGCGTGCCGCCGCCGAGCCTCTTTCTCGGCTTCACCACGCTGCGCTTCGACACCGACTGGCTGATGTACTCGTTCCTCGCGTTCTGGTTCTTCGTCGGCATGGTGATCGCGATCCGCATCGTGCGTTCGCCGGTCGGCGCCGTGCTGCGCGCCATCCGCGATAATCCGACGCGCGCCGCCGCCGTCGGCCACAACATCCACGGCTACAAGCTCACCGCCTTCGTCGTCGCGGCCGCCTATGCGGGGTTCGCGGGCGGGCTGCTCGGCGTCATGCAGGGCTTCATGCCGCCCGACGCCTTCATGTTCGAGACCTCCGGTCAGCTCGTGATGCAGACCGCGATCGGCGGCGCCGGCACGCTGTTCGGCCCGCTCCTCGGCGCCACCGTCTGGCTCTATCTCAGCGACTTCCTGCAGACGACGCTGAATCTCGGCGCCACCTGGAAGCTGGTGCTCGGCGTCATCTTCGTATTGTTGGTCTGCTTCCTGCGCCGCGGCCTGATCGGCGCCCTCGAGGACCTCTATCGCCTCGCCACGCGCGGCAAGCGGAGCGAGCCCGCCGAGGACGACGCCGCGCCGGAAATGACTGCCGAGGAGGAGCAGAAGGCGGCCGCCGCCCGTCTCGCGCGCCAGCCCGCGATCGCGGCCATGCCGGCGCGCCATCGCGACACCGACCGCGCCAGCGGGCCGATCCTGCAGGCCAAGGGGCTCAGCAAGCGCTACGGCGGCCTCGCGGCCAACAGCGACATCGACTTCACGGTCGAGCACGGAGAGCTGCGCGGCATCATCGGCCCGAACGGCGCCGGCAAGACCACTTTCTTCAAGATGCTCACCTGCGAGGTGCCGCCCACCTCCGGCCAGATCCTGTTCGAAGGACAGGACATCACCGGCAAGACCGTCACCGAGGCCTGCCAGCTCGGGCTCACCAAGAGCTACCAGATCAATCAGCTGTTCAATCGCCTGACCGTGCGCGAGAACGTCACCATCGCGGCGCTCGCGGAGTTGCGCGGAAAGTTCCGGCTCGACATGTTCAAATCGCTCGCCCGCGTGCCGCATCTCGACGAGCGCGTCGCGCACACGCTGCAGCTCGTGAACCTGACCAGGCGCGCCGACATCCCGGTGTCGGACCTCGCCTATGGCGAGAAGCGCCGGCTCGAGATTGGCCTCGCGCTCGCGACCTCGCCGAGCCTGCTGCTGCTCGACGAGCCGCTCGCCGGCATGAGCCCGAGCGAGCGCGTCGAGACCGTGCGCCTGCTCAAGTCGATCGCGCGCGGCCGCACCATGATCATCATCGACCACGACATGGACTCGCTGTTCGAGCTGGTCGAGCGCGTCACCGTTCTGCAAGAGGGCCGGGTGCTGGTCGAAGGCACGCCGGACGAGATCAAGGACAACAGCAAAGTGCAGGACGCCTATCTGGGCGGCGTGCACGGCGTGTTGGCAGCCGAATGAGCCTTCTCGAAGTCACCGGTCTCAACAGCTACTACGGCGACAGCCACATCCTGTTCGACGTCGCGCTGCGCGTCGAGCGCAACGAGGTGGTGGCGCTGCTGGGCCGCAACGGCGCCGGCAAGAGCACGACCCTGAAGACGCTGATGGGCGTGGTCGCCCCGCGCGAAGGCTCCATCGTGCTCGACGGCAAGGAGATCGCCGGCCTCAAGAGCCACGCGATCGCCCGCTGCGGCATGCAGCTCGTGCACGAGAACCGGCGCATCTTCGGCACGCTCAACGTCGAGGAGAACATCGTGCTCGCCGGCCTCACGGCCGACAACCGCTGGCCGCTTGATCGCATCTACGAGATGTTCCCGCGCCTGAAGGAGCGCCGCACCAGCCGCGGCACCGACCTCTCGGGCGGCGAGCAGCAGATGCTCGCGATCGCTCGCGCGCTCGTGCGCGATCCGAAGATCGTCCTCCTCGACGAGCCCTTCGAGGGCCTCGCCCCCGTGATCGTGCGCGACCTCGTCAAGGCCTGCCGCGATCTCGCCGACGCCGGCCAGACCATCGTCCTGGTGGAGCAGAACCTCGCCGCCGCGCTCACGCTGGCGCAGCGTGTCTACATCATCAACAACGGCCACATCGCGCACGAGGGGTCGAGCGCCGAGATCAGGGCGCAGCCGGACGTGCTGAAGCGGTATCTGGGCGTCTGATCCACACCCCGTTCGTGCCCGCGCAAGCGGGCACCCAGGGGCGACACACACACACACCGCGGCCTCCTGGGTCCCCGCTTTCGCGGGGACGAGCGGAGATGCTTCTACGCAGCGCTACGTGATCGGCGCCGGATTGAACAGCGCCAGCTGATTGTGCAGCCCCCAGTGCTCCGTCCAGGTCTTGCGCCGGCCGCTGGCGATCTCGAGCATCGTGCGGAACAGCTCCCAGCCCATCTCCTCGACGGTAGTCTCGCCGGTCGCGATGCGGCCCGTGTCGACGTCCATCAGGTCGTGCCAGCGCCGCGCCAGCTCGCTGCGGGTCGCCACCTTGATGACGGGCACGGCGGCGAGTCCGTAGGGCGTGCCGCGGCCGGTCGTGAAGACGTGCAGGTTCATGCCGGCCGCGAGCTGCAGCGTGCCGCAGACGAAGTCGCTTGCGGGCGTCGCCGCGAACAGGAGACCCTTGCGGTCGGCGCGCTCGCCGGGCTTGACGACGCCGGCGATCGGCGCCGAGCCTGACTTCGCGATCGAGCCCATGGCCTTCTCGACGATGTTCGAGAGCCCGCCCTTCTTGTTGCCGGGCGTCGTGTTGGCGCTGCGATCGACGCCGCCGCGCGCCAGATAGCGGTCATACCAGTCGAGCTCGGCGATGATCTCGCGTGCAACAGTCTCGTCGGCGGCCCGTGCCGTGAGCTGCGCGATGCCGTCGCGCACCTCGGTGTTCTCCGAGAACATCACGGTCGCGCCGGCCCGCACCAGCAGGTCGCTCGCATAGCCGAGCGCCGGATTGGCCGTGATGCCCGAGAAGGCATCGGACCCGCCGCACTGCATGCCGACCACCAGGTCGGCGGCCGGGCAGGTGGTGCGCTGCCGGCGCGCGAGGCGCGCGAGATGCGTCTCCGCCGTCGCCATGATCGACGTGAGCATGGCCTCGAAGCCGACATTGGCTGGATCCTGCAGCCGCACCAGCCCGATCTCCGGGTCGGCGCTGTGCGCCGACAAGGGACCGAACAGCCGCTCGGGCTGCAGCTTCTCGCAGCCGAGGCTCACCACCATGGTCTCGCCGCCGAAGTTCGGGTTGCGGCTGATATTGTGCAGCGTGCGGATCGGGATCGGCGCGTCGGGCGCATCGATGGCGACGCCGCAGCCGTAGATGTGATCGAGCCCGACCACGCCGTCGACGCCCGGATATTTCGGCAGCAGCTCCCTGCGGATGCGCGCGACCGCGTGCTCGACGACGCCCGAGACGCATTGCACCGTGGTCGTGATCGCGAGCAGGTTGCGCGTGCCGACCGAGCCGTCGCGGTTGCGATAGCCCTCGAAGGTGTAGCCGTCCAGCGCCGGGCCGAGCGACGCGCGCCGCGTCGCCAGCGGCAGATCGTCGAGCCCCGGCGCCTCCGGCATCTCGAGGCGCTCCTCCTTCACCCAGCCGCCGGCCGGAATGTCCTCGGCCGCAGTGCCGATGATGGTGTCATAGCGGCGCACCGCGTCGCCCTTGCGCAGCGGCACCAACGCGACCTTGTGCGCCTGGGGAATGTTTTCGGTGAGCTCCAGTCCGGCGTCGATGCGCGTGCCCGCCGCGAGACCGAGATCGTCGATCACGATCACGACATTGTCGGCCGGGTGAATCCGGATGACCCGGGGTGGCTGGCGCTCCGAGGCGGGTCGGTCGAGCATGGCGTCTCCTTATCGAGCCCCTGCGGTAGCACTCGCACGCTCGACTCGCCAGTCCGGCGGCTGCCGCGGTTCCTCCGGCACGGTGAGGCGCAGCGCGGCTCGAAAAAATTTTCCGTTTTCCGGAATATGCTATTGCGTTTTTCCGAAAGCCGTGCATACTCCTTCCGTCCCTGCTCACGAGGGACGTTCTCGGTGCCGCCGTCGACGGGAGCAGGGACGCGGTCCTCCGGCCAGGCTGGCAGCCGGCCCGGGGCGGTTCGAAGCAACAGCCACTCCGACACAACGGTCGGAGCGCAGAAACCCTGCTGGGTCGACGAGCGCTGGGCGCTCGCGACCGACGCGCTGCTTCGACGCCGTGACGGTCATGGGTCGCCCTAACGGGGGCACAGCGACCGGGAACCGCAGTGGAGCGCCGTGAGGCGCGCGGGCTCCGATCGCAAGGAGCCCGCCGGATGCGCCTCGCAAGCGCATCTTCGGCCGGGCTCGCACCCCGGCCCTGGTCCGCCTCGCAAGCGGGCCGCGCCGTCTCGGCGCTCCGCTCCCTCTTGGGGAGTTGCTCGCGTTAGCGAGCCGCGAGCAGACCTCCGGGCGCACGGCGTCGCGGAGATGAATGTGCTTTCTTCGTAGGGTGTGCTCGGCGTGCCGAAGAGTTCGCGATGTGCTCATGCGCCGGATCAGCCGAGCGCACGCGTGCTGACCCGCCATACGCGTGCGCTCGGCGCGGGCGGGCTCAACGCTCCTCATCCTGCCGCACCGGCGCGCCGAGCACACCCTACAGGGCTTGACCCGCGCGACGTGACATCCGAAAACCCCTTCACCGCGCCGGTAGCTCAGCTGGATAGAGCACCAGACTTCGAATCTGGGGGTCAGGGGTTCGAATCCTCTCCGGCGCACCATCCTTCCTGCTTCGCTCTTCGAGCTTCGCAGGACGCGGCTCGGACACACACGCATGGGCAAGCTGATCAAGATGGCGAACCGCAAGGCGGGCCGATCCAACAACAACAACAACAACCTCGCAAAGAAGATCGACCGGCCGACGCGCGCCGAGGCCGAAGGCGCGGTGCGCACGCTCATCCGCTGGGCCGGCGAGGATCCGGACCGCGAAGGCCTGCGTTCGACGCCGGCGCGCGTCGCGCGCGCGTATGAGGAGTGGTTCGCGGGCTATGGCGAGAATCCGCGCGAGCTCCTGCAGCGCACCTTCGGCGAGGTCGCGGGCTATGACGAGATCGTGCTGCTGCGCGACATCCGTTTCCATTCGCACTGCGAGCATCATCTCGCCGCGATCTCGGGCCGCGTCCATGTCGGCTATCTGCCGCGCAACCGCGTCGTCGGCATCTCCAAGCTCGCGCGCGTCGTCGAGATCTATGCGCGGCGCATGCAGATCCAGGAGCGCATGACGGCCGAGATCGCCAACACCGTGAACGAGGTGCTCAAGCCGCACGGCGTCGCCGTCGTGGTCGAGGCTTCGCACAGCTGCATGACCTCGCGCGGCGTCAACCGCGCGGGCTCGAGCATGGTGACGAGCCGCATGCTCGGCGTCTTCCGCGACCAGCCGCAGACGCGGCAGGAATTCCTCAGCGCCATCGGCCTGCACGGCAATGGCGGCGTGACCAATCCTTGCGGCTAGCGGGATGCACAAGCGCATCAGCCCGAGAGCCGGGAGCGGGCTCTCGGACTGACGCGCGCGCTGGGAGGTCGGCAGCGCTCAGAGCTTCGCGCGCAATCCCACATAGGCCGCGAGCGGTGCACCCGGGCTGAGGCTGCGCGGATCCGTGGCGGTCGGCACTTGCAGCATCGGGACGTCGGCGGTCGGCGAGAACGTGCCGAAGGTCTCGTACTTCGTGTTGAAGACATTCTCGACGATGCCGAAGACCTGCACGTTCGGCGTGATGTCGTAACTGGTGTTGAAGTTGACGACGACGAAGGGCGAGGTCTTCGGATTGAGGTTCGACTCGTCGCCGAGCAGGTAGCGTCCCGAATAGGCGCGGCCTGTGAAGCCAACCTTCCAGGCGGGCGTCACCGCATAGGTCGCGCCGAACTTCAGCGAGTGCGCCGGGATGTTCGGCAGATGGTTGCCGGGCGTGACGAAGATGAGTCCGTCCGGGCTCGCGAAGGGATTGTTCGGGCTGTTGAGCACGATGGACGACTGGAAGGTCGCGTCGATATAGGCGTATTCGACGAAGGCCGACCACACGCTGTTGCGCAGGTTGACGCCGGCTTCGACGCCCTGGCGGCGCGTCGCGCCGACGTTCTGGAAGAAGCCGCGGCCGACCGTCTCGCTGCGCACGAACAGGATGTCGTCCTCGGTGTCGGTGTGGAACACGCCGAGATGCCAGTTCGCGGTCACGCCCGCGAAGGGATCGAAGCGGCCGCGCAGGCCGGCTTCCACCGTGCGCGCCACCACCTGCTTGAGCGGCGGATCCGAGATGAAGAAGTTGGTCAGGCTGCACGGCGCGGCCGGATCCGCGCAGGAGAGCTCGGCCGGCGTCGGCACGCGGTTCGCTTCAGCGTAGCCGACATAGGCCGAAAGGTCCGGCGTGAAGCGGTAGGTCAGACCTGCATTCGGATTGAAGCGCGTGAAGGTGTGGTCGCCGTTGAGATCGGTGCCGATCTGGTCGCGCAGCTGGATGGTCGCGACGTTCAGGCGTCCGCCGAGCGTGAGCGCGAGCTGGTCCGTGATGTCGGTGACGTTCGAGCCGTAGAGCCCGTAATAGACGTTGGTCGCCCGCAGATCGACCGGCCGGATCGGGCCGCCGTCCAGCGTCTGGTCGATGATGATGCCCGAGCCTTCGAAGCCACGGTCGAGGGTGAGCGCACCGAGCTCGCTGGTCGCGCCGAAGCGCGTGACGCCGCCGTCGATGCTGCCGCCGATCACGAGCCGGTTCGGCCGCCCGAACAGGTCGCCCTTGTACGTGGTCTGCAGCGTGCCGCCGAAACCGTCGGTGATCGTCGAGGTCCGGTTGAGCTGCGCATAGGGTCCGCCGTCCGGGAAACGCGCCGCGAATTCCGGAAACTGCAGATACGGGCTGTTGGTCAGATAGTTCGGGATCAGCGCGCCGCCGCGCGCCCGCAGCGGCGGATCGTCGCCTTCGAGGCACAGCAGTGTCGGGTCCGAGCCGCAAGGCTCGGCTTCCGACGTGTCGCCGTTCTTGGTGCGCTGCTTGAAGCGCGCGTAATAGGCGTTGCCCTGCAGAGACCATGCGTCATTGATCTCGTGCTTGCCCGAGAGCGCGACGCGCACATACTGGTTCAGCGTATTGTCCGGATGCGTGAAGACGGCCGTGCGGTCGACCGCTAGCAGCTCGACCGGCGAGGTCGCGTTGCCCGTGAGATCGTTGCTCGCCGCGATCACGTTGAGATGCAATTCGCTGCTGCTGCCGCGCCAGCCGACGTCGCCGTAGAGCTGCCGCAGCGTCGAGGGCGAGAACTGCCGCCAGCCCTTCTCGTGCAGCGCGCTCACCGCCACATAGGTCGCGAAGTTCTCGATCTGCTTGCCGTATTGCACCGAGCCCGAGATGCGCCCGAACGAGCCGCCCAGCACCTCGGCTTCGGCGCCTTGCCACGTGAAGCCGTTCTTCAGCTCCACCGACAGCGAGCCGCCGAGCGCGTTGAGGCCGAAGGCCGGATTGGAGCTCTCCAGCACCATGCGGTGGATCGCGACCGACGGGATCAGGTCCCAGTTGAGCGTGTCGCCGAACGGCTGGTTGAAGCGCGCGCCGTTGACGTAGACCGCGAGTCCCTGCGGATTGCCGGCGAGGGGCGAAGCCTCGAAGCCGCGATACATCAGGCTCGGCTGGAACGGATTGTTCTGCGAGTTGGTGAGCGTGACGCCGCCAATGCGGCTCTCGAGCGATCCGAGCACGTCCGGTGTGCCGTTGATCCGTACGTCCTCGGCCGGCAGCACGTGGGTCATGTTGGGGATCTTGTCGCGCGGCACCTCGCCGCCGCCGCCCGGCGTCGTGCTGATCACGTCGATCTGCGGCAGCTCGATCACTTGCGCCCGCGCGTCCTGCGCGAAACTCGCACAGGCGAGCAGGGCGCAGAGCGCGACCCCGTTCCGCAAATCCTTGCTCATCGGTCCCCTCCTGACGCACGCAACACCACAGCCCGTGCGGCGCGCACGGGTCCGAACCACTCGCTGCGGCTGATCAGCCGTTCAGCGTCTCTGATCGGAATGCGGACGGCTCAGGGTCCGGGACGAGGCCAGCGACACATCGAAATCCTCCCTACGATCTTGCTCGTGGGGTGCCGACGTGCCCGCTCGGGCCGACGGCACCGATGGGAAGAGCCTCAGGCAGCGTGTCACGGCAGGGCGCTGTCGCCTTACCTTCGAAGATACGCCAGATTTCCCTTGTGGCTGGCGCTCTTGAAGCCGGAAGCCGGTCGAAATACTACGGGGCCGCGGCGGCGCCGTCTCGGGTTTTTTTGTGCAAATGTGACCGGGAAGATTTGGCAATCGCCAGCCGGTGGGCCGCTATTTGGTGGGCGAGAGCAGCTGCACCGCGATCCGGATCAGCTCCGGCAGGTTGGTGGCGTCGAGCTTGCGCTTGAGCTGGCCGCAGGTATTGACCACGGTCTTGTAGCTGACGTTCAGCTCCTCCGCGATTCGCCCATAGGGCTTGCCCTCGGCGAGCAGCGCCAGCACTTGGTGCTCGCGCTCCGTGAGATCGGCGAGCGGATCGCGCGTGACGCCGGTGCCGAGCAGCGCGACCTGCAACGCGATGTCGTTGCTCAGATACGGCGTCCCGGCGCGCACCTTGCCGAAGGCCGTGATCAGCTCCTCCGACGATGTGTCCTTGAGCAGGTAACCGGTCGCGCCGGCTTGCAAGGCGCGCGTCACGATGATGGGATCGCTGTGCATGCTGAACACGAGGATGCGCGCGCGCGGGTCGTGGGCGCGGATGCGGCGGATCAGCGGCAGGCCGGCGAGGCCGTTGCCCTGCATCGCGAGGTCGATCAGCACCACGTCCGGCTGATGCCGGCGATAGAGCCGATAGCCCGAGACGATGTCGCGCGCGTCGAGCACCGTCTCGATGCCCGCATCTTCGAGCACGCGGCGGCATCCCTGCAAGACGATCGGGTGGTCGTCGATGATCAGCGCCGAGGTCATGTGGGGGCACTCGCATCAGCAGACGAGCCGGTCGGGGAGGGCGGGATCGCGATCCGCACGCGCAGGCCTCCGGCCGCGGCGGCTTCCAGCACGAACCGCCCGCCCAGCGCCTGCACGCGCTCGCGCATGCCCGAGATGCCGAAGCCGGCCGGCGCACCGGGCGCGAGGCCGTGACCGTCATCCTCCACGGTCAGCACCAGATGATGCGCCGCCTCCTCAGTCGTCTCGCCGAGCGTCACCGTGACGTTGCGCGCCTCGGCGTGGCGGATCGCATTGGTGAGCGCTTCCTGCGTGCAGCGGTAGATCGTGAGGTCGACCGAGTCGCCGTAGCGGTGTCGCAGCCGTCCGGCCGTGAACCCGAAGGTGATCTGCGGATGCTGCTGCGCGCGCTCCGCCACCAGCCGCGACACCAGCTCGGCCACCGGAATGTGTCCGAGCGCCATCGGCCGCAGCCGGTTGAGCAGACTGCGGTTGACCGCCTGCAGGTGATCGATGATCGCCAGCATTTCGCGCACGCGGGCGGTCACGGGCTCGGCGGGTTCGCGCGCGACATTCGCGATCGAGGTGGCGGCCGCCTTCAGTCCGAACAGGCTCGGTCCGACCTCGTCGTGCAGGTCGAGCGCCATGCGCCGCCGCTCGTCGTCCTGCGCGGTGATCAGCCGGCGCGTCAGCCGCGCATTCTCGTCGCGCGCCGCGTCGAGCGCCTGCGCCAGCGCGTTGAAGCGGTCCGTGATGGCGGCGAGCTCGTGCGGGCCGGGACGCGCGAGGCGCACCTTGTAGTTTTGTCGCTCGAGGTCCGTGAGGCCGCCCGCCAGCGCGTTGAGCGGGTCGAGCACGCGCCCGAACAGCACATAGATGATGCCGATCACCACGAGGCCGAGCGGCAGCGCGACCCGCGCGAGCGCCACCGTGTTCTCCCACACTTCGCCGATCTCGTCGCGCGGCTCGCTCACCAGCAGCACCGTGCCGATCCGCTCGCCCTTGACCACGATCGGCACCTCGCGCGTCTCCGCGGTGGAGCCGATCAGCGCCGCGAACCAGGCCGGCGCCGCATGGCTGTCGTCGCGCACGCTTCCCTGCGTCGCGATCGCCTGGCCGGCCCCGTCCAGCACCGAGATGCGCACGTGACGCGGGAAGCGCAGCTGCAGCGGCAACGTCGCCAGGAACCGCTCGGGCGAGACGTCGTGCGGCATCAGCCGGATCGTCTCGCGCACGAAGGTCTCGGCCAGCCGGGTCGAGGCCGCGATCTCGACGCGGGTCGACTTGCGCGCCTGCAGGATGGTGACGGCCCCGATGAACAGCGCCACGATGAGGCCGATCGACACCAGCGTGATCAAGAGCTGCGCCCGCAGCGAGCGGCCGTACCACACCGCGTGCAGGAGCCGCCCGACCGCACCGGGCGCGCGCCGCACGGCTTCGCCGGCCCTACCGGGAAGCTCGCGTTCGGGAGAGACCGAGATCGTCGACACGCCTGCGCCTCTCTCAGTGACGGTCCGCCGAGCCTAGTTGATCGGCGCGGCACAAACGAGTGGCTTCGTTGCGGCTCATTCCATGGCCCCGAGCAGCGCCAGCGCGGCCGCGGGCGCGCAGTGGCGCGCGGCCTCGCGCGCCTCGGGTTCCACGGCCAGGAAGGCATCGAAATCCGCATAGGAGCGGCCGAGCCGCCGCGCGACCTCGCGGATCACGGCGCTGCCGATGCCGGCTCCAACCACCGGCGCGTCGCCGGGCAGGGCCCGCGCCGAGAGCACCAGCATGGCGCCGTCCAGGACGCTGCGGATCTGCGCCTCCGCGAGCCAGCGCGCGAGGCCGCGCCAGGCGGCCTCGTCCGCATCCGCCGCATCGGCGCCGACCATGCGGGCGAGCCGCGCCCGCGAGGCTTCGGCCGTCTTCTCGCGTCCGTCAGCGGTCCCCATCTGATCGGCTTCGTCCGGCAGCGTGCCGAGAACGCGATGCACGTCCGCCATATTGGCGAAGTTCTCGTTGATCAGCCGCGTCCAGTGACCCGCGAAGGGCGCGCGGTCCGTGGTGGCCATCACGAAGCTCCGCACCAGGCCCGTATAGACGAGCTCTCCGGCAGCAAGGCGCTCGGCGTCGGTATAACCGCGCGCCGCGATCTTGTGACCGAGGATCGGCACGACGTCGGTGGTGGTCGAACCCATGTCGATGAACAGCGCGTTCGACACCATGCGTGCGACGAAAGCCGCGCTCGCGTGCCAATTCGCCGAGGCGACGTCGGTGACATGCGCCGTCGCCCGTTCGAGCGGAACGAAGCCGGCGCGTCCCGCATAGAGCCGCACACGCGCGCCCGCGAGCTGTTCGCCCGCGAGCTGCTTGCCCGCGAGGGCCGCGAGCTGCGCGACTCCCTCGTGGCGCGACGCGAAGGTGTCGGCGAGCTCGCCCGTCATGGTGATGACATGCGCGTGCCCCGCGCCCATCTCGGCTTTCGCGGCCGCGAAGGCGCGCGTCAGCGCGTCGAGTCCGGCGCGCAACGGGGCCGCGAGCTGCAGCGCCGCGACGATGCGGCCCTGCTCGGCGCGCGCCGCCTTGAGATGCGCGCCGCCGATATCCCAGCCAACCACGCCGCTCATGCCGTACCCGCGCTCCTGTGATAGCGTCGTGCGCCGAAGGGCCTTCGTAGCAAGAGCAACATGCAGATCATTCCGGTCATCGACCTCAAGCAGGGCGTGGTGGTTCGTGCGCGCATGGGCCAGCGCGACCAGTATCGGCCGATCGAGACGCCGCTGTCACCCACATCGGATCCGCTCGACGTCGCGCGCGGCCTGCTCGCGCTGGCGCGGTTCGGCACGTTCTACATCGCGGACCTCGATGCCATCGAGGGCACGGGCGACAACCGCGCCGCGATCGCGCGTCTCACAGCGGAGCTCCCGGGCGTTACCTTCTGGGTCGATAACGGGATGGCGGATCCGGATCACGCCGAGGCCTGGCTCGAGGCGAATCTCGGCCAGTTGGTTCTCGGCAGTGAATCCCAGCGCGATCCCGCGTTGCTGCGCCGCTTTGCGGGCGACGAGCGCATCATCCTCTCGCTCGATTTCCGCGGATCGGACTTCGTCGGACCGGCCGCGCTGCTGAGCGACCCAGCGCTCTGGCCGCGCCGCATCATCGTGATGACGCTCGCCCGCGTCGGCAGCGGCACCGGGCCAGATCTCGCGCGCCTCGCCTCCGTCCGCGCCGCGGCGCCCGGACGCGACATCTATGCGGCCGGCGGCGTCCGGGATGCGGACGACCTCGATGCGCTCGCCGCTGCCGGCATCGCGGGCGTGCTGGTCGCCTCGAGCCTGCACGATGGCCGCCTCGGCCGCGCCGATCTGGAGCGCTTCTCGGGCGCGGATGGGCTCACGCCCGCGCATCGCGCGCGTGCAGCGCGATAACGAGATCGCTGGTTCCATCGTGGAACGCGGCCATGCGTTCCAGAGTTGTGTCGGGTGAGCGTCCTTGTGAGACGCGGCTTTCATGTCACAAACCCTGGAGAACGCCCGATGAGCGCCAAGGCCCTCTTGAGCGGCTGCGCTTTGTTCGTGCTCGGCATCACGTCCGCCGCAGCCGGACAGTGCACGACGGAAATCCAGAACCTTTCGATGATCATGGGCACGAGCGATGCGGGTTCCGGTCCCACCGGACGCAGCTCCAATTCCGAGCATCCGCCCACCGCTGCCATGACTAAGGCCGATCCGAGCACGAGCGCCTCTTCGGCCGCGGCCAGCGCCGACAAGCCCCAGCATCCGCCGACCGCGACCATGAACCAGGCCACGACCGGCATGTCGCCATCCACCGACACCAAGCCGATGGACTCGAAACAGCAGCAGCAAGGTCAGCACCCGCCGACCGCCGCCATGAACCAGGCGACTGCCGGCAGCGCGGCCTCGCCGCAGGATGTGCAACGCCAGACGCAGGGCGCGCCCACCGCGAGCGCCCAGGCGCAAGGAAGCACCGGCGGCGCCGATGCGGGCGGCAAGATGGCGGCCATGACGGCGCTCGATCAGGCGCGGGCCCTCGATCGCGAGGGCAAGGAAGCCGAATGCATGGCGGCGATCCGTCAGGCGCATTCGCACATGGCGCGTTAGGCCGTGCTGAGACACGCGCAAAACATCGTCTTGGGGGGGCCGGGCGTGGCGGGGCCGCCCACCCGCCG
>JAEYAU010000150.1 GCA_023404705.1 Pseudomonadota bacterium
TCTCTGAGGGACGGGCCGATCGCGGACTGTCATTGCGATCGTGGTTACTCCGCGGCCGCGGTGGCTCCGGCCGGATCGGCGCGGATGATCACCGTGTCGACCACCGGCACGATGTCGTCGGCCGGCATGCCGACGCGCTTGGCGTGCTCGACGATGGAGGCCGGATCGCGCGCTTCGTAGATGCAAACAGTGCCGAGCCGGCCGTCGGGCTCGCGCACGACATAGCTGCGGATCCAACGCACGCGATCGGGCATCTCCTGGTTGCCGATACGGCCGGACTTCTCGGCCGCGGTCTGCAATTCGGCCGCATCGAACCAACCGGCGCGGCGGCGAATGACGTAGAGGTTCATAAGTGTCTCCTGTGCAATCGTTGTGAGCGCAGGAGACGCCTCGCGTGTGGAATTGTTCGTGGTATTGGCCGTGGTATCGGGCGCCGCGCACGGCGGCGTGATCTAGAACAGGCCAGTCGTCGCGCCGCCGTCCACCGCGATGGCGGTGCCCTGGATGTGGCGCGCATCCTCGCGGCAGAGGAACAGCGCAAGCGCGGAGACGTCATCGGGCTGGCCGAAGCGACGGACGTCGTCCTTGGCAAGGAGACGGGCGCGCTCCTGGTCCTTGGAGATGCCTTGCGCAGCGGCGTTCTGCTCGAGGCGCTGGTGAAAGCGCTCGGTCTCGATGATGCCGGGCAGGATGGCGTTGACGTTGACGCCGTCGCGCTTGCCGAGAGCGGCGAGACCTTTGGAGAAGTTGTTCATGGCGGCGTTCACGGAGCCGCCGATCAGGAACAGCGGATCGGGCGTGCGCGCGGCGCTGCCGATGATGTTGACGACATGGCCCTGCGCCTCTTTCAGCAGCGGCCAGAACAGGCGCGAGAGGCGCACGCAGGCGAAGAATTTCAGCGCGAAGCCGTCCTGCCAAGCCTCGTCGGCGAGCGCGAGATAGTCGCCGCCGCGGGTGGCGCCCGCGCAGTTGACGAGAATGTCGCAGCGGCCGTGCCGCTCCTGCACGCGGCGATGCAGCGCCTCGCAGGCCGCAAGCGTCCGCAGATCACCCGCAACCGCGAGCGGCGCGCTGCCCCCGGCCCGCACGATCAGCTCGGAGGCGGCGGTGAGGTTCTGCTCGGAAGAAGCCGCCAGCACCGTCGCGGCGCCTTCGCGCGCGAAAGCGAGCGCGATGGCGCGGCCGATGCCGCGGCTGCCGCCCGTCACCACCACGACCTTGCCGGCGAAGTCTGCCGCCATAGCCTACTCCACCTCTTCGACGATCGCGACCTCGCCGGGCGTGGCGAGCGCCTCGATCAGCTCGTCGAGAACGCGATGGATTTCGGTCAGGCGCTCGGTGCCGACCACGCGCTCGAGCTCGGCATAGATAACCACGGAATAGGGCGCGATGCTCTCGAACAGGCGCAGCCCTTTGGGGGCGATCGAGACGATGATCCGGCGATGATCGCCCACATGGGTGCGGCGGGTGATCAGGCCGTCGGCCTCGAGCTTGGGGAGGATGCGCGAGAGGCTCGCGGGCAGCAGGCAGCAGCGCGCGCTCAATTCGCCGATCTCGAGCTGCTCCACCTCGACCAGGCAGCGGATGATGCGCCACTGCTGCTCGGTGATGCCGCGGCTGCGCAGCAGCGGCCGGAAGCGCTGCATCACGGCCTCGCGCGCGCGCATGAGCTGGATCGGCAGGGCGCGGCTGAACGGCCGCAGCGCTGCCGCCTCTCCTTTCGCGGTCCGTTTCATGGGCTTCACTCCGCGGCCTCCGCGGGCAGCAGGCCGGCGCGCGCGAGCACCGCATCGAGGCGCTTCTCGAGCTCCGGCGTCGGCGGGACCATCGGCAGACGATGCTCGTTGTTCGGGATCAGGCCCATGCGCTTCGCCATGTATTTCATCGGCGTCGGATTGGTGTCGTAGAACACCGCCTTGTTGAGCGCATGCAGCTTGTGATGCAGCGTCTGCGCGGTCTTGAGATCGCCGCGCCAGACGGCCTCGCACAGATCGGCGAGCGGGCGCGGCCGCAGATTGCCGACCGCATTCATCAGGCCGCAGGCGCCGACCGCCATCATCGGGAAAGAGAGATCCTCGAGGCCGACAAAGATGCGGAAGTCGGAGCCGACGGCGGCGAGCGCTTCGGTCACGAAGTCGAGATCCTGCGAAGCGTGCTTCATGCCGACGAGGTTCGGCGACTTGTCCTTGAGCTCCTTGATGGTGTCGACCTTGATGTCGATCGCGGCGCGGATCGGAATGTGGTAGATCATCCACGGCAGATCGAGCCCGCGCATGACCTCGAGGTAATACTGGATCATGCCGCGCTGCGGCGGTCGCGTGTAATAAGGTGTGACGATCAGCAGCGCATCGGCGCCCGCCTGCGCGGCGTGCTTGGTGAGGATGCGGGTCTCCCAAATCGACTGGGAGCCGGTCGCGGCCACGACGGGCACGCGGCCCTTGGCGACCTCGATCGCGACCGAGACCAGGCGGTTGCGCTCCTCGGTGGTGAGCGAGGCCGGTTCGGAGGTGGTGCCATTGACGAGCACGCCGTGCGAGCCTTCGCGGATCTGGAACTCGACGAGGTGCGCATAGGTGTCGTAGTCGACCTCGCCGTTGCGGAACGGCGTGAACAGTGGCGGGATCGAGCCCCGGAGCCTCGACAGCGGCAGCGGCATGATGACCTCCCATGTTCCCCGAGCGCTCCCGTAATCTTGACGGAGCGCACCACGTGCTAGATAATTAACATGTTAAGGTTCTTCCCGCGTTACGTCAACGAGACGGGACAACAGGAGGCGAGGCCATGCCCCATATCATCGTCGAATATTCCGCCAATATCGAGAGCGAGATTTCTCCGCAGCGGCTGGTAGACGAGATGCATGCTGCGGCGGTCGGCACAGGCATCGCCGAGGTCGCGGGCTTCCGCACGCGGGCCGAGCGGCGGCAGCATTTTCGCGTCGGCGACGGCAATCCCAAGAACGGCTTCGTGCACGTGCTGGCGCGCATCCGCGACGGCCGCTCGGTGGAGCAGCGCAAGGCGCTGGCCGAGACGCTGATGAAGGCGCTGGAAGCCACGATCGCGCCGGTGCTCGCGGCGCGGCCGATGGCGCTCGGCGTCGAGGTGCAGGAAATCGATTCCAACACGCGCTTGTTGCGCAACACGATCCGCGAGCAGAGCAAGGCGAGCGCCGCATGAGCCAGCCGCTCGACAAGGCGATCGCACGGGCAGAGGGATTCCTCAAGCGCTTCCGCGATGGCAAGGTTGCGCACCTGATCGACGGCAAGCCGGAGACGAGCGCCGAGAGTTTCGAGACGCTCTCGCCGGTGGACAACAGCGTGCTGGCGAAAGTCGCACGCGGCGGCGCGTCCGAGATCGACAAGGCGGCGCGCGCCGCGCGCAAGGCGTTCGGCGCCTGGAGCCGCACCACGGGCGCGGAGCGGCGCAAGATCCTGCACCGGATCGCCGACGCGATCGAGGCGCGCGCGGACGAGATCGCCCTCGTGGAATGCATGGATACGGGCCAGCCGATCCGCTACATGTCGAAGGCGGCGTTGCGCGGCGCCGAGAACTTCCGCTTCTTCGCGGACCGTGCGCCGGACGCCGGCAACGGCCTCGCGCTGCCGACCGACACCCATCTCAACTACACGATGCGCCAGCCGATCGGGCCAGTCGGCATCATCACGCCGTGGAACACGCCGTTCATGCTGTCCACGTGGAAGATCGCGCCGGCGCTCGCGGCCGGCTGCACGGTGGTGCACAAGCCGGCCGAGTGGAGCCCGCTCACCGCGGTGCTGCTCGCCGAGATCGCGCTCGAAGCGGGGCTGCCGGCAGGCGTGCTCAACACGGTGCACGGCATCGGCGAGGAAGCCGGCAAGGCGCTCACCGAGCATCCCGAGATCAAGGCGATCGGCTTCGTCGGCGAGTCCGCCACCGGAAGCCACATCATGGCGCAGGGCGCGCCCACGCTGAAGCGCGTGCATTTCGAGCTCGGCGGCAAGAACCCGGTGATCGTGTTCGCGGACGCCGATCTCGACCGCGCCCTCGATGCAGTGCTGTTCATGATCTACTCGCTCAACGGCGAGCGCTGCACCTCCTCGTCGCGCGCTCTCGTGGAGGCACCCATTTACAAGGAGTTCAGCGCGCGCGTCGCCGAGCGCGTGAAGACGATCAAGGTTGGACATCCGCTCGATCCCGCGACCGAGATCGGGCCGCTGATCCATCCGCGCCACGTCGAGAAGGTCTTGTCCTATGTCAAGGTGGCGGAGCGCGAGGGCGCCACAGTGGCGGTCGGCGGCGGGCGCGCCGGCGACAAGGGCAACTTCGTGGAGCCGACTTTGTACCTGAATGCGAAGACCGACATGCGCATCGCGCAGGAGGAGATCTTCGGCCCGGTGCTCACCATGATCCCCTTCGCGGACGAAGCCGAGGCGCTCGCGATCGCCAACGACGTGCGCTACGGGCTCACGGGCTACATCTGGACGCGCGACGTCGGCCGCGCCCACCGCATCGCGCAGGCCGTGGAGGCCGGCATGATCTGGGTGAACTCCGAGAACGTGCGGCATCTGCCGACGCCGTTCGGCGGCATGAAGTCGTCCGGCATCGGCCGCGACGGCGGCGACTACTCCTTCGACTTCTATATGGAGACGAAGAACATCGCGATCGCCCTCGACAACCACAAGATCCCGCGCATCGGAGGCTGACATGCCGGTCCGCAACGCCGTTCTGCAGCCGCCTTTCAATACGGTTCGCGTGAGCCATGCCGAGCTCACGGTGCGCGACATCGGCGCATCCCGCGCCTTCTGGGTGGACTGCCTCGGCTACCTAGTGAGCGACGAGAGCCGCGACACGCTGCATCTGCGCGCGATCGAGGAGCGCAACCACCATTCGATCGTGCTGCACAAAGCGGCCGAGCCGCTGGCGCGCACCATCGGCTTCAAGGTGGCGAGCGAGGAGGATCTCGATCGCGCCGAGTTCTGGTTTGCGCGCAAGGGGCTGCCGGTCTCGTTTCCGAACGTGCCGTATCAGGGGCGCACGCTGCGCACTGCCGACTGCAATGGTATGCCAGTCGACTTCTACTTCCGCATGGATCAGTCTGACTGCATGCTGCAGAAATACGCGCACCACAAGGGCGCGCGCATCCAGCGCATCGATCACATTAACTGCTTCACGCCCGACGTGCAGGCGAGCTACGACTTCTACACCGACATCGGCTTCCGGCTCACCGAATACACCGAGACCGAGGACGCCGAGCCGAAGCTGTGGGCCGTGTGGCTGCACCGCAAGGGCAATGTGCACGACCTCGCCTTCACGAACGGGCGCGGACCGCGCCTGCATCATATCGGCGTCTGGACATCGAGCGCGCTCGACATCCTCAATATCTGCGACGTGATGTCGACCAGCGGGTACCTGCCCAACATGGAGCGTGGGCCGGGCCGCCACGGCATCTCCAACGCGTTCTTCCTCTATATCCGCGACCCGGACGGGCACCGCATCGAACTCTTCACCAACGACTACCTCACGGTCGATCCCGACCACGCGCCGATCCGCTGGACCCTGCGCGACCCGCAGCGCCAGACGCTGTGGGGCCATCCGGCGCCGAAGAGCTGGTTCGAGGAAGGCTCGCGCTTTACCGATGTGACCGTGCGTGAGCCGGAGCTCGCGGCGCAGCCGATCGTGGCGCGGTGACCCCGCGCCACCGCGTGTGACGCGCACCTCAACGCACCGTTGCGCCCTTCGAGATCGCGAAAAGCTCGTCCACAAACACCCTAGCCATCCCATGGCTCATCTTGCACACTGGCGTCCACGCACCTTCGTGCTAGAAGGGCGGGGCAAGAGCCGATTCAACGGCCAGCCAAGGGGAGGACAGCATGCCGTCGACCGCATGGAGCGTGGCCGGGTGGGACCTGTCGTCCCCGCCTTGCGCCTGAGGTCGCGATGGACTTCCAGTTCGGATTGCTGCTCAACGCCATCATCGCGGGCCTGCTGCTCGGCGGCTTCTACGCGGCCGTGACGGCCGGGATCTCGATCTCGTTCGGCATCCTCGATATCGTCAATATCGCGCATCCGGCCTTCATCATTCTCGGCTCCTATATCGCCTATATCGTCAACATCCGGCTCGGGATCGACCCGATCCTGGTGAGCGTGCTGATGCTGCCGGTGTTCTATGCGCTCGGCGCCGCGATCTATCAGGTCTACTATCTCTCGTTCGAGCAACGCGGGCAGGACTCGCTGCGCGGTCTCGCCTTCTTCTTCGGCCTTCTGTTCATCACCGAGGTCGGACTGATCCTGGTGTTCGGCGTCGACTACCGCTACGTCGAGGCCGGCTATATCGGCAAGACGCTGTCGTTCGGCACGTTCGATCTGCCGCTGCGCATGCTGGTGCCGTTCGTCGTCTCGCTGCTGCTGATCGGCGCGCTGCAGTATTTCCTCTCCAAGACCTTCACGGGCCGCGCCATCATGGCGGTGGCGCAGGACCAGTTCGCGCTGCAGCTGATGGCGGCGAACCCGGTGCGCATCAAGCGCATCGCCTTCGGCATCTCGATCGGCATCGCGGCCATGGCGGGCGCGTTCCTGATCATCATCCAGCCGGTCGAGCCCTCGGTCGGCCGCGAATATATCGGCCGCGTGTTCGCGATCTGCGTGCTCGGCGGGCTCGGCAGCCTTCCCGGCACCGTGATCGCCGCGATGCTGCTCGGCGTCGTCGAGAGCATCACCTCGACGTTCTACGGGCCCTCCTGGGCGCCCGCCGTCGCCTTCGGCTTCCTTCTCCTCACGCTGGCCTTCCGGCCGGCGGGCATTCTGGGGCGGTAACAGTGCGATCCCTTCCCTTCTTCCTGATCGCCGTCGCCGTCGGAGCCGTGGTGTTCTTCGGCGCACATCTGGTCATCAAGAACGACTACGTCTACTTCGCGGGCTACACGGTGCTGCAGTTCGTCGTGCTGGCGACCGCCTGGAACATCCTCGGCGGCTATTGCGGCTATGTGAACTTCGGCTCCGCGGCCTTCTTCGCGCTCGGCGCCTATTCGACCGTGGCGATCCACAAGCTCTCGCCGATGCCGATCCCGGTGCTGATCGTGGTCGGCGGCATCGTCTCGGGCATTGTCGGCCTCGGCATGGGCTACCTGACCTTGCGCCTGCGCGGCGCCTTTTTCGCGATCGCGACGCTGGCACTCGCCGTGGTGCTACAGACGCTGATCATCAACTGGGACTTCGTCGGCGGGTCGCGCGGCGCCTATGTGATCCGGCCGGCGACGATCACGTTCCTCGGCATCACGCTCAACTACATCACTTACTTGTTCCTGGTGATGCTGGTGCTCGCCGTGCTGGCGATCACGGCGGCGCGGGCGATCGAGCGCTCGCGGCTCGGCTTCGGCTTTGCGACCATCCGCGACGACGAGCTCGCGGCGGAAGCCTCGGGCGTGCCGACGTTGCGGCTCAAGCTGATCGCGACCACGCTCTCGGGCGCGCTGATGGGCATGGCGGGCGCGCCCTTCCCCTACTATATCGGCTTCCTCGAGCCCGGCTCCGCCTTCGGCCTGTCCTATGCGGTGAACTCGATCGCCATGCCGATGATCGGCGGCACGACGAGTTGGGCCGGGCCGCTGATCGGCGCGGTCCTGCTCGGCACGCTGCAGCAGGTCGCCACGGTGACGATCTCGTCGGCCGTGAACCTTTTGATCGTCGGCGTGCTGCTGGTCGGGTTCGTCATCCTGGCGCCCAAGGGCATCGTCGGCTGGATCGAGGACCGCCAGCGCGCGAGGCAGAAGTCATGACCGAGCCGCTGCTCAAGATCGAAGGCGTCAGCAAGCGCTTCGGCGGCTTCGTCGCGCTCGACAATGTCGATCTCGACGTGATGCCGGGCGAGCGGCTCGGGCTGATCGGGCCGAACGGCTCGGGCAAGAGCACGCTGGTCAACTGCATCTGCGGCACGCTGCAGAACGAGGTCGGCGCCGTGCGCTTCCAGGGCAAGGCGCTCGACGGCCTGCCCGCGAACCGGCGCACGCATCTCGGGCTCGCGCGCAGCTTCCAGCTGCCGCGGCCGTTCATGAGCATGAACCTGATCGACAATGTGCGCATTCCCCTGCTCTATACCGTGCAGGCGCGCGCGGGCGCGCTGCGCACGATGACCGGGCTGGAGCAGCGCTGCACCGAGCTGCTCGCGATGGTCGGGCTCGAGGCGAAGGCGCGGCACTGGCCGCGCGACCTCACGCAGGTCGAGATGCGCAAACTCGAGCTCGCGCGCGCGGTCGCGGCCGAGCCGAAGCTGCTGATCGCCGACGAGGCGATGGCGGGCCTCTCGCATTCGGAGATCGACGACATCCTGGGGCTGCTGGTGCGGCTCAATCAGCAGGGCATCACGGTCATCCTGATCGAGCACATCATGAGCGCCGTGATGAGCTTCTCGCAGCGGCTCGCGGTGCTGGTCTCGGGCAAGAAGATCGCCGACGGCGTACCGGCCGAAGTGGTCAACGATCCCGAAGTCGTGAGGGCGTATCTTGGCCAGTAGCATCACGATCGAAGGCGTGCACGCCGCCTATGGCGCGGTCCGCGTGATCGAGGACGTCTCGCTGCGCGTGACGCCGGGCGAGACCGTGGCGCTGCTCGGCACCAACGGCAACGGCAAGAGCACGCTCATGAAATGCATCATGGGCATCGTGCGGCCGAGCGCCGGGCGGATCGTCGCGGAGATCGACGGCGTCAAGCACGACCTGGTCGGCAAGACCACCGAGGAGATCGTCGACCTCGGCATCGCGCTGGTGCCGGAAGGGCGGCGCCTGTTCCCGAAGCTTACGGTGGAAGAGAACCTGCTGCTCGGCGCCTTCCGGCCATCGGCGCGGGCGCAGATCACGCGCAATCTCGACTTCTGCTTCTCGATCTTCCCGCGCCTGAAGGAGCGCCGCGCGCAGCTCGCCGGCAGCATGAGTGGCGGCGAGCAGCAGATGCTGGCGCTCGGCCGCGCCATCATGCTCGATCCGCGCATCCTTTTGGTGGACGAGCCCTCGGTCGGCCTCGCCCCGCTGCTGGTCGCGCGCACCATCGACGCGATCCGCGAGCTCAAGGAGCACTACAATCTCACGGTGCTGATGGCCGAGCAGAACTTCACCCAGGCGATCCGCATCGCCGACCGCGGCTACGTGATCGTGCACGGCCGCATCGCCTTCGAGGGCGGTTCCGCCGACGAGCTCAACAACAACGACCTCATCCGCAAGTTTTATCTCGGCATGTAGCCGCGCCGCTATTGGCGGAAATTGCGCCGCGCCGGGAGCCATGCGGGTCAATCGCATTGCGGCCCGCCGCGATCCCGGCGCATGATGGCCGGTTCTCACCGCAAAGGCTCTTCATGTCCGACGCTCCTCCCCTGATCACCACCGACATCGACTATGTGCGCGACGGGATCCAGACCGGCGTGCTGCGGGTGCCCTACTCGCACGACCGCTCGGCTTACGGCCACATACCGATCCCGATCACGGTGGCGAAGCGCGGCGACGGGCCGACCGTGCTGCTCACCGGCGCCAATCACGGCGACGAGTACGAGGGGCCGATCGCGCTCATGCATCTGATGCGCGAGCTCGACCTCGCGCGGCTGAACGGGCGGCTGATCATCATTCCGGCGCTGAACTGGCCGGCCTATCGCACCGGCACGCGCACCTCGCCGATCGACAAGGTGAACCTCAACCGCGCCTTCCCGGGCGTACGCAACGGCACGCCGACGGAGATCATCGCGCATTATGTCGAGACCGTGCTGATGCGGCTCGCGGACTATGCGATCGACTTCCACGCCGGCGGCAGCTCGCTGGACTATGTGCCAACGCTGTTCGCGGAGCGGCCCGCGGATCCGAAGAAGCGCGCCGAGATGGACCGGCTGATCGAAGCTTTCGCGCCGCCGCGCGTGCTCGAGATGAACATGCTGGGCGAAGATCGCGTGATCGGCTCGGCGGCACGGCGCAACGATGTGTTCTTCCTCACCGGCGAGTTCGGCGGCGGCGCCACGGTCAATCTCGAAGGGCTGGCGATGGCCGAGAACGGCCTCGCGGGCGTGCTCGATGCACTCGGCGTCTTCAAGCGCGCGCGGCCGGCGCCACCGAAGCAACCGATCCGGCGGCTGATGATGAAGGGCGCCGAGCACTACATCTTCGCGCCCTGCGACGGCATCTTCGAGCCGAAGTTCGGGCTCGGCGACATGGTCGAGGCGGGGCAGCTCGCCGGGCTGATGCATGATCCGGTGATGCCCTGGCGCGAGCCCGTGCCGGTTCACTTCAAGGGCAGCGGGCTCGCGCTTTGCATCCGCACCTTCGCGCTCTGCGCGGCGGGCGATTGCCTGGGGCATCTCGCGAGCGACGAGTGAGCGAGACGCTCACTCCCGCTTGCCCGCCAGGTCCAGCAGCCAGGCGATGATCTGCGCGCGTTCCTCGATGGAGCCGAAGCGGCCCGAGAAGCCCTGGTGGCCGGCTTCCATGTTGGTGAGGAAGAGGAGCTCGTTGCGGTCGGTCTTGAGTGCGCGCAGGCGCGCGACCCATTTGGCGGGCTCCTGCACGCCGACCTGAGAGTCGTGCAGACCGGCGGTGACGAACAGCGGCGGGTAGTTCTGCGCCTTCACGTTGTCGTAGGGCGAATAGGCGCGGATCGCGTCGAACTGGTCCTTGTAGACCGGATTGCCCCACTCCTCGAGCTCCTGTGCGATCAGCGGGAGGCTCGGATCCGAGGTGGAGGTGAGCACGTCGACGAAGGGCACCTCGGCAACGACACCCGCATAGAGCTCGGGCCGCAGATTCATCGCGGCACCGACCAGAAGACCGCCGGCGCTGCCGCCCTGGCTGAAGACATAGCGGCGGTCCGCGATGCCCTGCGCGACCACGGCCTCAGTCACGGCGATGAAGTCCGTGAACGAGTTCATCTTGTTGAGCATGCGGCCCTGATCGTGCCAGCGCTGGCCCTTCTCGCGCCCGCCGCGCACATGGGCCGTCGCATAGACGAAGCCGCGGTCGATCAGGCTGAACCAGCCCTCCGGGAAGGTCGGATGACTGCCCCAGCCATAGGCGCCGTAGCCGACGATCAGCGTCGGATTGCCGCCGGCGCGCAGCATGCCTTTGCGGTAGATGAGCGTGATCGGCACGTGCTCGCCGTCCGGCGCGGTGGCGCTGGTGCGCTTCACCTCGTAGAGGTCGGGATCGAACCAGCGCGAAGCGAGCGCCTTCTCCTTGAGGGTGAGACTGCCGGCGCGGGTGTCGAACTCGTAGATCGCCTGCGGATGGGTGGGCGCGTTGAAGCGCACCTGCAGGGTCGTGGCGGACGCGTCGTTGTTCGCGGCGCCGTCGGCCACGAACAAGTCCATGACGCCCAGCGCCTGCGGCCGCGGCACCGGGATCTCGCGCATGTCGGCGCGATTGAAGACGCGCACGGTGCGGCCGGACTCGTTGTCCTCGACGATCGCCAGGAACGTGTCGAAGACGCTCAAGAGGGCGATATGCCGGCCGGGCGTCTCGGCCAGCAGCTCGACCCAGTTCGCGGCCTGCGGCGCCGAGTCGGGCGCGCGGACCAGACGGAAGTCGGGCGCATTCAGATTGGTGCGGATATAGAAACTGTCGCCCACATGATCGACCGCGTAAAGAATGCCCTTGCGGCGCGGCTCGATCACGCGAAACGGCTCGTCCGGCCGATCCGCCGAGACATAGCGGACCTCGCTCGTGTTCTGATGCTCGCTTCGCAGCAGGATGTAGCGATCCGACTTCGAGCGGCTCACGCTCACTTCGAAGGTGGTGTCCGGCTCCTCGTAGAGGAGCACGTCCCCGGTCGACGGCGTGCCGAGGGTGTGGCGCCAGAGTTGATGCGCGCGCACCGTGCCGGGCTCGGTGCGCGTGTAGTATAGCGTACGCGAATCCGACGCGAACACGAGATCCGAGCCCGCATTCTCGATTCCGGTATCGACCACGATGCCGCTCTCGATGTTGCGCCAGAAGATCCGGTGCTGGCGGCCGCCCGTGAAGTCCACGGCGAAAGCCACGATGTCGTTGCTCGGGCTGATCGTGTAGTTGTTGAGCTCGAACTGCCGGTGCCCGAGGGCCAGGCTCTCGACATCGAGCACCATCTGCTCGGGCGCGCCGGCCTCGTTCTTACGGCGCACCACCGACGCGAAGCGCGCCCCTTCGACGAAGCGGCGGCGATAGACATAGCCATCGTCGAGGATCTCGGCGCTCAGGTGGTCGCCGTCGGCGCGCGCGTGCAACTCCTTCTCGACGGTGTCGATCAGCGGCTCGAGCCGGGCAAGGCGTGCCTTTGCATAGGCGTTCTCGGCCTTGAGATAGGTGGCGAGGTCCGGGCCGTGGCGATCGACCATCCAGTAGTAGTTGTCGGTCCAGGTGATGCCGTGGCGCTCGAACTGGCGGGGAACGATCCTCGCGACCGGCGGCTCCGCTTCGCGCACACCGATGCCGACGGTGGCGGCGTCCGGCTTCCACGTCGCCTCCTCGCCCTGGGCCGCTGTGACCAGCAGAAGGCTCCAGGCGAGAACGAGGGCGCGTGGCTGCATATCCGACTCTCGGGGCCGTTACGGGATTCGCCATCGTAACGGCTGCGCCGGGATCGGGTTCCTCACACTTGCGTGTCCCTTACCGGTACATTCGTATCATTCGCCGGTCTGCCAGCGGGAAATCGTCTCGGTCGGATAAACCAATTGAATGATGTTGAGCGCGAGATTGTCGCGAATCATCGTCAAAGTGAACAGTTCCATGCCGAGCGCGAGCGCGACCGTGGTCCAGACCGGCAACAGCCGCGCGAGCAGGAAACCGAATGCCATCGCGAAGGTATCGGCGACCGAATTGAGCACGCTGTCGCCGAAATAGCCGCGGGCGAGCGCGCCCTGGCGGTAGCGCTCCATCAGGAGCGGCGTGTTCTCGAGAACCTCCCAGCCGGCTTCGATGCCGACCGCAAGCACGAGGCGCAGCCCGATGGGCGCGCGCGGCGCGATGAGCCAGAGCAGCAGGTAGAAGAGGAAGCCGTGAATGACGTGAGAGAACGAGTACCAGTCGGTGACATGCTGCGAGGTCTGCGGGCCCGCGGCATTGCCGTGCCAGAGCTCGATGGTTCCGCAGGTGCAGATCAGCGGATGGCCGAGCGCGAGGATGACGGCGCCCTGCAGCGCGACGATCACGGCCGCGATCGCGAGCCAGGTACCGAGCCCGATGCGCCGGGGCGGCTCTGCGACGGTCGAGGTCATCGGTCGGCTCCAATGAAAAACGCCGCGCGGAGGGTCCGCGCGGCGTTGCTGTCAGAGAGCGAGAGAGGCGCGTCTGCTCACTTCGCCTTCTCGTAGGGATAAACCAGCTCGCCGGTCTTGAGGTCGCCCGGCGTCAGGACGGTCTGGTAGCTCATGCCTTTGAAGACATCGAGACCGGCGCCCTGCTGGATGCCGTGATACTGCACCTGCAGCATGCGGCCCTGCGCCCACTCGCCGTTCGCACCCCAGCTGACCTCGCCGTGGATGGTCTTGAACTTGTTCTTCTTCATGTACTCGGCGAGCTTGGTGTCGTCGAGCGTCTTGGCACCCGAAACTGCCTGGCCGAGCGTCTGCAGATAGGCGTAGCCCCAGCCGCCGAGATAGTAGCCGAGCGGATCTACGCCTTCGGCGCCGGCGCGCGACTGATAGGTCTCGAAGAACTCCTTGGTGCCTTCGTGCATCATCTTGTCCGAGGGCACCCAGGTCTCGTAGTTGACGAAGCCGTTGAGCAGCGGCCCGAGCTGGCGCTTGAACACGGTGGCCTGCAGGCCGACCATGGCGCCGCCGATCAGCTTCGGCTTGAGGCCCGTCTCGTTCACGGCCTTCACCATGCCGACCGAGTCGAGCGGATAGGAGCAGATCGTCACGATCTCGGCATTGGAGGCCTGGATCGCACGCACGATCGGCGTGAAGTCGGTGGTCGACGGCGGATAGGTGCGGTCGTAAACGATCTTGAAGCCGCCCTTCTTGGCATTCTCGCGCGCGCCTTCACAGGCGTTGCGCGCGAACTCGGCGTCGGCCGCGACCAGGGCCACCGTCTGCGGCTTCGGATTCTGCTTCGCGGCGACCTCGAAGAAGCCTTCCGTGAACGAAGGCTTCGTGTTCGGGCCGGTCGGGATGAAGGCGAAATACTTGTCGTACTTGAACTCGTGGTTCGCATCGAGCCCGAACAGGGTCATGAACATCTTGCCCTTCTGGATGATCACGGGCATCGCCGGCGCGATCATGTTCGTGGCATAGGGTCCGACCACAAGGTCCGCTTTGTCGACGTCGATGAGCTTGGTGTAGATGCCGGGCACCGTCGACGGGTTGCTCTGATCATCGTAGTAGACCAGCTTCACCTGGCGGCCGAGCAGGCCGCCCTTCTTGTTGATCTCCTCTTCCCAGATCTTCATGCCGAGCAGCGCCTGCTTGCCGTTGGCGGCGAGCGGGCCGGTGAGCGCCATGGCGAAGCCGATCTTGATCGGCTCGCCCGACTGCGCAACCGCAGGGGTGATCGCAGAGGTGCTGGCGAGAAGCGAAGCGGCCGCGAGGCCGAGCAGAGTCCGGCGTTTGAGCCCGAGATGCATGTCTGTTCCTCCCAAGAATCCGATGCTTTTGAGCCATCTTATGCGTATTCGCGGCGACCGCGCTAGAGGGTGACGGGTGGGGTCTCGCCCATTCGCCGCTATGGTCAATATTCCAGCCGACGCCGAACCAGCGCCTGCGGCACGTGCGTTAACGCAGCGTCGCCTCGCCGCCTTCCACGATCACGTTCTCGACCTCGCCGGCGCCGTTGCGGCGGAATGCGGCGGCGCGCTCGTATTCCGGCGATGTGAAACAGGCGGTGGCTTGTTCAAACGTGGGAAACTCGATCACCACGAAACGGTGGAAGTGCTCCGGCCCTTCCATGATCTGGTAGCGGCCGCCGCGCGCCAGCACCTTGCCGCCGAACTTGGCGATGATCTCGGGCACGAGGTCCGTGTATTTCTTGTACTCGACCGGATCCGTGATCCGGGAGCGGGCCACCCAATATGCCGGCATGCTAGTCTCCGTTCAGCAAAGCGATTACATCGCCCTGGCTCGTAATTGATCATTTCCCTGGAGGCCAGCCCATGCCGACCATCATCGATATCTCGGTGCCGCTCGAGAACGACGTGGCGGCGGATCCGCCCGGCTACGGGCCGAGCATCAAATATCTCGCTCACAAGGAGTCGGCCGCGGACGTCTGCCGTTTCTTCCCGGGCTTGAAGCCCGAGGACCTGCCCGATGGCGAAGGCTGGGCGATGGAGACAGTCACGCTCACGACGCACAACGGCACGCATCTCGACGCGCCCTGGCACTATGCCTCGACCATGAACCGCGGCGAGCGCGCCGCCACCATCGACGAGGTTCCGCTCGACTGGTGCTACCGGCCGGGCGTGAAGCTCGACTTCCGCCACTTCGCGGACGGCTATGTGGCGACGGCGGCGGATGTGGAGGCGGAGCTCAAGCGCATCGGCCACACGCTGGCGCCGCTCGACATTGTGGTCGTGAACACCAGCGCGGGCGCGGCTTATGGGCGGCCCGACTATGTCTCCAAGGGCTGCGGCATGGGGCGGGAGGCCACGCTCTATCTGCTGGAGCGCGGCGTGCGGGTCACGGGGACCGACGGCTGGAGCTGGGACGCGCCCTTCGTCCACACCATGGGCAAATACGCCCAGACCAAGGACGCTGGCCTGATCTGGGAGGGCCACAAGGCGGGGCGCGAGATCGGCTATTCCCATATCGAGAAGCTGCACAATCTGGAGAAGCTGCCCGCCACCGGGTTCATGATCTCGTGCTTCCCGGTGAAGATCCGCGCGGCTTCGGCGGGTTGGTGCCGGGCGGTCGCGATCCTGCCCTGAGTGGGCAGAAAAACGCGCAGTTCCACACCCTCGACGACATGGCCGCGAAGCTCTATTTTCGCGGGGAATTAAGAGTTACCGGGAGAACCCCATGGCCTATGTGACGGAACAGAACCTGACTGACGTCGTGCTCGAGCGGTGGAAGGACATCCCCGATCCGCGGCTGCGCCAAGTCATGCAATCGGCGATCAAGCACCTGCATGCGTTCGTGCGCGAGGTGGAGCCGACCGGCAAGGAGTGGTTCACGGTCATCGACTGGCTCACGCGCACGGGCAAGATGTCCGACGAGAAGCGCCAGGAGTTCATTCTCGCCTCCGACGTGTTCGGCGTGAGCATGCTGGTGGACGCGATCAACAACCGCCTGCAGACCGGCGCGACGCCGACCACGGTCGAAGGCCCATTCCACATCCCGAACTCGCCGGAGTTCGGCACCGGCGAGAACATGGCCGAAGGCGCGCCCGGCATTCCGTGCTTCGTCATCGGCACGGTGCGCGATCTCGACGGTGCACCGGTGAAAGGCGCGGCGCTCGACATCTGGCAGACCGACGGCGAAGGCGTCTACGAGGCGCAGCAGAACCATCATGATGTGTGGATGCGCGGCGTATTTCACACCGGCGCCGATGGCAGCTACTGCCTGCGCACGGTCGCGCCGATCGGCTACACGATCCCGATGGATGGCACCGTGGGCGAGCTGATGGCGAAGACCAAGATCTCGCACATGCGGCCGGCGCACATCCATTTCGCGGTCAATGCGCCCGGCCATCATCCGGTGGTGACGCACCTGTTCCAGCAGGGCGATCCCTGGATCGAGACGGATGTGGTCTATGGCGTAAAGGAGCCGCTGATCACCGACTTCGTGCAGAAGCCCGCCGGCACCAAGGCGCCGAATGGCGAGACCTTGAGCGAGCCCTTCTACGTGGTGCATTACGACTTCGTGCTGCAGAAGGTCGCGAAGTCGCAGCTCAAGGGCGCGGCGTCGTAACAGCCCGCTGAACCGATGGATCGGCGCCACCCAGTGGCGCCGATCTGCATTTCGGGGAGACCTGCCCGGCGCTTCACGGTCTCGCGAAGGCCTATCGATCATCGCCTCGGCGTGATAGTCGCAAGTTCCATTTTATTGCGCTGTCCGAGACCGGACCCGCATCCCCTTCCCCAATGACCGCCCGCGGACATTGAGAACCGACGGAATTGGCAAATGAATCTGCAGGATCGTTCGAGCAATTGGGCCGTCGCGAAGTTCGGCATCGGACAGCCGGTGCCGCGCACCGAGGATCCGACGCTGGTGCGCGGCGAAGGCCGCTACACCGACGATGTCAACATGCCGGGGCAGGCGTATGCCGTCATGGTGCGCAGCCGCCACGCGCACGGCGTGATCCGCGGCATCGATGCCGAAGCGGCGCGCGGAATGCCGGGCGTGCTCGCGATCTATACGGGGCATGATCTCGCCAGCTACGGCACGCTCAAATGCGCGGTCGCGTTTCCGAACCGCGACGGCTCGCCGATGAAGAAGCCGGCACGGCCGGCGCTGCCGACCGACAAGGTGCGCTTCGTCGGCGATCCGGTCGCGGTCGTGGTCGCCACCACGGCACAGCAGGCGCGCGACGCGGCTGAAGCCGTCGAGGTCGACATCGAGCCGCTGCCCGCGGTGACGCAGGCGAGCGAAGCCGCACAGGCGGGCGCGCCGCAGCTCTATGACGACGCGCCCGGCAATGTGGCGCTCGACTACTATTACGGCGAGCCCGAGAAGGTCGCGAAGGCCTTCGCCAAGGCCGCGCATGTGACGCGGCTCGACCTGCTCAACAGCCGCGTGGTCGTCAACGCGATGGAGCCGCGCGCGGCGCTCGCGGTCTTCGACAAGGGCAACGAGCGCTTCACGCTGCAGCTCGGCTGCCAGGGCGCCTTCGGCATGAAGAACGCACTGGTCGATATTCTCGGCGTGCCGGCCGAGAAGGTGCGCGTGCTCACCGGGAATGTGGGCGGCTCCTTCGGCATGAAGGCCGGCGTGTTTCCGGAGTATGTGGCGGTGCTGCACGCGGCGCGCGCGCTCGGCCGTCCCGTGAAGTGGACCGCGGACCGCTTCGAGAGCTTCGTCTCCGACCACCACGGCCGCGACCACGAGTTCGTCGGCGAGCTCGCGCTCGACGAGAAGGGCAACTTCCTCGCGGTGCGCTTCACGGGCTATGGCAACATGGGCGCCTATCTCGGCCAGGTCGCACCGCTGATGTCGACGCTCAACATCGTGAAGAACGCGGCGAGCGTCTACAAGACGCCGCTGATCGAAGTGTCGACCAAGTGCATGTTCACCAACACGGTGCTGGTCTCGGCCTATCGCGGCGCCGGCCGGCCCGAAGGCAACTACTTCATGGAGCGCCTGATCGACGCGGCCGCGCAGGAGATGGGCATCGACCGCGTGGCGCTGCGCAAGCGCAACCAGGTGAAGCCGAAGCAGATGCCCTACGACTCGTGCTCGGGCATGAAGTACGACTCGGGCGACTTCCCGGCCGTGTTCGAGGAGGCGATCGAGGCCGCCGACGTGAAGGGCTTCGCGCAGCGCAAGCGCGAGGCGAAGAAGCGCGGCAAGCTGCGCGGCCTCGGCATCGGCAGCTATCTCGAGGTGACGGCGCCGCCGAACAAGGAGATGGGCGGCATCCGCTTCGAGCCGAACGGAGATGTCACGATCATCACAGGCACGCTCGATTATGGCCAGGGCCACGCCGCGCCCTTCGCGCAGGTGCTGACCGAGAAGCTCGGCGTGCCCTTCGAGAAGATCCGGCTGCTGCAGGGCGACAGCGACCAGCTGATCGCGGGCGGCGGAACCGGCGGCTCGCGCTCCATGTATGCGAGCGGCGCCGCGATCGTGGAAGCCTCGGCCGAGGTGATCGAGAAGGGCAAGCAGATCGCGGGCCATGTGCTGGAGGCCGCGCCTTCCGACATCGAGTTCGCGGGCGGCGATTTCGTGATCGCCGGCACGGACCGTTCGATCAGCATCATGGAGCTCGCCGAGAAGCTGCGCGGCGGGCTCAAGCTGCCCGAGACCCTGCCGCAGTCGCTCGACGTCAGCCTCGCGAGCGAGCCGATGCCGTCGGCCTTCCCGAACGGGACGCATGTGGCTGAAGTCGAGATCGACCCCGACACGGGCGTCGTCGAGGTCGTGAAGTATTCCTCGGTGAACGATTTCGGCACGATCGTGAACCCGCTGCTGGTCGCGGGCCAGGTGCATGGCGGCGTCGTGCAAGGCATCGGCCAGGCCATCATGGAATTGACGGCGTTCGACCGCGATGGGCAGCTGCTCACCGGCTCCTATATGGATTATGCGATGCCGCGCGCCGGCGACGTGCCGGAGATCGGCTTTACGAGTCATCCGGTGCCCGCGACCTCAAACCCGCTCGGCGTCAAAGGCTGCGGCGAAGCGGGCTGCGCGGGCGGGCTCGGCTCGGTGATGAACGCGATCGTGGACGCGCTCTCGCCCTACGGCGTCAAGCACATCGACATGCCGGTCACGCCCGAGCGCGTGTGGCGCGCGATCAACGAGGCGAAGGCGCAGCAGACCAGTTAAGCGCCAAACCCTGATCCGTCATCCTGAGGTGCTCGCGCGAATGCGCGAGCCTCGAAGGATGAACGGCCGAGACGCTGCAACAAGCACGCGGAGAGGCCCGGGCCGTCGCCCTTCGAGGCTCGCTGCGCTCGCACCTCAGGGT
>JAEYAU010000256.1 GCA_023404705.1 Pseudomonadota bacterium
ACCGTATAGGAGCCGGCGTTGCGGGCGCAGGTCGCGGTCGCCTCCCCCTCGGTGACGCCGGAGAGCACGCCGCGCGCGATGCACTGGCAGCGCGGCGCAGTGCTGTCCTTGGCGGACTTGGCCTGCCCGGACTGCGCCATGCAGGCATCGACGATGCGCAGGCGTTCGGCTTCGGCGGCGGGACCGCTCGTGACGCCACTGCCGACGCTGGCGCAGGCCGCCAGCGCGAGCGCCCCGGCGATCAGGATGGCCGGTGTGCGAATGGAGTGGAAACGCGCGATGAACGACATGGAAATCCCGAAATGTTCAAGCGAGCGGACGGATCCAGACGCGGTTGTCGTGGAAGGCGGCGCCGCCATAAGGCGCGATCGCGTCGGCACCCGTCAAGGTGTTGATGCCGCGGCCGTCCTCATAGGCGGAGTTCGGGAAGATCGACTCGGCGATCACGACGCCGCGCCGCACGCCGTCCCAGATCTTCGCGTGCAGCCTCACCTCGCCGCGCCGATTGCCGAGCACGACCTTGGCGCCGTCCGCGATGCCGAAGCGGGCCGCATCCTCGGGATGGATCATCACGTTCGGCCGCACCTCGCGCGCCATCGAGGTCTTCGTCTCGTTGAAGGTCGAGTTGAGGAAGCCGCGCGCCGGCGACGTCGCGAGCCGCAGCGGATGCTCGGCATCCGCCTCCTCGATCACCTCCCAGTGGTCCGGCAGGCGCGGCATCTCGGCGACCGGCCCCGCGTGCCAGGGGCTGCGGAACGGCACCGTCGGCCATTCGGGCTTGAATCGGAATTTGCCGTCGGGCCAGTTGAAGCCCTTCACGTAGTGCGCCTTGTCGAAGTCCGGCTGGCAGTCGATCCAGCGCGTGTCCTCGAGCTCGGCGAGCGTGCCCCAGCCCGAGTTCTGCAGCGTCCAGTCGATCAGCTCGCGCGAGCTCATGGCGAAGCCCGGGTGCGCGGCGCCGAGGCGCTGCGCCAGGCCCGCGATCACCTCGTGGTTCGAGCGGCACTCGCCCGGCGGCTCGATCAGCTTCGGGCCGAGCTGGATGTATTGGTGCCCGCCGCCCTGATAGACGTCGTCGTGCTCGACGAACATGGTGGCGGGCAGCACCACGTCGGCCATCAGCGCGGTCTCGGTCATGAACTGCTCGTGCACGCAGACGAACAGGTCGTCGCGCGCGAAGCCCTGCTTCACGCGCGTCTGATCCGGCGCGACCGAGACCGGATTGGTGTTCTGGATCAGCAGCGCCGTGACGGGCGGCCCGTTCGAAAGCGCATCCGCATCGCCGCACAGGATCGGCCCGATGCGGGACTGATCGAGCACGCGGATCGCGGGGTCGACCACGTCGAGCCCTTCGATCATGGTCTTGTTCCAGTGATAGATCGCGCCATTGTTGTGGAAGGCGCCGCCGCCTTCGTAGCGCCAGGCGCCGCTCACGGCCGCGATGCAGCTCGCCGCATGCATGTTGATCGCGCCGTTGCGCGAGCGCGAGAAGCCGTAGCCGAGGCGGAAATAGGTGCGCGGCCGCTCCGCGACCAGCGCCGCGAAGGCCTCGATGGTCGCGACGTCGCAGCCCGTGATGCGCGAGGCCCATTCGGGGCTGCGCGATTTGAGATGCGCCTCGAGTTCGTCGGGCGCGTCGGTGTATTGCGCAAGGAAGTCGCGATCCGCCTTGCCGTCGCGAAACAGGCAATGCATCACCGCGCAGGCGAGCGCGCCGTCGGTGCCGGGACGCACCAGCACGGGCAGATCCGCCTGCTGCATCGTGCCGTTCATGTAGACGTCGACCGCGACGATCTTGGCGCCGCGCTCCTTGCGGGCGCGCACCGCGTGGGTCATCACGTTGACCTGCGTGTTCACCGGATTGGTGCCCCAGATCACGACGCAGTCGGAGCGCCCCATCTCGCGCGGGTCGGGACCCGCGAGCCGGCCCGTGCCGGCGATGAAGCCGGTCCAGGCCGGGTTCACGCAGATCGTCGAGTGGAAGCCCGAATATTTCTTGGCGTGCCGCAACCGGTTGATGCCGTCGCGCATCACCAGGCCCATGGTGCCCGCATAGTAGTAGGGCCACACGGCCTCGCTGCCGTGACGGCGCTCAGCCTCCAAAAACTTTTCGGCGACGAGATCGAGCGCGGCGTCCCAGGAGATCGGCGCGAAGGCGCCCGAGCCCTTCGGCCCGGTGCGGCGCAACGGCTGCAGCAGACGATCCGGGTGATGCGCGCGCTCAGCGTAGCGCGCGACCTTGGCGCAGATCACGCCCGCCGTGTAGGCGTTGTCCTCGGCGCCGCGGACACGGCCGATCGTGCGGCTGTCGAGAACCTCGACCTCGAGCGCGCAGGTCGAAGGGCAATCATGCGGGCAGGCCGATGCACGGGACGTGCGCTGCAGAGGCTGGTGCATCCTGGCTCCGGGCTACAGTCGTTCGATCCGAACGACTGTAGCATTGTTGGACGCCCGCTACACGTCGCTGAGCTCCGCGGCCGGTCGACGGACCCGCAGCATCAGGTAGCCGACGATGAGCACGAAGGCCGCTCCCACGATGCCCGCGAGGTTGAGGCTGACCGGTCCGATCGGGAAATGATGCAGCGCATCGACCGCCGAGGCCGGGAACCAGTTCAGCAGCGCCGAATCCTTGACCATGATGTCGCCCGCAACCCAGCCGAGCAGGCCGGCGCCGGCCCAGACCAGGATCGGATAGCGATCGAGCAAGGCCATCAGCAGCGCGCTGCCCGCGATGATCAGCGGCACGCTGGTGGCGAGGCCGAAGATGATCAGGATGGTCTTGATGCCAACCGCATGGGCGACGTTCACCTGAGCGGCGGCGATCTCGGCCGCGGCCGCGATCGCGATGACGTTGTCGAGGCTCATGACGATGTCGGCGATCGCGACGATCCGCACGGCGCGCCACAGATTGTCGGCCGCTTCGATCTTGCCCTCGCCGTGCTCGTCCTCGGGCACGATCAGCTTGATGGCGACCCAGAACAGAAGGATGCCGCCGACCAGCTTCAGGTACGGCCAGGACATCGCCTCGGCGACCACGAGAGTGAACAGCACGCGGAGCAGGACCGCGACGCCCGCACCCAGGATCATGCCCCAGAAGCGCTGCCGGGGCGGCAGCATGCGGCAGGCGAGCGCGATGACGACCGCGTTGTCGCCGGACAGGATGATGTTGATGCCAATGATCTTGGCGGCCCCGACCCAGAACGAGGCCGTGAGGAGATCAGTGATATAGCCTTCCACCTGCCGTCCCTCTTGCTGCGTATCCCCCTGCCGGGGCCTCTGGGGCCCCGGTCGTTCACGGCTTCTTATAGTGACGCCGTCTCTGGTATACCAGCAAAACCGGTCAAGGTTCCGGCGTCAGGCCACGATTTCATTGCCGGCGAAGAACTGGGCAATTTCCTTGGCGGCCGTGTCGGCGGCGTCGGAGCCATGCACCGAGTTTTCCCCGATCGAGCGGGCATGAGTCTTGCGGATGGTATTGGCCGCCGCCTTGGCGGGATCGGTCGCGCCCATCACGTCGCGATACTTGGCGATGGCGTTCTCGCCTTCGAGCACCTGGACCACGACCGGGCCCGAGGTCATGAAGGAAACGAGCTCGCCGAAGAACGGCCGCTCGCGATGCACGCCGTAGAAGGTCTCGGCCTGCTCGCGGGTGATGCGTACGCGCTTCTGCGCGACGATGCGCAGGCCGGCCGCTTCGATCATGGCATTGATTGCGCCCGTCAGATTACGCTCGGTCGCGTCGGGCTTAATGATCGAGAACGTGCGCTCGACCGCCATCGTGATTCCTCATGTGCTGAAGTTGATCGGAATGGCGCGGCTTATAGCGGCGACGCTTCGCATGGGCAATACGATCCCGGTGTTTGCGGCGCCTTGGTCAGAGGCGCGCAGGTGTGATCGCGGTCACACGGCTGAACGTGTGTTCATCCATATTTTTCAATGGGATAGCATGAACCTTCGCGAGCCCGGTGGCGACCAATTGCGTGGATGTCGACCACCATCGTGCTCAATGGAGATCACCGATGTTCCGCAAGTCCCTTCTGGCTCTCACTGCTGTCGCCGCGCTCGGCGTCAGCGCCCTCGCCCCCACGGCGGCTTCGGCCAAGTGGTTCGGCGGCGGGCATGGCTGGCATGGCCATCACGGCCATCACGGCTTCTACAAGCCCTACTGGGGCTATGGCTTCGCCAACTACGGCTACGACTACGACTGCTACTTCGTGAAGAAGATCACGCCCTGGGGCGTGAAGCTGAAGAAGGTCTGCTACTGATCGGCAGCGCCTTGACGCGATGCGACCCCGGTCTCGCACCCCGAGGCCGGGGTTCGCATGTCTGCAATCATCGTCAGCTGCAACCATTCGCTAACCGTGCACACGACGCACACGCGATCGCGGCATTGAACCATCGTCTCCGGTGTCACGACCAAACCCCCGCATGTGACACACCGCATCCACGTGAAGGAGACCTTGATGATCCGTAAGTCCCTGCTCGCGCTCGCTGCCGTCGGCACGCTCGCCGCCACCTCGCTCGCCCCGTCCGCCGCTTCGGCCGGCTGGAAGGGCTGGCACGGATGGCATGGCCATCACAATCACCACGCTTTCAGCCCGTACTGGGGCTACGGCCCGCGCTATGTGAGCTACGTCGGCTACGACTGCTACTGGGTGAAGAAGAAGACCCCGTGGGGCAAGAAGCTCGTGAAGGTCTGCTACTGATCCGCTGCGCGTTGGTTCGCCAAGCCCCGGTCTCCAATGAGAGGCCGGGGTTTTTGCGTTTGCCCTGACACGGCATGACAGCAGTGATGGTGCTCGCCTGTTGCGGAAAGACGCATGGCGCAGAATGATCGGGCTCCGATCGGAGAGCTTCGATGAAATCGCGTTACCGGATGTTTGCGGGCTACAACGCCTGGGCCAATGCGCGCATCTATGATGCGGCCGCGCAATTGAGCGATGCAGATTATCGCGCCGATCGCGGCGCCTTCTTCAAGTCGATGCATGGCACGCTCAACCACATCCTGGTCGGCGACCGGATCTGGATGCGGCGCTTCACCGGCAGCGGCGAGGCACCCGCGCGGCTCGATGCGATCCTGCACGAGGATCTCGCCTCGTTGCGCGCCGCGCGTGTCGCCGAGGATGCGCGCATCACGGCATGGATCGAGAGCCTCAGCGACCAGGATCTCGCCGCGTGTTCCGCTACCGCACGATCGTGCAGCCGCGCACCTGCGAGCAGGAACTGGCGCCGGCGCTGGACCACTTCTTCAATCACCAGACGCATCACCGCGGACAGGCGCACGGCCTCATCACGGCGCTCACGGGCGATGCGCCTTCGCTCGATCTCATCCTGTTCCAGCGCGAGACGGGGCTCGGGGCCTTGCGATTTCTCGATTGACCATGCCGCGATACCGCGGTTGAAGGTCGGCGCGCGATGACGCAAACTGCGCCACCTCGCGGATGACGCACCGTCACCTTGTATCGGAGTTGAGACGTGCCGGTTCGATTCGGTCAGCTCACGTCCATTGGCGCCCTCGCGCTCGCGCTTGCGGGCTGCGCGTCGAGCCTCGACACGCTCAGCACTGCGCAGCTCAAGCTCGACAATCCGTTCAAGCCGGAGTCGAGTGCGGTGCCGTCTCCGACGCGCATCTCGCGCGGGCCAGTCGCGGCCACGGATCTCATCGGCCCCGACGGGCGCTGCTTCGAGTTCACGCCTGCCGGACCCGAGCCGAGCGCGCCGCCGACAGCCGCGGCAGCCGCTGCTGC
>JAEYAU010000074.1 GCA_023404705.1 Pseudomonadota bacterium
CGCCGATGCCGCGAAGGCGCGGCGCGTGAGTTTCGTCATTGGCGTGTCTCCCATGAGGGGCCGTTGCACCGGCCCTTAGCTTGACCCGCTAACATGTTACTCGCCGGACTGTCGCGGTGACAAGGACGGCTGACAACGTTCCAAATGTGCGGTGTGGGAGAAATACCGGTTGAATCCGGGACGCTGTACCTCGGCTCACGCGGTTTGCGGAGGGAGCTCACCCGCCGTGGAAGCCGCGCAGCTTCCAGGTGTTGAGGATCTCCTTCGCCTCGGCGAGCGAGATGTTCTCGTGGCGCACCGGCTCGGCGACGTCGATGTCGCGCGTCAGGGCGTAGCCGGATCCTTGCCGCTCCAGACGGAACAGCAGCCGGTCCGCCAGCTCGCGCGTATCGTGCTCGTCTCGAGTGTCCGGCATGGGGCCTCCGCGCCGTCAACGTCAGCCGCGCGCCTCCGGTTCCTGCCGGCACGTCACTCGTAGGAGATGGCGATCTGGCGCACGCCGGGTTTGATGGCGATCATTCCGGGATTGCGCGAGGAGTAGCCGCGGTCGCCGCTCACCTTGTCGAGCGCCTTGTTCGGAACGTCGCCGATGCCGAAGCGCACGACGAGCGTGCAGCCGCCCGGCTGCTTGGCAAGCTTACCGCCCTTCCAGCTGTAGACCGTGCCGGCGTTGTCGTGCTCGAAGCCCGACAGCGTGAATGCGCGGCCGTTGATCTTCTCGACGGCGGCAAGCGTGCTCTCGAGCCGGATGCCCTCGGCGGTGCGCCAGCCGGAGCCGAAGATCACCATGATGGGACGGCGGCGGCCCTTCTCGTCCTTCCACATGACCTCGACGCGCTTCGCCTTGTCTTTCGGAAAGATGATGGTGCCTTTGACGCCCTCGGCCGGAAACGGCAGGTCCGCGAAGGTGACGTTGCTCGCGCCGAAGGTCTTGACCAGCGCCGCGTGGCTCGCATCGCTCGCGAAAGGTCCCGTGCAGGATACGATCTGGTCCGCAGCCACGGCTGGCGTGGCGAGCGCGATGAAAAAGGCGGCGAGGGCGGTTCGGGTCATGGCTCACTCCGGTGACGCTTGGTCGGTCTGCGCCGCCGAAAGTTCAACCCGCCGGCCTCAATCGAACTGGATTGCGATCTGGGAGACGGTCGGCTTCGCGGCCCGCATCGCGGGGTCGTCGGAGGAGAAGTCCCGGTCGCCGCTTACATCCGCGGCGCCCGCCGGCAGGTCACCGATCTTGAAACGCACGATCAGCCGGCATCTGTTCGGCTGTGTCGCCAGTTTGCCGCCCTTCCAGTCCGTGACGGTTCCCCCATAGTCCCAGTCAAAGCCGGCGAGGGTGAATGGCCCACCATTGATCTTCTCGAGATCTGCAAGGGTTAGACCGACCGCGACACCCTCCTGGGTCCGGTATGCAGGCCCGAACGTCACGCTGTAGGGCCGGGTCTTCGTGTGCCTGTCCGCCCAGACGATTTCGACGCGGCGCCGGGGGACCTCCGGAAAAAGCACCGTGCCCTTGATCGTGCCTTCCTCCGGAACCTGGATATCGCCGTAGGCGGCGTATGTCCCGAACGACTGCGACAGCGACCTGTGGCTGGTGTCTGCCTTGAAGGGATACGCGCAGGAGATGAATTGGAGCTTCGCCGCTGCCGGCATGGTGAAGCCGAGCGTTGCCGCAACCATGACGGCCGGACCGAGCAGTCGGATCAGCATCTGTTGCATGGACGTGGGTGGTTGGAGGTGAACGTCGGTGCCACGTGATACTCCGGTACGGACTTTGGTCGCCCCGCGTCCGCGAAGGTTCAACGCGTCGCCCGGACCGTTGCGACAAACCGCATGCAGGCCTATCCTGTGGCCATTCAGCACGCGGCCGCTTCGTGAGACGGCCGGCGGGTCGTTCCTCACGCGCGGGCCCTCAGCCGCACGGAGGATCGCCATGTCCATCGCTCCGACCCTGCAGAAATATCTCGATCAGAAGGTGAGCTACGAGACGCTCACGCATGCGCCCACCATGACGTCGATGCATACCGCCGAGGCCTGCCATATCCCGGGCGACCGCCTCGCCAAGGCAGTGGTGCTGCGACACGACGGCGGTCACATGCTGGCGGTGCTGCCGGCTTCGCATCACCTGAGCCTCGCCGATCTGCGCGCGCAGGTCGGCGACGTCGATATCGCGAACGAGGACGAGTTCGCGCCGCTGTTCCGCGACTGCACGCGCGGCGCCATCCCGCCGATCGGCGAGTGCTACGGGCTCGATGTGATCATCGACGACAGCCTCGCGCAGCAGCCCGACGTCTATCTGGAGGGCGGCGATCACGCGACGCTGATCCATATGGACAGCAGCGAGTTCGCGGAGCTGACGCGCGACGCCCAGCACGGCCGCTTCAGCCGCCACGACTGAGCGCGTCAGCCGTCCTGAGCCGTGTCGTCCGCGTGCGCGCCGAGCGCCGCGGAGAGGCGACGTGTGACCTGCACCATCAGGTCCGGCGTCGTTCGCTCGAAGCCGTAGACCCATTCGGGAAAGTTGAGCGGCTGCTGCACGGCCCAGATCGCGTCGTGCTGGTCGGGCGGCAGGATCCGCGCCGGATCGCCGACCGCGACCCATCCGATCGGGACGGTGGCGCCCGGCTCGAGCCGCGTGCGCAGATGCACGGTGCCGTGCACGCGCACCTCGCAACCGCGGCCGAGCCGCGCGCCGTGGAAGATCGACGCGCCGGTCGCGATGAACACCTGCTCCTCCAGTGTCGCGCCCACCACATGCGCATTCGGTCCGATCAGGCAATTGTCGCCGATGGTGCAGGCGTGACGGCGGCTTGCGCGGACGACGGCGTTCTCCATCACGATGCAGTCGCGGCCGATCGCGATCGTGCCGCCGGCTTCGCCGATGACGCGCGCGCCGTGCATCACGCGCGCACCAGCCGCGATCGTCACGTTCCCGCAGACCGTGGCATCGGGCGCGACCCAGGCGCCCGGGTCGATCTTCGGACTCTGTCCCGCATGGGATCTCAGCATGGGTTTCCTCGCTGACTGAGGGCGTGAGCGGAACTATGCGATGAACTCGTGGCGCGTGCACGATTTCGCTCGCAATTCGCGCCTGTTCGTTCGCGGTCCTGCCCTTCTGTTGCCGCGATCCGGCGTCACGCAGGCGAGGGGGCGGTGGCCGTTTGTCGGCCTAGGTCGAGAGTTCCACGTGAGAGTTCATGCCAGAAGCTTCGCCGGCGCATCGCGACTGATGCGCGGCCTGATCCTGTCGAGCGCGCTCGCGCTCGCGGGCTGCGCCAGCATGGCCGCGCCCGGCGGGCAGCGCTTCGATGCTTCGGCGCTGTCCGAGCAGCCGAGCATGCTCGTCGCGACCACGCGCAAACCGGTGCCCGGCCTTGCCAAGCCGTGGTTCGGCACAGACCGCGGCCGTCTGACGGTCGCCCGTGCGCGCCTGAAGGCGCCCGCCGAGGGACGTTTCTCGCTGGCCTCCGTTGGATTGGACAGCTGGAGCGTCGAAGGCGTCGAACCCGCCGTCGGCGACGTCGGCGAGCTCATCACGTCGGGTCCGCGCGACGTGCTGGTCTACGTGCACGGCTTCAAGACGACCTTCGAGACCGCCGCGCTCGACGCCATCAAGCTGTCGGACGGCATCCGCTTCCGCGGCGAGACCATGGTGTTCTCCTGGCCGTCGAAAGCTGGCTTCTTCGATTACGGCTATGACCGCGAGAGCGCGATGTGGTCGCGCGACGCCTTCGAGCGCGTGCTCGACGGGCTGATGACCAGCCCGAATGTCGGACGCGTGCATATCGTGGCGCATAGCATGGGCACCGGCCTCACCATCGAGACGCTGCGCCAGCTCCATGCTCGCTACGGCGAGAGTGCGGCCGGCAAGATCGGCGCCGTGATCCTGGCGTCGCCCGATATCGACATGAACGTGTTCGCGTCCTCGGTGGAGCGCATCGGCTCGCTGGCGCAGCGCATCACCGTGATCAGCGCCACCAATGATCGCGCGCTCGCGCTCTCGGGCAAGCTTGCGGGCGGCATCACCCGCGTGGGCGCCGCCGAGAAGGCCGAGCTCGAGCGGCTCGGCCTGCGCGTGATCGATGCGTCCAGCGAGGGCTGGGGCATCATCAATCATGACCTCTTCCTGTCGAGCACGCAGGTGCGCCAGGTGATCCGCAACGCGATCGACGGACGACCGGGACTCGCGGACGCGTCCTGATCGCGGCTAGACTGCGCAGGCGAGGTCCTCACGGCAGTCCACGTCCATGTCTGAATCCACTTGGGAGCCGCAGCCCCGCCCGGATACAAAAGAGGCGCTTCGGCTCGAGCATGCCTTGCGGCGTGCGGCCGAGAATGGCGACGCCGGCGAGGCGCTGTCGCTGATGCAGCGCATCGAGCAGCTGGCGCGGTCGCGTCCCTGGTGCAGCGTCGCCGCGACCGAGCTCACGGCGCTCGGCAGCCTCGGCCATGTCGCGGGGAGGGACGGCGTGCCCGACATGGCGAGTCTCGCCCGGCGCATCCAGGATCTCGCGGAGCCCTGGTTCGACGCCGATCACGATGGTTTCAGCGAGGTTGCCTATCAGGGGCGGCACACGGCGCTGCACACCCTCATGTACATCGCCGGACGCGCCGGCGATCTCGACCTGGCGATCACGCTCCAGCGCGCCGATGATGAAGGCAATGCGCGCGCCGATGCCCGTTGGGCGCGCGACTATTCCCCCGACGAAGCGGCTCCGGCCTTTCTGCAGTCGGCCTGGGGCGCGGTCGGGCTCATCATGTTTCTGGTCGAGGGCGGCCGCTATGACGCGCTTCCCGAGTTCTTGGGCAACCTCACGCATTATGTCGATACAGCGGCTGGAGGGCGCGAGGATCAGGAGACGCGTGATGCGCTCGGGGAGTCTGAAGCCGAAGCGCTCGCAAATGTTCTTGCCGCGGAGGCGCTGCCTCCCGGACTGAAGGCGCGCTGCCTCGCGCGCGTCGCGGCGCTCGATGCCATGGCGGCGCCGCCCTCGGAGTGGCCGCGTACGCGCACCGCGCTCGCGGAGGTGATCGGTCCCACGCAAGTGCACTGATCCCAGGTGCACTGATCATTCGCCGTCGACGAGTCGCCGCCGCACGCCCCAGCCCTGCAGGATCATTTCGATCTCGGACGCCACGAAGTGGCGCGCGCTGTCCTGGTCGTAGCCGTCGTCCAGCAGCTCGTCATAGTCCGTCAGCCGATGGCGCACATAGGCGACGAGCGAGAGCCAGGCCGCGTTCTCCGGGATCGCCACGCTGAGGCCCGGGCTGTCGACCGCGTGGTCGACCACGGCCATGAATTCATGGTCCGGGATGCGCGGCGCGAGGTGCCGCAGTGCGCCTTCGATCTCGCTACGCTTGGCCATGATCCGATGCTACATCACCTCCGGATCAGGCGAGAGCCTTGCCGGAAGGGAGTGCAAATGAGCGTGGTCACGGCCGTGAGCCGCAGCGCGCGCCACAGCTTTTCCAAGCCGACCCAGCTGGTGATCCGGCTGGTCGCGGGCCTCGGCGTCGAGGGCGACGCCCATATGGGCGAGACCGTGAAGCACCGCTCGCGGGTCGCGCGCGACCCGAGCCAGCCGAACCTGCGCCAGGTGCACCTCATGCACACCGAGCTGTTCGAGGAGCTGCGCGCCGCCGGCTTCCGGGTCGCGGCCGGGGAGCTCGGCGAGAACGTCACGACCCGCGGCGTCGACCTGCTCGGGCTGCCGACCGGCGCGCGCCTGCGCCTGGGCGAGAGCGCCGTCGTCGAGGTGACGGGCCTGCGCAACCCGTGCGTCCAGATCGACAAGTTCCAGAAGGGCCTGATGGCCGCCGTGCTCGGCCGCGACGCCGACGGCAATCTTGTGCGCAAGTCCGGCGTCATGGCGATCGTGCTCGCGGGCGGCGAGGTGCATCCCGGCGATCCGATCGCGGTCGAGCTGCCGCCAGGACCGCACCGCCCCCTGGCGCCGGTGTGAGCATGAACCAGGAGATCGAGGCCGGGGAGGCCGTGCACGGGCGCGACCTCTTGATCGTGCTGGTGCTGACTGTCGGCATCCTGTTCGCCCTGCGCTTCCTGCTCGGTGGCGTGCCACGCTCGCCGCCCGCCGTGTTCGCCTTGCTGGCGCTGCAGAGCGCGGTGCCGATGACGATCCTCTATCTGCTGGTGATCCGCCGCCGCGGGCTCTCCTGGCGCGCGGTGGGCCTGCGCCATGCCAAGCCGCTCTGGTACGCGATCGCAGTGGTGCTGGCCTTCATCAGCCTGCCGGTGGTCATGGCCGTGAATGCCGGCGTGCAGTCGCTGCTCGGCGAGCCGCTGCGCAACCCGCAGCTCGAGATGCTGGCGCCGGCCCAGTTCTCGTGGGGCGCGCTGGCCCTCATGCTCGCCATGGCCGGCGTGGTGGTGCCCATCGTCGAGGAGATCGTGTTCCGCGGCCTCGTGTTCGGCTGGCTGCGGACCCGTTTCGGCCTGGGCCTCGCCACGGTCGCGAGCGCGCTCGTCTTCGCCTTCGCGCATGGCATTCCGGCGCTCGCGCCGGCGTTGGCCGTCCAGGGCGTGGCGCTCGCTTGGCTTTATGCCCGCAGTGATTCGCTCTGGCCGGCCGTCCTCATGCACGGCACCTTCAATAGCCTCATGAGTATTTTGCTCTATGCCGCAATCGCCGCCGGTGTGCCATTGCGTTAACACTTGCGGCGCGGTCAACCCGTTGGAACTCCAACGGTTCTAGACTTGTAAACACTTTCTAAATGGCTTTGCTTTTCCCCATCCGATGACTGTATAGTCGCCGCGGGTGGATGGGTTGCAGTGAGGGTCGAATGCGAGCGCTCGCGCCGTCCGCCTGGATTCTGTCCATTTTTCTGGTCCTCCCCGCCGCCGCCCCAGCAGGCGCGGCCGATATCGATTGGGAGGTCGAGAACCCATTCCGCTTCTTCAAGCGGTCGTCCGCCTTCGGCATCCACGAGCGCGCCTTCGAGTCCGTTCGGGGCAAGGAGGAGGCGCTGCCCGCGAACATCATCTGGCGCACCGAGCGGCGGCTGAACGATCCCGACTGCAAGGACAAGTCGAGCCCGACCGCCTGCGGCAACAGCCAGGGCAAGAATTTCGAGCGCAGCCGCCTCGGCTGGGCCGCGCAGACCCTGCACTCAGTCTGCTACAACCGCAGCGCCCCGCCTTACGGCTACCCGACGGTGTGTGAGCGGCAATATTCCTGGGGCACCGCCAAGGAGGACTATGTCCTTCCCGACGCCCACACCGTGGTCGTGAAGCTCTCGGCCGAGCGCCTCGCCGAAGCCGCGAGCGGCACTTGCGCCTGGACCTGGCAGGCGCGCCGTCCGGGCGGACGCGCGGAAAGCGTCACGCAGCCCTGCAAGGACAAGGTCGTCATCAAGCGCGTGCCGTTCTCGGTGGACCGCAAGAACTCCGGCGTGTCCGTGACCGTGAAGCTGCCCGACGGCCGCGAGCTCAGCGACCCGAATGTCGTGGTCGAGGACCTGTTCATCGTCGCTCTCGGCGACTCCTTCGCCTCCGGCGAGAGCAATCCCGACAAGCCCGTCACCTTCAGCGCCGCGCGGCAGATGGTCTACGACCCGCTGCTCGCGCGCGAGGAAGATCAGATGGCGCGGGTCAAGACCAAGCAGCAGAACAATTATGGCCTCGCCTCGATCGACGGCGGCGTCAATCCGAAAGCGCTGCCCAAGCGGCTGCTCGAGGACGAGGAGCGTCAGCTCATCCATCGTCCGACGTCGCGCGAGTTCCTCGCCGCCTTCGAGGCGCGCAATGCGCAGTGGCTGAGCCCGGACTGCCACCGCTCGCAATACGGCTATCCGTTCCGCGTCGGCATCCAGCTCACGGTCGAGAACCGTCATCGCGCCGTCACCCTGGTCAGCCTCGCGTGCTCGGGCGCCGAGATCGTTGACGGCCTGTTCCTCAAGCGCGATCCGCGCGAAGGCGCCGCCAAGCCGAACGGCGCGAGCGTGCGCTCCGAGTTCGACCAGCTCAGCGAGCTGATCTGCCGCAACGGCGCGGCCGGCCGCACCGTGAATGCGAGCTATCAGCTGCCGGTCTATAAGTCCGGCAACACCCAAATCTCCATGCAGCAGATCGCGCAGCGCTGGTGCGCGCCCGAGAACCGCAAGCGGCCGATCGACCTCGTGCTGCTCTCGATCGGCGGCAACGATGTCGGCTTCGGCGCGCTCGCGCTCTACGGCATCACCGACAGCGCCGGCGATGTCGCGCCGGTCGCGAGCCTGGTCGGCCGCGAGCTCCGCTTCGGCGCGAGCGTCACCCAGGCCTATCTCGACGTGCTCGATGAGCGCATGAAGGCCGTGCGCGACGCGCTCCGCGACGGCTTCGGTGTCGAGCCCTCGCGCGTGCTGCAGAACGCCTACGAGCCGATCCAGTACGACGAGCGCGGCCAGGTCTGCGGCAGTGCGCCGAAGCTCGGCCTCGACGTGCATCCGAACTTCGCGTTCAACCAGGCGCGCATCCAGGAGGGCTCGCAGTTCGGCGACGCCCTGCAGAAGCGCCTGCAGTGCATCGCGGCGCACCGTCCGGGCTGTCCCACGCTCGCGACCGGCGCCGGCACGGGCTTCCACTTCATCACCGACCACACCGCGGAGTTCGCCCGCCGCGGCATGTGCGCGCGCGATCCCAAGCGCGTCGCCATGGACCAGATCGCCATGGGCATGCCGCGCAAGTCGGGCGAGGACTTCTCGCCCTATTCGCCCGCGTACACGCTTCCCTATGGCGCGCGCTGGCGCCTGATCCACACGCCGAACGATGCGTTCCTGACGGCCAACACGCATCGCGAAGGCATCTCGCCCTTCGATATCCTGCAGCCGGCCTATGCCTCGCTCATCAGCGGCGCCTTCCATCCGACCGCAGAAGGGCACTCGATCGTCGCCGACCACGTGATCCGTCACGTGCGCAAGATGATCGATCGTCCCGCCGAGGCGAGTGGCACCGAACGTCGCGCGAGTAACTAGCGCGACGCGCATTCATCGCGTGGTTGCGCGGCGGCCTGTCCGCCGCGCAAGAGAGATCTACGCTCTCGCATCGCGCCGTGAATCGTTTCTGCAACCCATGTTGAGTTGACTATCCGACCTCGCCAGACGGCGGCCGGAATTGTTCTTTGAATCACCTTTTTGTCGTCGAACTCAGGCCCCATCGGCTGCCTTTGATGGCGGCGGTCGATGGGACGGGTACGAGGGGTGGGGACCCCCGCAAATCCTCCTCCGCACATTCCGACGGCTCGCGACGCTCGCGCATCGCGAGACTCCGTGACTGACATCCTCCTGGACGTGGAAGGGACAGGATCGATGAACTGGGACGGGATCGAGAGCAACTGGCTTCAGATCAAGGGCCTGGTGCGGCGCCATTGGGCGGAATTGTCGGACGCCGACATCATCCAGGTCGGAGGCCGGCGTGACGCCCTCGTCGAGCGCCTGCAGGACCGCTACGGCATCACCGAAGCCCAGGCCCATGGCGAGATCGAGGGCTGGCTGAAATCGCTTAGGGCAGCGCGCCCGTCGTAACGAACGCCTTCACGCTTCGTAGCGGCTCGGTGCTCGTAACCCCCTCCCGATCGTCGCGTCGTTCGAAGCGTCAGAAGCCGGTCCGGCGGTCATCGTCGGGCCGGCTTCATTCGTTCGTGCCGACCGCGCCTATTCCCGGACCATCTTCGAGACCGGCTCGCCGAGCCGCACGGCCGTGAAGAGCGCGACCGGGTCCTTCACGCCGTCGAGCAGGCATTCCCGGCCGCGCCGCTCGACGCCATGCGCCGCCAGCACCGCCGCGTCCTGCTTCTCGCAGTCGATGACGTACACGAGAGCTTCGTTCCCGCTGACACGGAAGATCGCATAGCCGTAGCCGGTCTCGCCGCGCTCGGGACCGAGCTGCCCCACATGCAGGCCGCCCGGCAGCGGATGGAACGACACCTTCGACACCCGCTGCTTCTCGTCGATGAAGCCGTAGGCGGCTTCGCTGCGGCGTCGCAGCTCGATCATTTCGTCCGGATCGTAGTGGCCACCCCGGTTCTCGAATGTGCGGTACTTGCCGCCGTCGCCGAACACCGGCACGCCGCTGGCGGCCGGGAACATCGGCCGCTCCGAGACGAAGCAGCCCGCGAGCAGGGTGCACATCGCGGCAATCAGGCCTGCGCGGATCATTGGCGTCACGTGGTCCCTTTCTTTTACTTTCACTCGCTCGCCGGCTTGTCGCCGCCGAAGATCGCGAGGCCTTCCGGCGAGAGATGCTGCTTGAACTTGCTCCAGTGCACGAAGCCGCTGAACACGCCCTCCGCATAGGCGCCGACCGCGTAGCGGCCGTAATGGAAGGTAAGGCCCGAGCTCTTGCCCGCGACGGTGGACGGCGCGAGGCCCATCGGCCCCAGCTTGAGCAGGCTCGGCTGGATGCCTTTGCGCAGCTGCTCGTCGCGCGCGACGATCTGCTCCGGCGTGCTGGCCGCGATCTTCTTGAGATCCTCGTCGTCGTTCCCCTCCGCCATGTCGATCTTCTCTTGCGCGACCGACAGCCGCGCCTCGCGGGCGAGCGTCTGCATGGTCGGGCCGTTGTCGGCGGTCTCCTTGAAGAAGGGGCGCACGCTGATGCGCTTCTTCGCTTCGCGATCCCAGAGGATGGTGTTGAAGTCGAGGTTCGGATGAGCGCCGCCCGAAAAGCTGTCGTCGCCGCGCAGCACGCTGATGTAGCGGTCGCCGACCACCGAAAGCTGGGTGTAGCTGCGCTCGTAGGTCCAGGCGCCGTTCCGGAACATCTGCGGCTCCTCGCGGCTCATCTTGTCGGCCTCGCGCTGCTCCTGCGCGATCTGCCGCTTGCCGTCCGCCAGAAGGTCCGCGAACAGGCCGGGATGCTCCTTCAGCTTCTCGTCAATATCGACGGTCGCCACGATGGTCTTGGTCTTGATCGACGCCGTGGTCTCGGCCGCCGCAGGCGCCAAAGGCGCGAAGGACGCCGTCAGGATCAGACCGGCGAGCAGAAGGGTTCGGCTGTGCATGCTGTCTCTCGTTGGGAACGCCCGCGCGACTGCCGGGCGCAGCATCCGCCCCGGTGCTGCACGAGTGTGTCGACGAACGAGCCTGCCAGGTTCATTTTCGGACCGTCTCGGTTGATTCGCGGCGATCCGGACGCGATGCGTGCAAGCGGAGGAGCCGGCGCTTGCGCGTTGTATCGATCTTCATGGTGCGAAAACTCTCGACTTCGTGAACGCCAAAATTCTCCGGACTATTCCCGATGACGGAACGTGAATTAGGAGCTGCTTAAGTGCCGCAGCGCGAACTGTGTGACGCTTCCATTTCCCACGCCGGGTCACACTCATGAGCCACGCCGCTGCGACCCTCAGGTCGCCCTCGCTTCGTACCGTCTTTCTGGGCCTCAGCCTTCTCAACATCCTCGCGCTCGGTGCGCTGGCGCTCGTCTGGCGTCTCCAGGTTGGCGCCGCGGAGGATCTCAAGCTCGTCTCGGACCAGCGCTACGCTTCCTATCTACTGGCCGACGAGCTCAGGCAATCGTCCGACGATCTCACGCGTCTCGCGCGCACCTATTCGATCACCGGCGATGCGCGTTACGAGACGCAGTACATGGACATCCTCGACATTCGCGACGGCAAGAAGCCGCGCCCCGTCGAGGCGCATCGCATCTATTGGGACTTCGTGGCCGCGGGCAACGCCAAGCCGCGCCCCGACGGAGAATCGAAGCCGCTCCTGACCCTGATGAAGGACGCCGGTTTCACGCCGGCCGAGTTCGCCAAGCTCGAGGAGGCGAAGAAGAACTCCGACAGCCTCGTCAACCTCGAGGTCCGGGCCATGAATGCCGTCAAGGGTCTCTCCGCCGACCCGCAGGGCAAGTACACGGTGCGCGGCGAGCCCGATCTCAAGCTCGCGCGCGAGCTGATGCATTCGCCGGACTATCACCGCTACAAGGCCGAGATCATGCAGCCGGTCGACGAGTTCTTCCAGCTGCTCGAGCGCCGCACCTCGGGCGCCGTGGCGGCCGCGCAGGATCGCGCCACCATGCTGCAGTCCGTGAGCAGCGCCATCATGGGGCTGGCCGCGGTCATCCTGATCCTGTCCGGCATCATGCTGTTCATGCGCGTCATGCGGCCGCTGTCGCGGATGGCCACCACCATGCGCGAGATGGCGGCCGGCCGCATGGACGTCGCTATTCCAGATGCAGGCCGCAGCGACGAGATCGGCGAGATGGCCGCGGCCGTCGATGTCTTCCGCAACAAGGGGCTCGAGGTCGAGCGCATGCGCGCCGAGCAGACCGAGCGCGAGGCGCAGGCCGCAGCGACGCACAAGCAGGAGACCGCCCGCATCGCCGACGGCTTCGAGGCCGTGGTCGGCGGCATCATCGGCACCGTCTCGTCGGCCGCGAGCGAGCTCGAGCGCACCGCCGGCGCGCTGACGCACACGGCCGAGTCGACCGAGCAGCTTTCGACCTCGGTCGCATCCACCTCGGCTCAGGCATCGGGCAATGTGCAGTCGGTTGCGGCCGCGACCGATCAGCTTGCGTCATCCATCGCCGAGATCGGGCGCCGCGTCCACGAGTCGAGCCGCATCACCGGCGAGGCCGTGCAGCAGGCGCAGCGGACGGACGTGCGCATCGCCGCGCTGTCGCAGGCGGCGGGTCGCATCGGCGACGTAGTCAAGCTGATCACGGCCATCGCCGAGCAGACCAATCTGCTCGCGCTCAATGCGACGATCGAAGCGGCGCGCGCGGGCGAGGCCGGCCGCGGCTTCGCGGTGGTCGCGCAGGAGGTGAAGGCGCTCGCCTCGCAAACCGCGAAGGCGACCGACGAGATCGGGTCGCAGATCACCCAGATGCAGAGCGCGACGCAGGAGTCGGTCGACGCTATCAAGGAGATCGGCGCCACCATCGAACGCGTGTCGGAGATCGTCGGATCGATCGCGGCCGCCGTGGAAGAGCAGGGCGCCGCGACCCGCGAGATCACGCGCAGCGTCGGCGAGGCCGCGAGCGGCACCGCCCGCGTCGCGGCCAGCATCGGCGATCTCAGCGCGGGCGCGCGGGAGACCGGCACCGCCTCGGGCCAGGTCTTCGCTTCTGCACAGGAGCTCGCCCGGGAAGGTGTCGTGCTCAAGTCCGAGGTCGAGAAGTTCCTCGCCAGCGTGCGTGCCGCATAGTTCGATGATGCGCATGCGCCGGGCCGGTCAGGCTCGGCGCATGTCGGATTACCGCGCGGAGCAGAGCTTCGCGTCGTCCAGCATCTTGCGGACCTCGGAGCCGACGCTCGCGGTACAAGCGGGCAGCGCGACCAACCTGGCTTCGTCGATCCGGCTTTCGGCCAGGATCGTCGCCAGCATCGCGCGCACAGTCGGCGACACCTCGGCCGGCATCAGCGGCTGCCAGCGATCCTCTTCGGCCAGCGCGCTGCGCAGCTCGCGTTCCGCACCCGCCTTGTCGCCGTCCTGCAGCAGGACCGAGGCGTGCATGGCGCGCGCGCGCGGGTCGCGCGGATAGCGGCCGGCGAGATCGGCCGCGCGGGCGCGGATATCGTCCTCGGTCTGCGGAATGTCGGTGGCAGGCACGAAGCTCGAGGCCATGTTCCAGATCGGGTACTGGAGCGTGAGGGGCAGCGCCGCATAGGCGAAACCGATCAGCCCGAGGATCGCCAGCACCGTCACGACCTTGCCGCGTCGCGGATATTCCTCAGCGCGCGGCCATCGGTGCAGGAGCACCAAACCCAGAAGAGCGCCCGTCAATGCGCCGCCGATATGCGCCGCATGATCGACTTGCGCACCGAGCAACGACGCCCCGAACGGCAGCAGCGACGGCACCAGGATGATGAGCGCGACGAACAGCATCCAAGTATTGCGCGAGTCGTTGGCGCGATAGTGGAAGCTCGCGACGAGGAGCGCCGCAGTCACGGCCATGATCGCGCCCGAGGCGCCGACCGCGATCGTCTCCGGATGGATCATCCAGGACGTGAGCGATGCGCCCAGCGCGCCGAGCACGTAGATCAGCCCGAACCACACCGAGCCAATGCGGCGCTCGAGCACGTGTCCGACGATGAGCAGCGAGATGCAGTTCAGGCCGAGGTGCAGCGGATTGAGGTGGGGCAGGGTGGTCGACAAGAGTCGGTACCACTCGCCGTCGCGCACGAGTGAGGGCAGGGCGCCGCCGAAAGCGAGCAGCGTCCATTGCGTGGCCTTCGAGCTGCCGGCCGGCTGTGCGATGCCGAAGTTCAACTCGGCCCAGAAGATGGCGACCAGCGTCGCCGTGATGATCCAGGTAAGCCAGGGCAAGTGGCGGCTGCGCCCGGTGGCGGGCCGCGCCTTTGCGGCGGGCGCCTGCTGCCCGCCGAACTGCTTCGCCAGGGACGCATAGAAGGCTTCGGTACGGGCCGAAAGTTCCTCGACAGGCCTGGTCATGCCGATTGCCATGTCCCGATGATCTCCGCCGCGACCGAAACGACCTGGCTTTGTCGGCCGTCGGTGCTCAGCGGTTCATCGGCCAGTCCCGGGCCTCTCTCTCCTACTCGGCGGCCGCGCGGTGTCCGAGCCGCCGGTTGAGCGACGCGATCAGGTCGGCGGCGGCCTCCGCGATGACGGTGCCGGGTGGGAAGATCGCCTCGGCGCCGGCGGCCTTGAGCGCATCATAGTCCTGCGGCGGCACCACGCCGCCGACCACGATCATGATGTCGCCGCGCCCCTGCGACTCGAGCTCGGCTTTGAGCTCGGGCACCAGCGTGAGGTGTCCGGCTGCGAGCGAGGAGACGCCGACGATGTGCACGTCGTTCTCCACGGCCTGGCGCGCGGCCTCGCCGGGCGTCGCGAATAGCGGGCCGATGTCCACGTCGAAGCCGAGATCCGCGAAGGCCGAGGCGATCACCTTCTGCCCGCGGTCGTGTCCATCCTGGCCAATCTTCGCGACCAGGATACGCGGCCGGCGGCCCTCGTTCTCGCTGAAGTCGGACACGAGCTTCTGCACTCGCGTCACCGCGTCGGACATGCCGGCCTCCCGCTTGTAGACGCCCGAGATCGACTTGATGGTCGCGACGTGACGGCCGAAGGCGCTTTCCATCGCCGCCGAGATCTCGCCGACCGTCGCCTTGGCGCGCGCCGCATCGACCGCGAGCGCGAGCAGATTGCCGTTGCCGCGATCGGCCGCGCGCGTGAGCGCCGCGAGCGCATCTGCCACGGCCTGCGGATCGCGTTCGGCCTTCAGGCGCTTGAGCTTCTCGATCTGCTGCGCGCGCACGCCCGCATTATCGACTTTCAGCACGTCGATCGGTGTCTCGCTCTCGGGACGATATTTGTTGACGCCAATGACCGACTGGTGCCCGGAGTCGATGCGCGCCTGCGTCTTCGCGGCGGCTTCCTCGATGCGCAGCTTCGGAATGCCGGCCTCGATGGCCTTCGCCATGCCGCCGAGCTCTTCGACCTCCTGGATGTGGCCCCAGGCCTTCTTCGCGATCTCGCCCGTGAGCCGTTCGATGTAGAACGAGCCGCCCCACGGATCGATGATCCGCGTGGTGCCGGACTCCTGCTGCAGGAAGAGCTGCGTGTTGCGTGCGATGCGCGCCGAGAAATCGCTCGGCAGCGCCAGCGCCTCGTCAAGCGCGTTGGTGTGCAGCGACTGTGTGTGCCCCTGCGTCGCGGCCATCGCTTCGACCGCGGTGCGCGCCACATTGTTGAACACGTCCTGCGCGGCGAGCGACCAGCCCGAAGTCTGGCAATGTGTGCGTAGCGACAAGGAGCGCGCGTCTTTGGGGTCGAACTGCTTCATCAGCCTCGCCCAGATCAAGCGCGCGGCCCGCATCTTGGCGACCTCCATGAAGAAGTTCATGCCGATCGCCCAGAAGAAGGAGAGGCGCGGCGCGAAGCGGTCGATGTCGAGCCCAGCCGCGATGCCGGCGCGGACATATTCGAGGCCATCCGCGATCGTATAGGCGAGCTCGAGGTCCTGCGTCGCGCCCGCCTCCTGCATGTGATAGCCGGAGATCGAGATCGAGTTGAACTTCGGCATGTTCGCCGAGGTGTAGGCGAAGATGTCGGAGATGATCCGCATCGAGGGCCCGGGCGGATAGATGTAGGTGTTCCGCACCATGAACTCTTTGAGGATGTCGTTCTGGATCGTGCCCGCGAGCTTCGCCGGCGGCACGCCCTGTTCCTCGGCCGCCACGATATAGAGCGCGAGCACCGGCAGCACCGCGCCGTTCATGGTCATAGACACGGTGATCTGGTCGAGCGGGATGCCGGAGAACAGCGTCCGCATGTCGTAGATCGAGTCGATCGCGACGCCCGCCATGCCGACGTCGCCGGCCACGCGCGGGTGGTCCGAGTCGTAGCCGCGATGGGTCGCGAGATCGAAGGCGACCGAGAGCCCCTTCTGCCCGGCCGCGAGATTCCGGCGATAGAAGGCGTTCGAATCCTCGGCCGTGGAGAAGCCCGCATATTGCCGGACCGTCCAGGGCTGGTTGACGTACATGGTCGGGTAGGGCCCGCGCAGATAGGGCGCGACGCCCGGCTGGGTGTCGAGGAAATCGAGGCCCGCGACGTCCTTCGGCCCGTAAACCGGCTTCACCGGAATGCCTTCGGGGGTCAGCCAGGACTCCGCCGCGGCCGGCGCAGCCGGCACCTCCGGCGTCTCGAATGGGACCTGCGCGAAATCCGGGATTCGGGTCATCGGTTCACCTTCTCGACCCACTTTATCACGCAGCGCAGCAATCACCGCAATGCCTCGGGACGGCCGTTCTGGCGCCATGGTGTGGCACACCTATGAGGTGTTGGCGGACGTGTCGATTCTCAAGGCCTTGATCCTTTCGTGCACGAACCCCGCCCGCCCCGCCGCGCCCAGAGCGCTGCCGCCCTCTGGGCACCGCTCGCCCGCTTCATCGCCATCGAGGACCGCCTCGGCCGCGCTGCCGAGCAGCGACCGGTCACAGCCTTCGGCTACGAATTCCTGCGCTTCGGCCTCAAGCAGACCTGGGCCTGCCTGTTCGGCGGCGCCATGGTCGCGCTGATCGTCGGCACTTATCTCTGGTATCCGCGCGACGCTGCGCTGACGCGCTATGACTTCATGTTCCTGATGGCGCTCGCCATCCAGGCCGCGATGCTCGCCTTCCGCCTCGAGACCCTGGAGGAGGCGAAGGTCATCCTCGTCTATCACGTGGTCGGCACCATCATGGACGTGTTCAAGACCCATGTCGGCTCGTGGATCTATCCCGAGCCGTGCCTCTTCCGCATCGGCGGCGTGCCGCTGTTCTCGGGCTTCATGTATGCGGCGATCGGCAGCTATATCGCGCGCTGCTGGCGGCTGTTCGATTTCCGCTTCACGCATCATCCGCCGCTCGCCTGGACGGTCGTGCTGGCGGTCGCGATCTACGTGAACTTCTATGCGCATCACTACTGGATCGATCTGCGCTATCTGCTGTTCGCCGCGACTGCGCTGCTCTTCGGCCGCACTTGGATCCACTACAAGGTCTGGCGCGTGCACCGGCGCATGCCGCTGCTGCTCGGCCTGCTTCTCGTGTCGCTGTTCATCTGGTTCGCCGAGAACCTCGGCACGCTCACCAAGACCTGGCTCTATCCGCACCAGGCGAACGGCTGGTCCGCCGTGAGCCTCGGCAAGCTCGGCTCCTGGTTCCTGCTGCTGATCATCAGCTACGTGCTGGTCGCATTGGTCAACCGGCCGCAATCGATCACGCTGACGGATCAAAGCGGCCGGTCAGACCATTCAAGTCCGAAGGGCTAGCTTACGCAGGCCGCCCGCCGGTGCCGCCGCCGCTCTGTTGCAGCGTCTTCTTGTTCTTGGTGGCCGCATCGGTGATCAGCTCGCCGAGGGTCTGGCGGCATTCGGCATAGTCGGGATAGAGGCCAGCCGGGCCACCGGCCGTGGTCCCGTTGAGGCACTGCTGCCAGCCGCCGCTGACGACGTCGAGATCGGCATCGGAAAGCTCACGGATATCGAGCGCATTCATGTCGGATTCCCCTCTGGGTTCGGGCCGCGATCGGAAGTGATCGTCGAGTGACGCCAGGGTGGTTCCCGTTGCGGCAGGGGGCCGTGACGCGGGTCACAGAAAGGCGGATCCGGGTGTGGCCGGCCCGCTTCGCGAAAATGGATCGAAAACCCGGCGTGAGGGTTAGCGGTGCAGGATTCCTGGCATTGTTTCAGGTATTTCAGGGCATGGACGATCGCGTCAGGCGCGGAGCGAAGGGCGAGGCCGACCTGGACGGCTTCGTGCGCGTGCGCGGCGCGCGTGAGCACAATCTCAAGAACGTCGACCTGAACCTGCCGCGCGACGCGCTGGTGGTGTTCACGGGCGTCTCCGGCTCCGGCAAGTCCTCGCTCGCCTTCGGCACGCTCTATGCCGAGGCGCAGCGCCGCTATCTGGAGTCGGTCTCGCCCTATGCGCGGCGGTTGTTCCACCAGATGGCCGTGCCCGAGGTCGATGAGATCGAGGGCCTGCCGCCGGCGGTCGCGCTCCAGCAGCAGCGCGGCTCGCCGACGACGCGCTCCTCGGTCGGCAGTGTGACGACGCTCTCGAACCTGCTCCGCATGCTTTATTCGCGCGCCGGCGACTATCCGCGCGGCCAGCCGCTGCTGTACGCCGAGTCCTTCTCGCCCAACACGGCGGAGGGCGCCTGTCCGAAATGTCACGGCCTCGGCCGCATCTACGACGTGACCGAGAAGTCGATGGTGCCGGATCCATCGCTGACCATTCGCGAGCGCGCCATCGCGGCCTGGCCGCCCGCGTGGCACGGCCAGAACCTGCGCGACATCCTCACCACGCTGGGCTACGACGTCGACAAACCCTGGCGCGAGCTGCCGAAGAAGGACCGCGACTGGATCCTGTTCACCGACGAGCAGCCGACCGTGCCGGTCTATGCGGGCTACACGCCCGCCGAGGTGAAGCGCGCGCTCAAGCGCAAGGAGGAGCCGAGCTATCAGGGCACCTTCACGGGCGCCAAGCGCTACGTGCTCGAAACCTTCGCCAATACGCAGAGCCCGCTGATGAAGAGGCGGGTCGCGCAATACATGCTCTCGGCCGAGTGCCCGCTCTGCCACGGCAAGCGCCTCAAGCCCGAGGTGCTGTCCGTGAAGTTCGCAGGGCTGGACATCACCGAGATGTCGCGGCTCTCGCTCAAGCGGCTGGCGGAGCTGATCGGCCCCTATGCGGAGGGCAAAAGCGCAAAGTCCGCCGACGCCCAGCACCCCGAGAAGGCGATCGTCGTGCAGCGCATCGCCGCCGACCTGGCGGCGCGGCTCACGGTGCTGCTCGATCTCGGGCTTGGCTATCTCACGCTGGAGCGCAGCACGCCGACCCTCTCGCCGGGCGAGCTGCAGCGCCTGCGCCTCGCGACGCAGGTGCGTTCGAACCTGTTCGGCGTCGTCTATGTGCTCGACGAGCCCTCGGCCGGCCTGCATCCGGCCGACACCGAGGCGCTGCTGCGGGCGCTGGCGCGCCTGAAAGCGTCCGGCAATTCGCTGTTCGTGGTCGAGCACGAGCTGGATGTCGTTCGCGAGGCCGACTGGGTCGTCGATGTCGGCCCCGGCGCCGGCGAACGCGGCGGCGAGGTGCTCTACAGCGGCCCGCCCGAAGGTCTCAAGCGCATCGCGCAGTCCGAGACACGGCGGCATCTCTTCGCCGAGGCGCGGCCGGCGCCGCGCACCCCGCGCACGCCGACCGGATGGCTCCGCCTGCGCGGCGTCACGCGCAACAATCTGAACAAGCTCGACGCCGATGTTCCGCTCGGTGTGCTCACAAGCGTGACCGGCATCTCGGGATCCGGCAAGTCAACGCTGGTGAGCCAGTTTTTGGTCGAGGCCGTGGCCGAGCGGCTCGGCCACAAGCTGGAAGCCGACGAGGAGGAGGGCGACGATCTCGAGCGCACCGTGGTCGAGACCCTCGGCGGCGAGATCGCGAGCGGCATGGAAGGGGTCAAGCGGCTCGTGGTCGTCGACCAGAAGCCGATCGGGCGCACGCCGCGCTCCAATCTCGCGACCTATACGGGCCTGTTCGACCATGTCCGCAAGCTGTTCGCCTCGACCAAGGCCGCGAAAGCGCGCCGCTACGATGCCGGACGCTTCTCGTTCAACGTCGCCAAGGGCCGCTGCGAGACCTGTCAGGGCGAAGGCTTCGTCTGCGTCGAACTCCTGTTCCTGCCCAGCGTCTACGCGCCGTGCCCGACCTGCCACGGGGCGCGCTTCAACGCCAAGACGCTGGAGATCAAGGTGCGCGACAAGTCGATTGCCGACGTGCTCGCCATGACGGTTGATGCGGCCTATGAGTTCTTCGCCGAAGAGCCGGTGCTGCACCGCTCGCTCGGCGTGATCCGCGAAGTCGGACTCGGCTACATCCGCCTGGGCCAGCCCGCGACGGAGCTATCCGGCGGCGAGGCGCAGCGCGTGAAGCTCGCGACCGAGCTGCAGCGTGCGCAGCGTGGCGGCACCCTCTACGTGCTCGACGAGCCGACCACGGGCCTGCACCCCTCCGATGTCGAACGCCTCACCACGCAACTGCATGGCCTGGTCGACAGCGGCAACACTGTGATCGTCGTCGAGCACGACATGAGCATCGTGGCATCGAGCGACTGGGTGATCGACATCGGCCCCGGCGCCGGCGACGAAGGCGGCCGCGTGGTCGCGGCCGGCACGCCCGCCGAGCTGATGCGATCGAAGGATAGCCGCACCGCGAAGTATCTGGCGCGGCACGTCGGCTGACTAGGTCTTGTTGCCCAACTCCGCATGCGCTTCGCGCAGCATCGCAAGCACGTCGCAGCCGACGAAGATGAAGGATTGCACGCCGGCGCTCTTCAGCACCTGCTCCAGGTCGCCCGGCCGGCCCGCCAGATAGATGTGGCGCGCGCCCGCCTGCGCGAGGGCCTTCGCGGCTTCGACCGCTTCGCGTGCGTAAACGTCGTCGGCGGCGCAGAGGCAGGCGAGCGATGCGCCCGACGACTTGAAGGCCGACGCGAGCGCCGCGAGATCGGTGCTCCCGTCCACACGCGCGAAACCGTCGTTACTGACGGCCTCGATGCCGCCGGCCTCGAACAAATTCTTCGCGAACATGGCGCGCGCCGTGAAGCCCGCGAGCGTGCCGAGATTGGCGAGGAAGATGCGCGGCCGCGCGCCTGTCGCCGCGAGCGCGCGATCCGAGGCATCGCGCAGCGCCTCGTAGGGTGCGGCGAGCCGCATCGGCGCGAGCGGGGGGAAGCTGAGCGCGCCGGTGAGCGGCGGCGCCTGCACGGGCGGCACGTCGAGCACGGTCACGGGCGCTTCCTGCAGGTGTGGAAACTCGCTCGTGCCGGTCAAGGGATCGCGCCGCGTGGCCACGGCTTTCTCCCGCGCCGCGCGCGCCGTCGCGACGTGCTTCTGGATCTGACCGGCTTCCAGCGCGGCGGGCGCGCCGCCGGCAGCCTCGATCTCCTGGAACAGCGCCCACGCCGCTCCGCAGAGCTGACGTGTGAGATCTTCCATGCCGCCGGAGCCGGCCGCGGGATCCGCAACCTTGGCGAGGTTCGCCTCCTCCTGCAGGATGAGCTGGATGTTGCGCGCAGTGCGACGGGCGAAGCGGTCGCTCAGCCCGAGCGCGGCCGTGAACGGCAGCACCGTGATGCTGTCCGCGCCGCCGAGCGCGGCCGAGAAGGCCGCAACCGTGGTGCGCAGCATGTTCACCCAGGGGTCGCGCTGGCTCATCATGCGCCACGCGGTCTCGGCCGCGACCACCGCCGGTGCCGGTGCAAGCCCGCATGCGGCCTCGACGCGCGCCCAGAGCAGGCGCAGCGCGCGGAATTTGGCGATCGTCAGGAATTGGTCGGCGTCGGCGGCAAGCCGGAAGGACAGCAGCCGCCGCGCGGCATCGAGCTCGTGACCGGCCTGCTCGAGCGCGCGCAGATACGTGACGCCCGTCGCGAGCGCGAAGGCGAGTTCCTGCGCTTCCGTCCCGCCCGCCGCATGCACCACGCGTCCGTCCGCGGCCGCGATCGGTCCCTTGAAGCCCGCCTGCACGAGCTTCGCGACCTCGCCCGTGAAGACCGGCGCGGTCACGTGCCAGGGCAGGGGGCTCGCGCCGGCCGCCCCGCGGGTGGAGAGCGGGTCGAAGCCGAAGCGGATGCTCACAGCCTCTGGCGCGATGCCGCGCGCGCGCACCATCGCGGCGATGCGCGTACCGGCGTCGCGGGTGTGCGGGCTGAGATCGCAATCGAGCGTGATGCCTTCCAGCACCACGCCGTCGAGCACGCGCGCGATCGTCGCTTCGGACGCGTCGAGCCCATAGCCATAGGCGCCGATCGAGCCCGCGAACACCAGCGTCAGCCCGGTCGCGCCGTTCTCCAGCTCGTGCAGCGCTTCGGCATTTGCGATGGCGGGGTCCGGATGATCGACCCGCGCCATCACGGTCCAGGGGCCGTGCGCGCGCACCACTGGCCGCGCATCGGCGGCCCGCGGATAGAGGGGCTGGATCGCGAGCCCGTCATGGGTGCGCGACACGAGCTTCTTCTCGAAACCCGCGCCCTTGAGCACGCCGTCCACCAGCCGCAGCCATTGCTCGCGCGTCGCCGCCGGGAATTCGGCCGCCAGGGGCAGATCGTCAGAGGTCATGTTTCGGTCTCGAGCTCATCCACTTCTCATGCAACGAAACCGGCGCCGCGCCAACCCTATCGGGGCGTCAACTGCTCGATTCCGGTTGCATCGATATCGCGCGCCGCATCGGCGACGCGCCGCCCCGCGATCAAGGCGTCCGGCGCGATCTCGGCCAGCGGGATCAGCACGAAGGCGCGCTCGAACAGGCGCGGATGCGGCAGGCAGAGCCCGGGCTCGTCGATCGACAGGTCGTCATAGGCGATGAGGTCGATGTCGAGCGGCCGCGGCCCCCAGCGCTGCTCGCGGTTGCGGTCGCGCCCGAACTCGCGCTCGACGCCGAGCGCCCGCGCAAGCAGCGCCTGCGGCGTGAGCCCGGTCGCGACGCGCAGGCAGAGATTGACGAAGGGCGGCTGGTCCGCGACGCCCCACGGTGGCGTGCGGTAGTCCGACGAGCGGGCGAGAAGTCGCACGTCCTTGCCGTCGCAGAACCGCGCCACCGCGGCGTCGAGTGTCGCGCGGATGTCGCCGAGATTGCCGCCCATTCCCAAGAAAGCTTCAGTCATAGGCTTCAACCATGGGAGCGGATCGCGGCGGCGATGCGCAGCGCCTGCACGGTTTCGGCGACGTCGTGGACGCGGACGATGTCGGCGCCCGCCTGCACCGCGATGAGGTTGCCCGCGATCGAGCCGCCGAGCCGCTCCTGCGGCTCCGAGGGCACCACGCTGCTGATGAAGCGCTTGCGCGACAGGCCCATCAGCAGCGGCCGCCCGAAGGCGCGCAATTCGCCCAGCCGCGCGATCACGGTCATGCTCTGCTCCGGCACCTTGCCGAAACCGACGCCCGGATCGAGCACCACCTGGCGGATGCCGGCGCGCTCCGCGATCTCGAGCGAGCGCGCGAAGAAGTCGCGCACGTCCGCCATGATGTCGATGGCGGGATCCGCCTTGTCGCGGTTGTGCATGACGATGACGGGCACTTGATGCTCGGCGACCACGCGCGCCATGTCGGGATCGCGCTGCAGCCCCCACACGTCGTTCGCGATCGTCGCGCCTTGCTCCAGCGCCCAGGCGGCGGTGCGCGCCTTGACGGTGTCGATCGAGACCGGCAGGCCGAGCCGCAGCACCTCTGGCAGCACGGGCTCGAGCCGCGCGCGCTCGTCGTCCTCCGACACCGGCCGCATGCCGCCATAGGGCCGCGTCGACTCCGCACCGAGGTCGAGGAGGTCGGCGCCTTCGGCCACCATGCGCTCTGCATGGGTAATCGCCACGCGCGGATCGAGAAATTGGCCGCCGTCCGAGAACGAGTCCGGCGTGACGTTGAGGATGCCCATCACGGCAGTCCGGCCGAGCCCGAGCAGACGGTCGAGGACCGTCGGGGACGTGTCGGACATGGGGCGCGGCGCCAGGCTCATGGCCGAGGCTTTGCGGGTGGGAAGGGGCGGAGTCAAGGCGCGGGGAGCGTCGCGCGCCAACGCCCGATCCGTCATCCT
>JAEYAU010000082.1 GCA_023404705.1 Pseudomonadota bacterium
CCGAACCAGACCTCGGCCTGCGGCTGCGGCGAGTCCGTGCAGCTGACGCCCGCGAAGGACCCGGCTGAGGCGCACTAGTTCGTCGCATCGGCAACTCATCCGCAATCGCAGCCTTCATTCCGTCACCCTGAGGCGCTCGCGCGAAGCGCGAGCCTCGAAGGGCGACGGCCGCTGAGCCGCAGCGAGCATGCTGCACGGCCTCGGCCGTTCATCCTTCGAGGCTCGCTTCGCTCGCGCCTCAGGATGACGGGACTGAGGGAGTCGCCCGCGGATAGGCTGGCAATCTGCTACGCTCCCCCCATGACCCCTGACGACATCCGCGAGCTGTTCTCCGGCTTCGGCCCCGTCACGGTGCGGCGCATGTTCAGCGGCGCTGGCGTGTTTCGCGATGGCGTCATGTTCAGCCTGGTGAGCCGCGGCACGGTCTTTCTCAAGGCGGATGCGCAGACGATCCCGGCGTTCGAGCGCGAGGGCTGCGGCCCTTTCGTCTACGGCACGAAGGACGGCGAGCGCACGCTGCAGTCCTACTGGCGCATGCCGGACCGGCTCTATGACGATATCGAGGAGCTGGGAAGCTGGGCGGGCGCGGCGCTGGCGGCGGCGCATCGCGCGGAGGTGAAGCGCGTCACGCGCTCTCCGGGTCGCGTCAAGCGACCTTCGAAGCCTCGTCCGACGCCATCTCGGGGTCGGTCTCGCAAATGACGCGATTGCGGCCCGTGCGCTTGGCCGCATAGAGGCAGGCATCGGTGCGCTCGATGAAAGCCTGAAGGGTCTCGCCCTTGTGGTAGTGCGCGACGCCGATCGAGATGGTGACGCGGCCGAGATGCTCACCCGTGGAGCGCTTCATCAGCTCCTTGGTCATCACGGCGCGGCGGATGTGGTCGGCGACCGTGATCGCCTGGCGCAGCGCCGTCGACGGCAGGATCACGGCGAACTCCTCGCCGCCGTAGCGCGAGGCGATGTCCTGGCCCTTCACGTTCTGCTTCACCGAGAGCGCCACCAGGCGGAGCACCTGGTCGCCCGTGAGATGGCCGAACGTGTCGTTGAACTTCTTGAAGTGGTCGATGTCGGTGAGCATCAGTGACAGCGGCTCGCCGCTCACCGCGGCTTCCGCGATCGCCTTCTCGAGCGCCTGGTCGAAATACTTGCGGTTGGCGAGCGAGGTGAGGGGATCCGTCAGGCTCTCGTTGCGGACCGCTTCGAGGTTCTCCTGCAGCTGATCGATCTCGTGCTTCGAAGCTTTCAGGTTCGCTTCGAGCTTGTGGTTCGCGTGCTCCATCTCCTTGGTCGCGCGCACCAGGCTCTCGACGATCACGCGCAACCCGTCGCGGTCCTTCGCGGAGCCGAGCTGCTGCGTGACGTCCGCGAGGTTCTCGGTGTAGCTCGACGCTTCGCCGACCGCGGCGTCGATCATCGACATCACTTGCTCGATCTCGTCGAGCACCTGCGCGCCGACCGTGTCGATGCGGTCGGTGAGGCGCGTCGGGGAGAGGAAGGTCTCGTAGATCTGATCGAGGTCGCTGGCGCTGAGCGTGCCCTTGAGCGCGAGCGTCTCGTTGATCGTCTGATTGAGAGTTGGATTGTAGCCGGTGGCGTAGGTGTACCAGACTTCGTAATTGCGCGGATAGGCAGGCTGACGCAGGGCCTTGATCTGCCCAAGAGCGATCTCCGCGAACGCCAACGTGCGTTCGTGCTCGTCGCTATCAGCGGCCATCGTTGCGCTCCGCTCGCAGGCAAATCTGCGCCTGCGGCTCTCCCCGGAAAGTCCTGTCCCAACCTATGAGATAGGGATAAACGCGGAGTAAACGCCTGTGGCACCCGTGGGTTAAGTCGGCATAATCAGCAATGCGGATGCGGTATGGGGCTCACGCATCGGCGTGTTGTGTCGGCTGCGAGTCGACAAATATTTCGCAGTGCGAATGCGCGCCGAGGCGCCGCAGTCGCACTGCAAGCGTTTGCCGTGTCGGAGACGATCAGGCCTTGAGGCGGACCGGGCGCAGCAGGAACGCCGGCAGGTGCGAGGTATCCATTTCCTCGGCCGGCTCGCGCGGCTCGGGCTGACGCCGCGAGCGCGCATCGTCGATGCGCGCAACCGGCGCTGCCGCCGGAGCGGAGGCGGGGGCCTGACGCCGTCCGCCGCGCTGACGTCGGGTACGCGACTCTTCGCGCGGCTCGCGGCCTTCGCGCGACTCACGACCTTCGCGAGGTTCACGGGTCTCGGTGCGCGCCGGCTGTTCGGCCCAGGCGATGCTCTGGCCGGTCAGCTTCTCGATCGCCGCCACCGCTTTGGAGTCGGCGGGGGCGACCAGGGTGATCGCGGTGCCGGCACGTCCGGCGCGGCCGGTGCGGCCGATGCGATGCACGTAGTCATCCGCATGATGCGGCACGTCGAAATTGAACACATGGCTCACCGCCGGGATGTCGAGCCCGCGCGCCGCCACGTCGGAGGCGACCAGCAGCGTGGCCTCGCCGCGGCGGAACTGGTCGAGCGCCGCCATGCGCGCCGACTGGTCCATGTCGCCGTGCAGCGCCACCGCGTTGAAGCCGTGCCGAACCAGCGATCGGTGCAGCTGCGCCACCTCGCGCTTGCGGTTGCAGAAGATGATGCCGTTCTTCAGCCCCTCGGCCGCACGGATCAGGCCGCGCAGGGTCTCGCGCTTGTCGTGCGGCTCGCGCCCGGTCTTCACCAGTTGCTGGGTGATGGTCGAAACGGTGGTCGCGGGCCGGGAGACCTCGACCTTCTCGGGATTGTGCAGGAACTGCTCGGTGATGCGGCGGATCTCGGGCGGCATCGTCGCCGTGAAGAACAGCGTCTGGCGCGTGAACGGCACCAGCTTGCAGATGCGCTCGATGTCCGGGATGAAGCCCATGTCGAGCATGCGATCGGCTTCGTCGATGACGAGCAGCTCGACGCCGCTCAGGAGCAGGCGTCCTCGCTCGTGATGGTCGAGCAGGCGGCCGGGCGTCGCGATCAGCACGTCGACGCCGCGCAGCAGCTTGTTGTCCTGGTCGTCGAACGAGACGCCACCGATCAGCAGCGCGACGTTGAGCTTGTGATTGATGCCGTACTTGATGAAGTTTTCCTCGACCTGCGCGGCGAGCTCGCGCGTCGGCTCGAGAATGAGCGTGCGCGGCATGCGTGCCCGCGCGCGGCCCTTTTCCAGCATGGTCAGCATCGGCAGCACGAAGGCCGCGGTCTTGCCGGTGCCGGTCTGGGCGATGCCGAGCACATCGCGCCGCGCAAGCACGTGCGGGATGGCCTGGTCTTGAATCGGAGTCGGGGTGGAGTAGCCGGCCGACGTCACGGCCGAGAGAACTTTATCGGACAAGCCGAGATGCGCGAAGGACATGCAACCTCAATATCGGTGACCGCCCGGGGGCTCAGCGCCGCGCCGGACTGGGCAACGACGACATTTCTCCGCGATCTCTATGGGTGCGCGGGAAGGGGCGGTCGAATCCCTTGATCTGACCGTTCGCACCGGAACATAGTGTGTCCCGACGCAAAGTCAATCCTGTTGCACCGCAATAAGTCGACATACAGCCTAAACATTTTCTTATCCGGACTGTCACGGAGGCGATGCATGTCCGCGCCACTCCCTATCCTCCTGGTGCCGGGCCTGAACTGTTCCGCCCGCCTCTATACGGGGCAGATCCCGGCACTCTGGCGCTTCGGACCCGTGACGATCGCTGACCACACCCGGGACGACAGCATGGCCGGCATCGCCCGGCGCATCCTGGCGGCGGCGCCCGAGCGCTTCGCCCTGATCGGGCTCTCCATGGGCGGCTACATCTCCTTTGAGCTGCTGCGCCAGGCGCCCGAGCGGGTCGCCAAGCTGGCGCTGCTCGACACCGGATCCCGCGCGGACATGCCCGAGCAGACCGAGCGGCGTCACAAGCTGATCGGCCTCGCCAAGTCGGGCCGCTTCATGGAGGTGAACGACATCCTCTGGCCGCTGATGGTGCACCGATCACGTCATGGTGATGCCGCGTTGCGGCGCGAGATCGATGCCATGGCCGAGGATGTCGGCCCCGAAGCCTTCATTCGTCAGCAGACCGCGCTGATGCACCGGCCGGACTCGCGGCCCGGCTTCGGCGCCATCCGCTGTCCGACCTTGGTGCTGGTGGGGGACGGCGACGAGCTGACGCCGCCCGCGCTCTCAGAGGAGATCGCGAGCGGGATCGCAGGCGCGCGCCTCGTCAAGATCCCGGACTGCGGCCACATGTCGACCATGGAGCGTCCCGAGGCGGTCACGCAGGTGCTGGTCGAATTTCTCGCCGCCTGAAGCTTGCGGTTTGCGTCTGTTCGCCGCCGCGCGTCCGCGCTACACGGGGCGCACACAAGTGCCCCGAACCCGAAGTTCGCGAGAGTATGCAGCAATCTCGTGAGCGAACTTCGGGTTCAAGAAGGGGCACTAGATTCATAGGTTTGCTAGTGTCCTTATCGATTCCGAAGTTCGCGCCGAAGCCGCTGCTAGCTCGGGCCAACTTCGGAATCGGGACACTAGCGAGGACGCGATCATGGCATCGGTGCTCGACCTCATCGGCGAGACGCCTCTCGTCGAGGTGACCCGCCTGGACGCCGGCCCGTGCCGGCTGTTCCTCAAGCTCGAAAGCGCCAACCCGTCCGGCTCGATCAAGGACCGCCCCGCGCGCACCATGATCGAGGCCGCGGAGGCGGACGGCAGTCTGAAATCCGGCGGCACGATCGTCGAGGCGACCGCCGGCAATACCGGCGTCGGCCTCGCGCTGGTCGGCGCGCGCAAGGGCTATCGCACCGTGCTGGTGGTGCCCGATAAGATGGCGCGCGAGAAGGTGCTGCACGCGCGCGCCATGGGCGCCGAGGTCGTCACCACGCGCTCCGATGTCGGCAAGGGTCATCCCGAGTATTACCAGGAGGTCGCGGCCGAGATCACGCGCAAGACCAAGGGCGCCGTCTTCATGAACCAGTTCGCGAACCCCGCGAACCCGGCGTCTCACGAAGCCACGACAGGTCCGGAAATCCTGCGCCAGATGGACCGCGATGTGGATGCGGTCGTGGTCGGCGTCGGCTCCGGCGGCACGCTCACGGGCATCGGCCGTTACATGAGCAAGGCCTCGCCCAAGACGGCCATGCTGCTCGCCGATCCGGTCGGCTCGATCCTCGCGCCCTATGTGAACACGGGCGTGATACCCGAGGTCGGCAGCTGGGCCGTGGAGGGTATCGGCGAGGACTTCATCCCGCCCAACTGCGATCTTTCCTTCGTGCGTGAGGCCTTCGCGATCTCGGATCCCGACAGCTTCGCGGCCTCGCGCGAGCTGCTGCGCCAGGAAGGCGTGCTCGCCGGCTCGTCCTCCGGCACGCTGCTCGCCGCCGCGCTGCGCTACTGCCGCGCCCAGAGCGCGCCGAAGCGCGTCGTCAGCCTCGTCTGCGACTCCGGCTCCAAATATCTGTCCAAGGTGTTCAACGACGCCTTTCTCGTGCAGGAGGGCTGGATCGGCGACCGCCATCACGGCACGGTGGGCGATCTCGTCGTCAACCGCTTCGGGGAGGGCACCGCCGTCACGGTCGGTCCTACCGACACGCTGCGCACCGTGTTCTCACGCATGCGCACGGCCGATGTCTCGCAGCTGCCGGTGGTCGATGACGGCCGCATCGTCGGTCTGGTCGACGAAAGCGACGTGCTCGCGGCGCTGCTGCACGAGGGCACCGACAAGGGCTTCGCGCTGCCCGTGAAGGACGTGATGGTCACGCGCCTCGAGACGATCTCCGCGGATGCGCCCATCGCCGAGCTGGCGCCGCTGTTCCGCAAGGACTATGTCGCGATCGTCATGGAAGGCGACCGGTTTCTCGGCCTCGCCACGCGCCTCGATCTCATCAACTATTTCCGGATCTCTCCGCGATGACCCGACCCAATACGCTGCGCTTCGCGACCCGTTGCATCCACGGCGGCCAGGCGCCGGACCCGACCACCGGTGCCGTGATGATGCCGATCTACGCGACTTCGACTTACGTGCAGCAGAGCCCCGGCGTGCACAAAGGCTACGAATATGCGCGCACGCAGAACCCGACGCGCATGGCCTTCGAGCGCTGCATCGCCGATCTCGAGGGCGGATCGCAAGGCTTCGCTTTCGCGTCGGGCCTCGCCGCGACCGCGACCGTGCTCGACACGCTGGAGCACGGCAGCCACGTGATCGCGGCCGATGATCTCTATGGCGGCACGCGGCGGCTGTTCGAGCGCGTGCGCAAGATCTCGGCCGGGCTCGAGACGACCTATCTCGATCTCTCCAATCCCGAGGCGCTCGTCGATGCGATCCGGCCGAACACGCGGCTGATCTGGATCGAGACGCCGACCAATCCGCTGCTCAAGCTGATCGACCTCGAGCGCGTGGCCGAGATCGCGCGCAAGAACAGGATCTGGGCCGCTGCGGACAACACCTTCGCGAGCCCCTATGTGCAGCGGCCGCTCGAAGCCGGCTTCGACCTCGTGGTGCATTCCACGACCAAATATCTCAACGGCCATTCCGACATGGTCGGCGGCGTCGCTGTGGTGGGCGGCAACAGCGATCTGCGCGAGCGGCTGGCGTTTCTGCAGAATTCGGTCGGCGCCGTGCAGGGGCCATTCGACTCGTTCCTAGCCTTGCGTGGCGTGAAGACGCTCGCGCTGCGCATGGAGCGGCAGTCCACCTCGGCGCTCAAGATCGCGACCTGGCTCGAAGCCCATCCGAAAGTGCGCCGCGTGTTCTATCCGGGCCTCGCCAGCCACCCGCAGCACGCGCTCGCCAAGAAGCAGATGCGCGCCTTCGGCGGCATGATCTCGGTGGAGCTCGCGGGCGACCTCGACGACTCCCGCCGCTTCCTCGAGCGCTGCCATCTGTTCGCGCTCGCCGAGAGCCTCGGCGGCGTCGAGAGCCTGATCGAGCATCCTGCGATCATGACCCATGCCTCGGTGCCGGCCGAGGTGCGCGCCACGCTCGGCATCAGCGACAGCCTGGTCCGGCTCTCGGTTGGCATCGAGGATGCCGACGACCTCATCGCCGACCTCGACGGCGCGCTCGCCGCCGTGGGACGCGGCTGAGCGGCGGTTAAGCCGCCGCACGGTTAACACCCAGTAAGCGCGCTGCCGTGGATTGCCGCGCGCCCCTAGCGGTCCAATTACGAATTCCTGGTACTCCTGCGACCCGGTACAGGGGTATTCGCAAGGGGCCATTCCGTGCTCAGCCGCATCATCCCGGCAGTGATCCTGTCGACGACGCTTCTGGTCGCTGCAGTCTCGACGCCCGCGCACGCGCAGGCAGATCGGCTCGCCTATCTGTCGGGCGAGGCCAAGCAGGCCGAAAGCGTGCGCGACCACGTGCGTGCCGTGCTGTTCTACACGCAGATTCTCAAGGAGCTCGAGCCGCCCGCCGATGTGCGCCGAGATGTGCTGACGCGCCGCGCTACGGCCTACGAATATGTGCGCGACTACGCGCACGCCGAGCAGGACTGGGCGGCCGCGCTGGAGGTCACGCCAGTCGCGGCGACCGTCTATGCGGCGCGCGGCTTCTTCTTCCTGCGCCGGCAACGTCACGGCGAAGCGCTCAACGATTTCGTCGCCGGTGCGGCGCTCGATCCATCCAATCCGGTGTTTCTCTATGGCCAGGGCCGCGTGCTCGCGGGCCGCAGCGATTATCGCGGAGCGATCGATCGCTACACTGAGGCCATCCGCCTCGCGCCGCAGCTCGGCTCGAACTACCTCTGGCGCGCCGAAGCCTATGTGCGGCTCGACGAGCACGCCGAGGCGCAGCGCGACTATGATCGCGCGCTGCAGCTCGGCGGCCTGAAGGGGCCGGAGGTCGCCTTCGCCTATGTGGGCCGCGGCATGAGCCGCTTCACGCTCGAGAACGTGGACGGCGCGATCGACGATTTCAGCCAGGCGCTGGATCGCTTTCCGGGCGACCCGCGCACGCTGAAATGGCGCGGTTACGCCTATGAGAAGCTCGGGGAATACGAGCGCGCCCTCGCTGACTACGAGCACGCCTCCAAGGTGGTCTCCTACGATCCCTGGCTCAAGGACAGCCTGCGCCGCATCCGCTCACGCTGAGGCGGGCGTAACGAGCGCGGTCGTACGCTCACGATGCCAGCGGATCGCATCCTCCAGCCGGTCGTCGCCCCAGAACACTTCGCCGCGCGTCACAAAGCTCGGCACGCCGAAGATGCCGAGCTTGCGCGCCTCGTCGGTCGCCGCGTCGTAGGCGCGCCCGATGGCATCCGATTGCGCGAGCGTCACGACGCGCTGGGGATCCTGGCCGATCTCGCGCAGACTCTCCGACACGTTCGGCTCCAGGCCGGGCTCGTGGAGGTCGTCGAACCAAAGCCGGTAGGCGGTGCGCACATAGTCGGCGCACCAGCCCTCCTGCGCGCCGACCACGGCGATCCGATTGGCGAGGTCGAACTCCTTGAGCGGATGGGGCGGGCGCCGCTCGAACGGGAAGCCGTAATATTCCGCGCGCCGCTCGAGGTCGCGCCACATATAGGCGAGCTTCACGGGCTTCGAGGCCGGCCGATTGTCCATCTCGATCATCAGCGCTTTGACGTTGAAGGGCCGCCAACGGAAGCGGATGTCGCTTACGTCCTCGACCCGGTCGAGGCGCATCACCGACAGGAACGTGTAGATGCTGCCGATCGAGAACCAGAAATCGATCGGGTCGGATTGGGACATCACGACGGCCTCGCTGAGAATGGAATCCGACTTTATTCAGCCGGAACGCCGCTGACAACGCGATGGCAGCAGGGGCCCCCGCGACGGTTTGGCCGCTCTCGGTTCTGGCCTTGGGCGCAAATTCCCTTATGCTTCGACTCGCAGGCGTCACCGCCGCGCGAGAAGGGCGGGCCGCCGACACCTCTGGTGGGGAGGCGTGAATGAGAACGATCGGCCTTGGCCGCGCGCTCGTGATCCTGTCGCTGATGGCTGCTCCGGCGGTCGCGCAGGCGCAGAGCGACTATCCGACGAAGCCCGTCCGCATCGTGGTCGGCTTCGCACCCGGCGGCGGCAACGACATCTTCGCGCGCATCATCGCGCAGAAGATGACCGAACGCACCGGCTGGACCGTGATCGTGGAGAACAAGGCCGGCGCCGGCGGACGGCTGGCGGCCGATTTCGTCGCCACGCAGCCGCCGGACGGCTACACGGTGCTCATCGGCGCGAGCGGCGCCATGGCGATCGGCCCCATCATCTACAAGGTCAACTACACGACCCTGAAGAGCTTCGCGCCCGTCACCATGATTGCGGAGTTCCCGCTCTTCCTCGTGGTGCACGCCGATCATCCGGCGAAGACGGTGCGTGAGCTCATTGCCTGGACCAAGGCTCATCCCGACAAGGCGAACTACGCGACCTCGTCTCCTGCCTTCACGTTGCCGACCGAGCTGTTCAAGATGCGCACCGGCGCGCAGGGCGTCGGCATCCCCTACAAGAGCAGCGGCGAGTCGCTGCTGGGCATCATCGCGGGCAACGCGACCATGACGATCGTCGATCCGCCGCCCGCAACGCCCCAGGTCCAGGCCGGCAAGCTGCGCGCGCTCGCGGTCACGGGCCGGACGCGCAGCCGCGAATTGCCGGACGTGCCGACCATGGCGGAGGCCGGCATCTCCGACGTGACGGTCGGTCTCTGGAGCGGCTTCTTCGTGCCGGCCGGCACGCCGCGTCCGATCATCGACCGTCTCGCGCGCGAGTTTCGCGAGGTGATCCTCAACACCGATGTGAAGGACAAGCTTCTCACCATGGGGGTCGATCCGGTCGGCTCCTCGCCCGAGGAATTCACCCGTCACATCGACGTCGAGATCCGGATGTGGGAAGCTGTGGTCAAGGAAGGCAATCTGAAGTTCTCCGACTGACCCGCCACTGATCCGCAACATTCAGCCATCGCAGCGCGCTGATCCGGCGCGTGGGAGTCCTCATGCTGACGCTCTACTATGCCCCGAATACCTGCGCGCTCGCCTCGCATATCGCGCTCGAGGACGCCGGCGCCGAATACGAGACCAAGCGCATCAGCTTCCAATCCGGAGATCAGCGCAGCCCCGGCTACCTGAAGATCAATCCGAAGGGCAGGGTGCCCGCGCTCGTCACGGATCAAGGAATCCTCACGGAGACCCCGGCAATCCTCGCTTTCGTCGCGCAAACCCATCCGCAGGCAAAGCTCGCGCCGCAGGACGCCTACGGCTTTGCGCAGATCCAGGCCTTCAACAGCTATCTCTGCTCGACGGTGCACGTCGCGCATGCACATCGCCCGCGCGGCTCCCGCTGGGCCGACGATCCGGCCGCCATCGAGGCCATGAAGGCGAAGGTGCCGCAGACCATGAGCGAGTGCTTCGCGCTGATCGAGGGCGAGATGTTCAAGGGCCCCTGGGTGATGGGCGAGAGCTACACGATCTGCGATCCGTATCTCTATACGATCACGCGCTGGCTGCCCGGCGACGGCGTCGACATCGCGAAGTTTCCACGCATCCAGGAGCACTTCCGGCGCATGTCCGAACGGCCGAGCGTGAAGGTCGCGGTGGAGGAGTCGGGGGCGAGCTGAGCCGCAGGACGGGTAAATAGCTCCCACTCCTCCTCATGGCGGGCGCCCCTTGCTTTGCCCGGATGAGGTGTGGGACCGTCCGCTCCAATGATCGAAATTTTTCGCTATGCGCTCGCCGTCGCTGTGGCGCAGACCCATCTCTGGCCCGTCGGGACACCGTGGATCGGCTGGCAGAGCGTCTTTGCCTTCTACGCTCTTAGCGGTTTCCTGATCACCCGCGTCCTCAACGAGAGATACGGTTTCACGCCTCGCGGAACTGCCGCCTTCGTTGCCAATCGGATACTTCGGCTGTGGCCGGCCTACCTGTTCACGGCCGCCGCGACGCTGATCGCGCTTCGATTTCTGCCCCTTGGCGAATATGTCCCAACGATACGAGTGCCGCGCGATGCCTTCGAGTGGCTGACCACGCTCACAGTGCTCGGACAAGTGGGGATCGACTACGCGGGCCACGTCGACCATACGAAACTCGCAACGACCTCGTGGTCGTTGTCGATCGAGTTATTCTGCTATCTCGTGCTTGCGCTCGGGGTCGCGCGGTCACCCTCCCGACTCGTCGCGCTCGCCATCGTCGGCGCAGTTCTGCTCGTATGGTCCTCGCTCCCCTGCATCATCGATCCGAATGAGTTGCGCTATGGAAGATATTGCTTCCAGAACCGCTATGGCGTGCTGCAGGCCGGCTTCATTCCGTTTGCATGCGGCGGGTTGATATATTTTCATTTGCCTGCGATCAGAGCATGGATCGAGAAGAATGCATTGCTCCTCGTGACGCTCCTGGTCGCGATGCAGGTGGCCACTCTGGTCAGCCCGCTCGTCCGGTTTACGGCTGGCCCCTACGTGGGCGTTCCGTTAGCGGCCTGCGCGATTGCTTTCTTCGGTGACCGACGTGCCTCGCCGACACAAGACTTCCTCGGTCGCGCGTCCTACCACCTTTTCATCGCGCATATGAGTGTTGCCGGCGTCCTTTTGTTCGGCTTTTCGGCTCCGCGCAACAGCCCGGTCATGTGGGTGGGCACCGTTGTGATCTGCCTGGCCCTCAGCGTGGCGCTCGTTGTCGTCGAGCGTCACGTTGATGAATACCGCAGCGTCATCAGGGCTCGTGCCGCCAGTCCCTCCGTTGCTGCGTGATGCGCTCTCGCTCAAGGGCAGGGTGCCCGCGCTGATCACGGAGCGAGGAATTCTCGGAGATCCCGTCGACGTCGCCAAGTTTCCACGCATCCAGGAGCACTTCCGGCGCATGTCCGAACGGCCGAGCGTGAAGGTCGCGGTGGAGGAGTCGGGCGCGAGCTGAAGTCCGGCAGGACCGTCACGCCCGCGCCGCCTCAATGGAGGCATCGGCCGGAGAAAGCGCCAGCGACACGTCCTGATAGTCGCCGCGCAGGGCCTTCAGCGCCTGCCGTTCCTGCTCGATCTCGTAGGAGGTGCGGAAGCCGAGCCGACGCATCACCGGCACCGGCGGACACCAGCCTTGCACGGCGTGCTGGAACAGAAAGGCCGTCACAAGAGCTGGAAGCGCGAGCCAGCGTCGGTCATGCGCGCTGAGCGCGACGCCCAGAAAGCCAATCGCGGCCGCGTTGGCCTCGAGCGCGCGTTCGATGTCCCACTCCGCGTCGAGCTCGCGCAGCCGCGCGGGAATCTCGCCGCGACGCCGCTCGTAGTAGTGGATGTTGTCCTCGATCGTCGCCTGGATGCGGCGATTGACGTCTTCGTCCGTATGGGCCGGAACCCGATCACGTGTGCTCGGCATGGCTGTCTCCATGCCGGACAACCCGGAACCGACCGCGAAGTTCAAACGGCGGACGGAGCCGGTGGACGCCTTACACGTCCAGCAGTTCCTCGCTCGCGAACTCGGCGTGCTCCTGGATGAAGGCGAAGCGCGCCTCGGCCTTCGTACCCATCAGCCGCTCGACCGAATCCGCCGTGTCCTCGCGATCCTCGGTGAGCAGCACCACGCGCAGCAGCGTGCGCTTGCGCGGATCCATGGTGGTCTCCTTCAATTGCGCCGGCATCATCTCGCCGAGACCCTTGAAGCGGCCGACCTCCACCTTGGCATTGGCGTGGAACTCCTTCTTGAGGAGCTCCTCCTTGTGCTTGTCGTCGCGCGCATAGACGGTCTTGCCGCTGTGCGTGAGCCGATAGAGCGGCGGCACCGCGAGATAGAGGTGGCCGTTGTCGATGAGCTGCGGCATCTGCCGATAGAAGAAGGTGATCAGCAGCGACGCGATATGCGCGCCGTCCACGTCGGCGTCCGTCATGATGATGACGCGGCCGTAGCGCAGGTCCTCGTCGCGGTAGTGCACGCCGGTGCCGCAGCCGAGTGCCTGCACGAGATCGGCGAGCTGCTGGTTCTGCGCGAGCTTGTCCTTGCCGGCGCTCGCCACGTTGAGGATCTTGCCGCGCAGCGGCAGGATCGCCTGGTTGGCGCGGTCGCGCGCCTGCTTGGCAGAGCCGCCGGCCGAGTCGCCCTCGACGATGAACAGCTCGGCGCCCTCCGCGGCGCCGTTGGTGCAATCCGCGAGCTTGCCGGGCAGGCGCAGCTTCTTCACCGCGCTCTTGCGCTGAATCTCCTTCTCCTGGCGACGGCGCAACCGCTCGTCGGCGCGCTCCACCACCCAGTCGAGCAGCTTGTTCGCCTGCGTCGGATTGCCCGCGAGCCAGTGGTCGAACGCGTCCTTCACGGACTGCTCGACGATGCGCTGCGCCTCGACGGTGGCGAGCCGGTCCTTGGTCTGACCCTGGAACTCCGGTTCGCGGATGAACACCGAGAGCATCGAGGCGGCGCCGATCATCACGTCGTCGGTCGTGACGGAGGAAACGCGCTTCGACTGACCGACGCGCTCCGCATGATCGCGGATGCCGCGCGTCAGCGCCGCGCGCAGGCCTGCCTCGTGTGTGCCTCCGTCCGGCGTCGGAATCGTGTTGCAGTAGGACGAGGAAAAGCCGTCGGCGTCGGCGACAAAGGCAACCGCCCACTCGACTGCGCCGGGCTCGCCGGGCTTACGAGAGCGACCCGCGAAGATGTCGGGGTGCACCAGCGTTTGTCCCGTGATCGCATGCGTGAGGTAGTCGCGCAGGCCATCCGGGAAGTGGAATGTTTCCTTCTCGGGCACGCCGTCCACGCCGGCGAGCAACTCTTTGGCGCAACTCCAACGAATCTCGACGCCGCCGAAGAGATAGGCCTTCGAACGCGCCATCTTGAAGATGCGCGCCGGCTTGAACGCCGCCTTCGCGCCGAAAATCTGCGGGTCGGGCCTGAAGCGCACCGTCGTGCCGCGTCGGTTCGGCACGCGTCCGAGGTTCTCAAGCTTGCTCTTGGTGATGCCGCGCTCGAATACCTGGCGATAGAGCTGCTGGCCGCGCGCGACCTCGACTTCGACTCGCTCCGAGAGCGCGTTGACGACCGAGATGCCGACACCGTGCAGACCGCCGGACGTCGCATATGCATCGGAGTCGAACTTGCCGCCCGCATGCAGGGTGGACATGATCACTTCGAGGGCGGACTTCTTCGGGTATTTCGGATGCGGGTCGACTGGGATGCCGCGGCCATTGTCGACCACCGTGCAGTATCCGTCGGCCTCGAGCGTCACCTCGATCCAGTCGGCATGGCCGTTGATCGCCTCATCCATCGAGTTGTCGATCACCTCGGCGAACAGATGATGCAGCGCCTTCTCGTCGGTGCCGCCGATATACATGCCGGGGCGCCGCCGGACCGGCTCCAGCCCCTCCAGCACCTCGATGTCCTTCGCCGAATAGCCGGCCTCCGCGCCGGTCGGCTTCGCGCCGCGCGCCGCCTTCGCGCTGGCCCGGCGTGACCTATCGGGCGCCTCGGCGAACAGGTCGCTGGACTTCGGGGAGGGCTTTCTTGCTGTTTTTGCCATGCCTGGGGAAACCCGGTTGGAGGGTGCGAATCACTTGGGCCGACTATGCCATGAGCCGGGCGCGGTCGTGATGGTCGCGGAAGTCGGCTCTTTTCGGGCCAAATGCGCTACCGGACGCGAGGACAGGGCCTGCGTCGAACCGTACCCTGGTGCCCCGCGACAGAGGCCTATAAACCCGAACGACCTCAACGCGTTCTCCTCGATGGACCTGGCTTCCCTTCAGATCTACGCCGATCAGCTGATCGAGTTCGTGCGCCAGAACCAGGCCTGGGCGGCCCCGGTGGTGTTCGCGCTCTGCTTCGCCGAGTCGCTGGCGGTCTTCTCGCTCATCATTCCGGCCTGGGCCGCGCTGGTTGGCATCGGCGCCATGATCGGCGCCAGCGGCCTCGACTTCTGGACCATCTGGATCGCGGGCTCGATCGGCGCCGGGCTCGGCGACTGGCTCTCCTACTGGTTCGGCAAGACCTTCAAGAGCTCGGTCGCGCGCATCTGGCCGCTCTCGCGCCATCCCGACATGCTGCCGCGCGGCGAGGCCTTCATTCAAAAGTGGGGCGTCGCGGCGATCTTCATCGGCCGCTTCTTCGGTCCGCTGCGCGCCGCAGTGCCGCTCGTTGCCGGCATCCTCAACATGAGCTGGTGGCCATTCCAGTTCGCCAACTTCACCTCGGCCTTCATTTGGGCCGCCGTGCTGCTCGCGCCCGGCACCTTCGGCATGAAGTACATCTGGCAGTATTGGTTCGGATCCTGAGCCAGTCGTTGCTCGCATGGTGAAAATGGAATGCGCGCGAGTACGCGGGGTTAACTTCACGCATCGATGATCTTGCCGGGGCTTGCCGCGCCAAGCCTCGGCGCTACCATGCCGGCCACTAACAACCGCAAAGAAATTCTTCTCGGGGAGCTGACCATGACTGAACTCACACGCCGTCATTTGTTCGCGACCGCGGCCGGCGCCGCCGCTGCGACGAGTCTCGGACCGCTGGCCTTCGACACGGCCGCGCATGCCGCCGCGCCGCCTGCCGGCAAACAGGTCGCGGGCTGGTATCGCTACAAGGTCGGCAACATCGAGGTGACAGTGGTCACCGACGGCGCCAACCGCTTCAAGCTGCCGGACAACTGGGTTCTCAATGCCAAAAAGGAAGACGTGAGCGCCGCGCTGCGCGCGGCTTACGTCAGCAACGACGACACCGTGATGGTCCCCTACAATCCGATCGTCGTGAACACGAGCGGCAAGCTGGTGCTCATCGACACGGGGCAGGGCGAGGCTGCTTACAACAACAGCAAGGGCCAGGCTGGCCAGTTCCTGACCAACCTCGCGGCCGCCGGCATCGATCCCAAGACGATCGATGCGGTGGTGATCACCCACTATCACGGCGACCACGTGAACGGCCTTCTCAAGGCGGACAACTCGCTCGCCTTCCCGAATGCCGAGATCCTGGTGCCGGCCGCCGAGCACAAGTATTGGATGGACGACGGCGAGATGAGCCGCGCGCCCGCCGGCCGCATGGAAGGCCTGTTCAAGAACAACCGCCGCGTCTTCAATGCCGAAGTGCAGAAGCGGCTGAAGACCTACGAGGCCGGCAAGGAAGTGGTGCCGGGCCTTACCTCGGTGTTCACTCCGGGCCACACGCCTGGCCACAGCTCCATGATCCTCGCCTCCGGCAACAGCAAGGTCTACGTGCAGGCCGACGTCACCAACGTGCCGTACCTGTTCGCGCGCAATCCCGGCTGGCACGTGGTGTTCGACCAGGATGCCAAGATGGCCGAGGAGACCCGGCGCAAGGTCTACGACATGCTCGCCGCCGAGAAGATGGCCGTGCAGGGCTTCCACTATCCGTTCCCGTCCCTCGCCTATGTCGAGAAGGCGGGTTCAGGCTATCGCGAGGTGCCGGCGCCGTGGAGCCCGACGATCTGATCTCAACGTTCATCGTGACTGCCAGTGAAGGCCGCCCCTGGCGGCCTTCTTCTTTTCTGATCACCGCGAAGTGATCCCGCGCGACGCGCCGTCGCGGTCCGCGGCGCACGCCCTCGGCTAGCATCCCCCCGGCTCGTCGCAAAGCGAGCCGCATCTGAGGGAGGATGGTCATGGGAGTGGTCACTCGCCGTTCGCTGATGCTCGGCTCCGCCGTGGTCGCGACCGGCGCGATTGCGGGGGTTGCGCCTGCATTCGCGGCGGCACCGCCCGCCGGCAAGCAGGCGCCGAGCTTCTATCGCGTGAAGATCGGCGACCTCGAGGTCACGATCATCTCTGACGGTACGGTCACGTCGGAGCTGCAGCAGGGCTACGTCAAGAATGCCTCGCTCGATCAGGTGAACGCCACCCTGGAGGAATCCTTCCTGCCGAAGGGCCGGCTCGCCAACCAGTTCAATCCGGTGCTCGTCAATACCGGCGGCAAGCTCGTGCTGCTCGACAGCGGCAACGGCGTCGGACGCGCGCCGACCACCGGGCAGCTGCAGACCGGGCTCGTCGCCGCCGGCGTCGATCCGAAGAGCGTCGATGCGGTCGTCATCTCGCACTTCCATGCCGACCACATCGGTGGCCTGCGCACACCGGACGGCGCGCTCGCCTATCCGAACGCGCAGATCATGGTGCCGGATGCCGAATGGGCCTTCTGGATGGATGACGGCAATATGAGCCGCGCGCCCGAGTCCGGGCCGGTGCGCAATACCTTCCAGAACGTGCGGCGCATCTTCGGCTCGATCGCCGACAAGGTGATCCGCTACGAGCGCGGCAAGGAAGTCGCCCCCGGCATCACCACCATGGCAACCAGCGGCCACACGCCGGGCCACACGTCGTTCGTGCTCGACTCGGGGAACGGCCGCATGATCGTGCAGGCGGACGTCACCGGAAATCCGGCGATCAACCTGCGCAATCCCGGTTGGCATTCGTGGGCCGACATGGATGGTCCAGTGGCCGAGGCCACGCGCCGCAAGCTCTACGACATGGTCGCGGCCGAGCGCATGCTGATCTCCGGCTATCACTATCCATTCCCCGCCCTCGGCTATGCCGAGAAGGACGGCGATCGCTACCGCCTCGTGCCGGTGAGCTGGAATCCGACTCTCTGACGGACGCGCGCACAGCCGAGGTCGCTGCCGCGGCCCCGGCTTCCATCACTACGTAGAAGCACGCAGATCATCGAGGGGCGTATTTCGCCCACCGTGTCCACACTTGTGCCCGTATCGGCGCTCACACTGCTTCGTCACGTGCGCTGCGGGCCAATGGGGGTCGGGGGCGCGGGCGACGATCGGGGGAGACACATGGACAACGACAACGCGCCGCCCGTCTTCACGGGCGCAGAGCTGGCGCTGGCGGACATGCTGGCCGCGGTCATCGAAGATCTCATCACCCAGCAGGGTTACTCGCGCGAGGATTTCGAGCGCACCTCCGCGGCACTGCGCGACCGCTACGAGAGCAATCGCTTGCGATCGTCGGTCGCCATGATCGACTATTTGCGCCGGCAGATCGCCGAGCCGCACAGCCATGACGAGCTGGTCCGCCTGCAGCGCTTTGATCGCCTGCGCTCCAGGGACACGAACTGAGCCGAGAAGCGAGCCGACACGGACGACACACTCCTGAAACCCGTTTTGGCTTGACCCGCCTGGGCTCGCCGTACTATGAGCCCGCCACCATGACGACGATCCATCAGACTGCTTCGGGCGCCTTTGCCCTGCGACGCCGCCGCTCCCACAGGGCGGCCACGGCGTTCAACTCTCATTGATCGTCATCAGTGCCGCCGGAGACGGCTCCGCGGCACACGGCTTCCTGAAAACCCGCGCATGACCGATCTCCGGCACAACTCCGGAGCAGGACCATGTACGTTCACCCCGCCTTCAGCATCCATCAAGCGTCGAGCCTCGCCTTTGCGGGTGCCCGCAGCTTCGGGCTCGTGATCGCGTGCGATGGCGGCCGCCCGGTCGCGTCGCTGCTGCCCTTCGTCCTGGTGCAGCAGGACGGCAAGCCGCCGCGTCTGCGCTTCCATGTGGCGCGCGCCAATCCGCTCGCCGAGCTCGCGGCGCGGGGAGGGGTCTGGCTGGTGGCCGTGCAGGGCAGCGATGCCTATGTGTCGCCCGATTGGTACGCGAGTCCCGATCAGGTGCCGACCTGGCTCTACGAGGCGGTGCATCTGTCGGGGCCCGTGCACACGGTTCCACCCGAGCACCTGAAGGCGCATCTCGACGAGCTCGGCGAGCAGTTCGAGCAGTGGCTCGCGCCGAAGCCGGTCTGGACTTCCGACAAGGTCGCGCCGAAGCGGATGGAGATGCTGATGAAGGCGATCGTCGCGATCGAGATGCTCGTCGAGACTGTCGAGGGCAACTTCAAGCTCAACCAGCACAAGTCCGACGCCGATCATGTCGCGGTCGCGACGGAGCTGCTGCAGGCCCCCGACCCCGGCGCCCGCGCCATCGCGGACCGCATGATGGGCTTGCGGCCGCAGCTGAACTACGCGATCAACCAACTCCCGGCCGACGCGCCGGCGCTCGCAGGGAAATAGGCCATGACCACCAAGACCAAGATCGGCGTGCTCGGCGCCTCGGGCTACACCGGCGCGGAACTGCTCCGGATCCTCGTGCCGCATCCGCGGGTCGAGATCGCGCTGCTCACGGCGGACCGCAAGGCAGGGCAGGCGATGCGCGACGTGTTCCCGCAATTCTCGCACGTGAACCTGCCGAAGCTGGTCTCGATCGACAGCGTCGACTGGACCACGGCCGGGCTCGACTTCATCTTCTGCGCGCTGCCGCACGCGACCACGCAGACCGTGATCAAGGACCTGCTCGCCAAGGCGCCGAAGACCAAGATTGTCGACCTCTCGGCGGACTTCCGGCTTTCGGATCCGAAGGTCTATGCGCACTGGTACGGCCACGAGCATCACGCGCTCGAGCTGCAGAAGGAGGCTGTCTACGGTCTCACCGAGATCTATCGCAGCGAGATCAAGGCCGCGCGCCTCGTCGCCAATCCGGGCTGCTACACGAGCTGCGCCGAGCTGCCGCTGATCCCGCTCTTGCGCGACAAGGCGATCGATCCGGACGAGATCGTGATCGACGCCAAGTCCGGCATGACCGGCGCCGGCCGCGCCGCGAAAGAGAACATGGTCTTCTCCGAGGTCGCCGAAGGCTTCCACGCCTATGGCGTCGGTGCCCATCGCCACATGGGCGAGATCGACCAGGAGTGCTCGAAGGCCGCCGGCCGGCCCGTGACCGTGACCTTCACGCCGCATCTCGTGCCGATGAACCGCGGCATCCTGTCGACGATCTATGTGCGCACCACCGGCGGCAAGAGCGTCGAGGACCTGCACGCGATCCTCGCCAAGGCCTATGCGGGCGAGCCCTTCGTGCACGTGCTGCCGTTCGGCGAGACGCCGCAGACGCGGCACGTGCGCGGCTCCAACATGACCTATCTGGGCGTCGTGAAGGATCGCAAGCCCGGCCGCGCCATCGTGGTCTCGGCGCTCGACAACCTCACCAAGGGCGCCTCGGGCCAGGCCGTGCAGAACATGAACCTGATGCTCGGCTTGCCCGAGACCACCGGCCTCGAGTTTGTCGGCATGTTCCCCTGATCTTTACTCCGCCGCGACGACCTTGCGCGGCGGAGCGCCGTAGGTGTTCGGGATCTTGTCCGCGAAGGTCTCGACGAAGTGGTCGGACTCGCCGGTGGCAACGGGCTGGAGCGACTCGTCGGTGTAGCTGGCCGTCGCCGGATCCGCGATCACGCGTGCCATGATGCGACGATAACGCCGGATCAATGTGAGCCATTGGTAGACATTCTTGGCCACGTCGAGCGCGCGCCAGGGATAGAATACGAAGGGATTGACGATCGGCAGTCCATGACGGCGCTGCGTCCGGGTCTTGAGCCGGAACAGGCCGAGCTGCAGCGGATGCACGCTCTCGATGCGTGCTGCGCCCGCGAAGCCGATCAGCGCATCGAGCATCTTCGCGCGATTGAGCCCGGTCGCGACCGCGCGCCGCATGATCGTCTCGACGTGGGCATCGGAATAATAGCTCGCCCACGCGTCGCGATAGACCTTCTCCCAGGCGGGCTTCGACATCAGCGGGTGCGCCGTGCAGGCATGCTCGAGATCGTACTTGTTGAGATCCGGATCCATGGGAACGCCGCGCTGGAACAGCTTCTTGTGGTCCTCCGAACCCGGCAGCGGCGTGAGGAAGAAGAACTCGAGAATATCGATTGGCAGCTCCTTCTTGATGATCTCGATATCGCGCGCGATCGACTCCGGCGTGTCGCCCGGAAAGCCGAGGATATAACCCGCATAGGTCATGACCTTGGCGCGGCGCCAAGCCTGCAGCATCTCACGGTATTCCCAGATCTTGTTCTGGCGCTTCTTTGTGCCCATCAGCGACTCGGGATTGATATTCTCGAGCCCGATGAACACGGCAGTGCAGCCGGCGCGCGCCGCCTTCTCGATGAAGCCGGGAATGCGGTGGCACAGCGTATCGACCTGCAGCAGCAGCTTGATGCGGAAGCCTTCGCCTTCGCGCAGCGCGATCAGACGGTCGAGGATCGGCTCCCAGTTCTTGTTGCGTGCGAAGTTGTCGTCGGTGACGAAGAACTTGGTCACGCCCTGCGCGGCATTGGCGCGCACGATCGCTTCGACGTCGTCCGGCGTGCGATAGCGCGACTTGCGCCCCTGCACATTGATGATGGTGCAGAAGCTGCACTGGAAGGGACAGCCCCGTCCGGCGTCGAAGCTCGAATACTTGATCGCGACCCGCTCGACGATATCGCGCGGCAGGATGGGCAGGGTCGCGCCCGCCATTTCGGGCATGTCGGCGAGATAATTGTAGACCGGCTTGGTTCGGCCCTCGGCGATGTCCCGCAGGAGCTCGGCCATGCGCCCTTCGCCTTCGCCTGCGTAAAGCGTGATGCCGAGCGAAAGCGCCTCCTGCAGCTCGGCGGGCGTGCCCGGCAGCATCGCGAGGCACCCCGCGACGTGAAACCCGCCCATGACGACCGGCATGTCGGCAGCGCGGAACTGGCGCCCGAGATCGAGCGCGCGCGGGTACTGGTTCGACTGCACGCCCACGAGGCCGATGAAGCCGCCGTCCGCAGCCTTTATCTTCCGGATCGCGCCGCGCACGTCGATCCGGGTGTTGCACTCGTCATAGGCCTCGATCTCGATGTCGACGTCGGGCCCGAGCACGCGCGCGGCGGCGCATTCCGCCATCAGCCCGTGGACGCTCGCGAGACTGTTCGAGGGAACCAGCGATCGATACCACTGAATGACGTAGCCGTCCTGATCGTAGTGAGAGGGCTTGATCAGGATGATCTTGAACCTGCGATTGCTCATCGGCAGCCCCCGATTGGTCTCAGGCGCGGATGCGAAGTCGAACTCTCGATAGCGATCGTGCCATTGCAACATGTTTTGTGCGCGCCCGTCCGCGATCGCCCACGCGACCCACACCCCAGTCGAAATGTGCTCAGGTCAGCACCGCGACCTTGCGGGGCGGGGCGCCGTGGGTATTCGGTATCTTGTCCGCGAAGGTCTCGACGAAGTGATCGACCGCATCGTTGCGAACCGGGCGCAGGGCCTCGTCCATATAGGACTTCGCGAGCGGATCGGCCTTCACCTTCTTGCGGACCGCGTAGTAGCGCCGCAGCAGCGTCAGCCACTGCGCGACATTGACCGCGACCTCGGCGGCACGGCGCGAATAGAATATCAGCGGGTTCTCCAGCGGCAGGCCGTGCCGACGCTGGCTGCGCACCTTGCGGCGCATCAGGCCGAACTGCAGCGGATGCACGCCCTCGATGCGCTGCGCGCCCGAGAACACCACCAGCGCATTGACGACCTTGCTCAGATTGATGCCGCTCACATGTGCGCGCCGCAGGACGGTCTCGACATGCTCGTCCGTATAGTAGTGCGCCCACGCCTGGCGATAGATGCCTTCCCACGCCTCCTTGGACATGACGGAATGCGCCGTGCAGACATGCTCGAGATCGTACTTGTTCATGTCCGGATCCATCGGCACGCCCGCAAGGGCGAGCTTCTTGTGATCCTCGGAGCCGGGCAGAGGTGTGAGACAGAAGAACTCGAGGATGTCGATCGGCAGTTCCCTCTTGATGATCTCGATGTCGCGCGCGATCGATTCCGGGGTGTCCGAGGGGAAGCCGAGGATATAGCCGGCCCAGGTCATCACCCGCTGGCTGCGCCAGGCCTGCAGCATCTCGCGGTATTCCCAGATCTTGTTCTGCCGCTTCTTGGTGCCCATCAGCGACTCGGGATTGATGTTCTCGAGCCCGATGAAGACCATATTGCAGCCGGCGCGCGCGGCCTTCTCGATGAAGCCCGGAATGCGATGGCAGAGCGTGTCGACCTGCAGCAGCAGGCGGATGCTGAAGCCTTCCTTCTCGCGCAGCTCGATCAGCCGGTCGAGGATCGGCTCCCAGTTCTTGTTGCGCGCGAAATTGTCGTCGGTGACGAAGAACTTGGTGACGCCCTGCGCCGCATTGGCGCGCACGATCGCCTCGACATCGTCGGGGGTGCGGTAGCGCGACTTGCGCCCCTGCACGTTGATGATGGTGCAGAAGCTGCACTGGAACGGGCAGCCCCGTCCGGCGTCGAAGCTCGTGTAGCGTCCCGTGACGCGCGTCACGATGCGGGCCGGCAGGATCGGCAGGGTCGCGGCCGCCATGTCGGGCAGGTCGGACAGATAATTGTAGACCGGCTTGGGCGCGCCCTTGTCGATATCGCGCAGCAGGTCGGCGAGCCTGCCTTCGCCCTCACCCGCATAGAGGGTGACGCCGAGCGCGCGCGCCTCCTGCAGGTCGGGCGGCAGCTCGGGCAGCATCGAGAGGCAGCCGCTCACATGGAAGCCGCCAATCACCACCGGAATGTCGGCGGCGCGGAACTGGCGCGCCAGGTCGAGTGCGCGCGGGAACTGGTTCGACTGCACCCCGACCAGGCCGACGAAGCCGCTGCCGGCCGCGCGGATGGCGCGGATCGTGCGTTTCACGTCGACGATGGTGTTGCACTCGTCACAGGCGTCGATCGCGATGTCGACGTCGGGACCGAGCACGCGCTCGTCGGCGCATTCCTGCAAGAGGCCGTAGACGCTCGCGAGACTGTTGGAGGGGATCGACGAACGCCACCACTGGATGACGTAGCCCTGCGCGTCGTAATGCGACGGCTTGATCAGGACGATCTTGAACGTTCGATTGGCCATACGCCCCCCGGAACCCTCCCGGCCGGTCTCGTGGATCGAACTTCCGGCCGCGATTGTGGCATTCAAATTACCGCGAAGGCAAGCGACTGGCCTTCCAGCGGCAGTGGGCGGCGCCATCCGGCCGGCCAGTGCCAGCAAAAGGTCACAGAGGCGTCAAACCGGATTCACAGAGCGGAGGTACATCCGCGTTCGACGCCGAGGGAACAGCACGCCCTCGATTCACCGATACATCGGCCTCTTTGAAACTCTTCGAAGGAGTATCTCATGGGCATGGTCATGATCAGATGCCCGCGCACCGGCCGCGAGATCGCGACGGGATTCCTTTCGGATCGCAGCCAGTTCGCTTGCACGCCCGTGTTCTTCGCCGACACCTATTGTGCCGAGTGCGACAGCCAGCACCGCTGGTTCGCCCGCGACGCCTGGGTGAGCGAGGACCGCAAGGGCTTCGCGACGGCAGCATGATCATGATCCGCTTTTCGACACGATCGAGGATCAGCATGGCAGCATGAGCCGCAAAGGCTCCGAGGCGGCACGCGGGTTCCGGACGGAACTCCTCGGCTCGATGCGCGCGCCGCCGGTGCACGCGGTGTGGCCCCTCAGGGCGGCCGCGGGAGGAGGACGCCATGAGCGACGGTCGCTATCTCGTCGTTCGGCAGAACGATGCGTGGTTCATCAAGTTCGAGGACGAGGAGTACGGCCCCTATTCGAGCGAGGCGGAGGCCATGGGCTTTGCGGTCGAAGCGGCGCGTCAGCTCAGCGCCGGCGGCGAGCATCCCGAGGTCTGCGTGATCGGCGAGAACGGGCGTCAGGCCTGGGCCTCCGAGCACCATAAGTAAGCGTCATCGAAACGCGCGTGTTTCGACGTCGCGGCCCGCCGCACCATGCGGGCTTTTCATTCCCGTAAGCTTCACGGAGGTGATCCATGTCTGATCCGACCACGAGTGGCGCGAAAACGAAATCCGCCGCAAAGCCCGTGATACCGCCGTCACCCGAAGCCGCGGCCGAGGCGGGCCGCGCGGCC
>JAEYAU010000289.1 GCA_023404705.1 Pseudomonadota bacterium
CTCGGCAGCGACACCGGCGGCTCGGTGCGCATCCCGGCGGCGCTCAACGGCATTGCGGGCCTGCGCCCCACAGCCGGCCGCTATCCGCAGGCCGGCATCGTGCCGATCTCGCATACGCGCGACACCGCCGGCCCGATGGCGCGCAGCGTCAGCGACCTGCTGCTGCTCGACGCGGTGATCACCGGCGGCGCGATCGAGGCGGCGCCGGCCACGCTCTCGGGCCAGCGTCTCGGCCTTCCCAAGCAGCTCATCGCCGAGGTCGATCCCGAGACCAAGCGCCTGTTCGACGACGCCGTCGCGGCGTTGCGCAAGGCCGGCGCCGAGATCGTCGATGTCGATCTCGCCGAGGTGATGGAGCTCAACGGCAAGGTGAGCTTCCCGGTCGCACTCTACGAGTTGCGCGTCGATCTCGAGAACTTCGTCAAGCAACATGGCGCGGCGCCAGACCTGAAGAGCGTCGCCGCGCAGATCGCGAGCCCCGACGTGAAGGGCGTGTTCGAGAACCTCGTCTTCGGCAAGGACGCGCCTCCCGAGAATGCCTACAAGGATGCGGTCGGCCCGCACCGCTCCGAACTGATCGCCGCCTACAACAAGGTGTTCGACGCCGGCAAGCTCGACGCGCTCATCTTCCCGACGACGCCCCTGCCCGCGCAGCCGATCAAGGGTTCGGACGAGAAGGTGATGCTCAACGGCAAGGAGGTGCCGACCTTCTTCACCTTCATCCGCAACACCGATCCGGGCAGCAATGCCGGCATCCCGGGCCTGAGCGTCCCCATGGGGCTCACCAAGGACAAGCTCCCGGTCGGCCTCGAGCTCGACGGCCCGGCCGGCTCCGACCGCAAGCTGCTCGCCATCGGCATGGCCGTGGAGGAAGTGCTGGGGAAGCTGCCTGCGCCGTGACTCGGACGGCGCCATAGGGTGTGCTCAGCGCGCCGAAGCCTATCGACTTTGGCAATGACTCGATCGCGCTGAGCGCGCGCGTGCGCTCGGCGGATTTGTGCTCATCGCTTCTACCGCAACTCTCGGTCCGCCGAGCACACCCTACGACGCGCGCGTTACGCGCTGAACCCGAACACTCGCGCCGGCGTCCCCCACAGCACCTGCTCGCGCGCGCCTTCGTCCGGCACCCAGCGCGCCAGCATGGCGAGCGTCTGCCCGTAATCGATGCGGTGGTCCATGCGGATGAAGGGCCAGTCGGAGCCCCAGAGACAGCGCTGCGGCCCGAACGCGGCTGCGAGCGCGCGCATGTGCGCGTCGGCTTCCGTGTAGGGAAAGCGCGGCGCGAAGCGGAACGGGCCCGAGAGCTTCACGATGATGTTGTCGCGCGCCGCGAGCGCGAGCAACGCCGCGACGCCAGCTTGATCGAGGCCGCGCTTCGGATCAGGCCGTCCCGCGTGATCGATGATCACCGTGCCGGTCGCGGCGCGCAGCACGTCCGCGATCTCGGCGAGGTGGTCGCCTTCGCACTGGATCTGCGTGACGAGCTTGCGCTCGCCCATTCGCGCGAGCAGGCGCGCGCCCGCGCCACGCAGATAGTCCGCGCCGCGCCCCATCAGGTCGAGGCGGATGCCGACCATGCCACTTGCCAGCAGCCGGTCGAGCTCCGCATCGCCGATGTCGTCCTCGACCAGCGCGACGCCCTTGAGCCGCCCGCCGGCCCGCGCGATCGCGTCGAGGGTGCAGCGATTGTCCGTGAGATAGCCCGCGATCGGATTGACGATCACGGCATGGCTGATGCCGTGCGCATCGAGCACGGCGAGGAACTGCTCGATCGTGCCGATCTCGTGCGGCGCCGGCGTGTAGCCGGCGTCGGGACGGAACGGAAAGCGGGCGGGATCGAAGAGATGAACGTGGGTGTCGACTCGCATGGCGCGAGGCTGCACGGGCGGCGCAAAGATTTCCAGCCCTCAGCAGCGCTCGGAACGCACGTCCGACGCCTTCAGCTCACCGCGAAGGCGACGATCATTCCGATCACGATCAGGACGATCCCGCTGACGAGCATCGGCACGAGGCTGCTGCTCGAACGCGGATTGGCCTGTGCGCTGGCGAAGTCCAGCTCGGCCTTGCTCTGATAGGTCATTGAAGCTCTCTCCTACGTCGCAAGTGTCGTTCGGGCGCGCTCAGGTGTTCGGCGCGCCCTCGTATCTCGGGAACAGGACGTTGTTCTCGAGGTGAATATGCTCCACCAGGTCGTCGGCCAGCTTGGCGGCGCCGGTGTAGAGCGCATGCCAGGAACGGCACGCGCCGGGCGGCGGCGTGAAGTTGTCGGTGAGGCTCCCGATCCGCCGCACATGCTCGCCGTGATCGTCGTGATCGTGGCGCATCTGCGCGATCGGCGTGTCGAGGTGCCCCTCGGCGCGCTGCCGCATGGCCGGGAACAGGATCAGTTCCTCCTTCTTCATATGCACCTCGAGCTCGCCCAGCATTTGCTGGAGCGTGTCGGCAAGGCCGTGCGGCACCTGCGGATGCTCGGCGTGAACGGCTTCCACCTTGCGCGCAAGCTTCACCAGCTCCGGCAGCTCGCGCCGGTGCGTCTCGTGGAAGCGGGTGAGGATGTGATCGATCAGATCGACGGTCTCGCGCGACACCGGGGCTGCGGCGCCCGACTCGGCCAGCTTCGCGAATGCCTGCTCCAGATCGGCGATGTCGACGCCGCGCTGGCGGGCCGCCTGCTCCAGGGGCACGTCGCCGCCGCAGCAGAAATCGAGCTTGAGGCGACGGAAGATGCTCGTGGCACCCGGCACGGTCGCCGCGATGTCGCCGACGGTCCGGCTGCGCAAGGGAAGGCCGTTGTTCATGAGAATTCTCCCGAGGAACGCCGGCCGGGGGTCCAGCGAATTGGTATTAGCAATGCCTATTTACGGAATTGAATGCGCATTGTAAATACCGATTTGAAGGGAAACCCATGCGTCTCACGGCTTTCACGGATTACGGGTTGCGCGCCCTGATGCGGCTCGCCGGCGAGCCGGATCGCTCGTTCTCCACCAGCGAGATCGCGACCGAGTTCAGAATTTCGCGCAACCACCTCACCAAGGTGGTGCGTGAGCTTGCCGAGAACGGCTTCATCACGACCCAGCGCGGCGCCGGCGGCGGCTTCCGCCTGGCGCGGCCCGCGCAGGCCATCAGGCTCGGTGAGGTCGTGCGCGCGCTCGAGAAGCGTCATGCGCTGGTGGAGTGCTTCCAAGGCAACGGCGGATTCTGCACACTGTCACCACGCTGTCGCTTCAAGGCCCGACTCGCTGCGGCGAGCGAGGCATTTCTGACGGAGCTCGACGCGACGACGCTGGCCGAATGCGCCTACACGGCCGGGCCGCGCGCCAAGCCCGCGCGATCTGCCTGAGACGCAGGGGCGCCTTGTGCCGCAGCTTGCCTCCGCGGCGAAAAGCGGCCAATAACGCGCGCCCCTCGCCTGCCGCGAACACCGGAATCCTGGATGCCCCAACTCAGTGCGGCCGAATATGCCCGCGGCGTCGCCTATGGTCTCGGCGCGGTGCTGATCTGGGGCGGCTGGATGGTGCTGTCGCGCCTCGGCATGAAGAGCACGCTCACGCCGTGGGACATGGTCGCGCTGCGCGTCGGCCTCGGCGGCCTGTTCCTGCTGCCGGTGCTGCTGCACAAAGGCCTCGCGCGCGATCGCCTCGGCACGAGTGGGCTGCTCATGATCATGCTCGGCGGCGGTGCGCCGCTGGTGCTGCTGGTCAATGTCGGCCTGCTGTATGCGCCGGCCGCGCATGCGGGCGCGCTGTTTCCCGGCGTGATGCCGCTGATGGTCGCGGTGCTCGCCGCGATCTTCCTGGGCGAGGCCTTCACGCGATCGAAAGCGATCGGCTTCACGCTCGTGATCGCGGGCGTGCTCGGCATCCTCTGGGTCGCGGGCGGCGCACTCGACTGGCGCCAGAACCTCGGCCACGCCTGCTTCCTCGGCGCCGCCCTGCTCTGGGCCTTCTATGTGATCGCGCTGCGCCGTGCGCAGCTCGACGGGCTGCACGCGGCCGCCATCGCGGCGGTCGCCTCGCTCGTCGTCTACATTCCGATCTACGTGCTGTTTCTGGACCCGCGCCTGCTGCAGGCGCCCGTCGGGGAGCTCTCGCTGCATGCCTTCGTGCAGGGCGTGCTCACCGCGGTGGTCTCGCTAGTGCTGCACGGACGCTCGGTCGCGATCCTGGGCGCGTCCAGCGCCTCGGCGCTGTCGGCACTCTCGCCCGCGCTCACGGCGCTGATGGCGATCCCGGTGCTGGGCGAATACCCGCCGCCGCCCGAATGGGTCGCAATCGCACTGGTCTCCGCCGGCGTCTGGTTCATCAGCGGCGGGCCCGCGAAGAGGCCCGCCGCGCCGCCGCCAGCCTGACCTACTGCTTCGGCTGCTCCTCACCGGTCGTCGCCGGCTCGCCGGTCACGCGCCAGATCGTGTTGCCGACATCGTCCGCGACCAGCAGTCCGCCGCGTGTGTCGAACGTGACGCCGACCGGGCGGCCATAAGTCACGCCCGAGTCCGTGTCCTTCATGAAGCCCGTGAGCACGTCCTGCGGCGGGCCGCTCGGCTTGCCGTCGCGGAACGGCACGAACACCACCTTGTAGCCGGCGTAGTTCGAGCGGTTCCAGGAGCCGTGCTGGCCGATGAAGGCGCCCTCGCGGAAGCGCTCGGGGAAATTCCGGCTCTTCGCGAAGGTCATGCCGAGCGAGGCCGTATGCGCGCCGAGCGCATAGTCGGGCGTGAGCGCGGTCGCGACCAGATCCGGCCGCGGCGGCTTCACACGCTCGTCCACGTTCTTGCCCCAGTAGCTGTAGGGCCAGCCGTAGAAGCCGCCGTCCTTCACCGAGGTCAGATAGTCAGGCGGCAGGTCGTCGCCGATCTCGTCGCGCTCGTTCACCACGGTCCAGAGCTGGCCCGTGTTCGGCTCGAAGTCCATGCCGTTCGGATTGCGCAGCCCCGAGGCAAAGATGCGCGAGGTGCCGGCCGCGAGATCGATCGCCAGGATGGCGGCGCGCCCCTCCTCCTTCTCGACGCCCTTCTCGGCGACATTGCTGCCCGAGCCGACCGTGACATAGAGCGTCTTGCCGTCGCGGCTCGCGAGCGCCCGCGTCCAGTGATGACCGACCGGCAGGTCGATGATCTTGGTGCCCTTGTCGGTGATCTTGGTGTCGCCCTCCTTGTAGGGGAAGCGCACCACGCTGTCCGTATTGGCGACGTAGAGCTGATCACCGATCAGCGCCATGCCGAAGGGCTGGCGCAGCCCCTCGAGGAACACCTCCTGCTGGTCTGCGACGCCGTCGCCGGTCGTATCCCGCAGCAGCGAGATGCGGTTGGCGTTCTCGGTGATCGAGCCGGCGCGGCGCTGCACCGCGCTCTGCACCAGCGCGCGCGGATTCCAGGACTCGCTCGCCTCGGTCGCGGCTTCCGCGACCAGCACGTCGCCGTTCGGCAATACGTGAATCCAGCGCGGATGCTTCAGCCCCTTGGCGAAAGCCTTCACCTGCAGGCCTTGCGCGGCCTTCGGCGTCGCATCGGCCGGCCAGTCCTCGCTGTCCACCGACCACTTCAGCGTCGGCAGTGTGCTGGACTGCGGCTGCGGGAGCTGCGGGCTGGGTCCCCAGCCGGGCGGGTATCTTTCGTCAACCTGTGCGCTGATCATGGTGGAACCGAGCGTCAGAACGAGAGCCAGCGCCGAGGCGCCGGCGAGCTGCTTTCGGGGGAACGTCATGGGAGGCCTCGTCGATCCACATTGAGATCGTGTCGGAAGGCCAACGCGGCGGCGGTCGCCGGTGTTCCCGTGCGGGCACCCGGGCCGGACCTGCGGCCGATCACTCCGCCGCGAGTGCGGCGAGCTTGAGCACCGTGTTCCAGTTGCGCCCGGTGCCACGGGTTCCGAGCTTCGCCTCGATGACGTTCGGCGTGAGCTTCGAGCGGCCGATCCCGGCAGGATAGACCGCATAGAGCTGCTTGCCCTTCGCCTCGACCTGCTCGGGTCCCTTGATAGTTGCGCGCAGGGCTTCGACGGCCGCCTTCTTGGGCGCATCCTTCAGCGCCAGCACCAGGAGATGCGACGGATCCTTCTTCGCCTCGGCGGGAAACGGGTTGGCCTTGACGATCTTGTCCCACTCCGCCGCCGTGCGGACCATCACGTCGGTCGCATAGCCGAATTGCGTCTCGATCGCGCGCGCGATCTTCGCCTCCAGGTCGCCGCCCTTCCCGCTGAACACGACGTTTCCCGACTGCAGCAGCGTGCGCGCATCTTTGAAGCCGAGCTCCGCGAACAGCTCGCGCAGCTCCGCCATGCCGACCTTGGTGCGTCCGCCGAGATTGACGGCGCGCAACAGAGCGATGTGAGTGGTCATTCGCGCAAGGTAACACGCCGAGCGAGCCGCGAGGCAACCGCCCTAGCCGATCTTGCCCGCGGCGCGCAGCACGAAGATCAGCACCTCGGCGACCGCGCGATAAAGCTCCTCCGGGATTTCGGCGTCGAGCTCGACCTGGCTCAGCGCTTCGGCGAGCGGCGCGTTCGGCTCGATCGGCACGCCGTTGGCGCGCGCCGTCTCGATGATCTTCTCGCCGATCAAGCCGCGGCCCTTGGCGACCACGCGCGGCACCGGCGTGTTCGGCTTCTCGTAGTGCAGCGCGACGGCGAGTGTGCGGCCTTCGCTCATGACGCGCGGTCCAGGAACTGGCCCGCGGCGGGACGCGGCCGCTGCGGGGCGCCGAGCCGGATCTGCATCTCGCCGGGCTCGAGCTCGGCCTGCTTGAGCGATTGCGCGAGCTGCGCGCTCGCATCAGCAAGCCGCGCGACGCTCGCTTCGCGCTCGGCCCAGAGCGTGACGCTGGTGCGCGTGCCGACGATTGTCACCAGCGCATGCACCGGCCCCATCGGTTCGATGTCGAGCGAGAAGCGCGCGCGCCAGACCGGACCCTGCCCTTCGGTCGGGCAGCGATGGCCGTCGCGGCTGATCTCGAACTGCGCCATCGCGGTGCCCTGCGGCGTCGCGAAGGGAATCTCGAAACTCATGCGTTGCGCGGCCGGATCGGGACGCGCGTCGTCGACGCGGTCCGGCAGCGACGCCGACTGCAGCAACGTGTGGCGCGAGAGCGCCGCATCGGTCTGCGCCATCAGCCGCTCGGCCTTCTCGTGCGGCGGCAACTCCGCCGGAATGCTCGGCAGCACCGGCGCCTGCGCCGCCGTCGGCGCGCCGCGATACGGCGGCGGCGGCGTGGGTGCTGCGGGCGTGGAGGCCCCCGGCGGCGTGGCGAGACCGGTGGGCGCACCCGGCACGGCAGCTTTCGGCGCCAGCTCCACGCTCTCGCGCAGGCTCGCAAGCGCGAGCCCGATGGTCTTCGCGCTCTGTGCGGCGACGTCCGGCGCAACCGCGCCTGGTGTGGGCGCTGCCGTGGAGGCCCCCATGGGCGCCGCCGCATCGCTCCATGTCTTGAGCACTTGCCGCAACACCAGGAGCGCGGCTTTCAGGTCGCCCTGCACGGCGGGCGCGGAGAGTTGAACCTGGGTTGTCGGCGCCGCACTGGTCGGCGCGGCACCAGTTGCCGGCGCGGAGCCGGGTGGCGATGCAGGTCCCGTGGGTACGCTCGCGCTCGCGAGATGCGCCTCGAGGAACAGGCCCGAACGCGCGACCGCCTGCTTGAGCACGCCGGCATTGAGTGCGCCATCCAGCGGCACTTGCGTCGCCAACAGCTGCGCGGCGGCGGCCCGCACCGGCTCGGGGAGCGTCGCATCGGCGCGCACGAGCTGCGCCAGGTTGGCGAACAGCGGCGCGAGGCCGCCTTGCCGCGT
>JAEYAU010000092.1 GCA_023404705.1 Pseudomonadota bacterium
GCCCTCGCGCGCGTCGGGCTCGCGGATCACGCCGAGCGTCTGTCGGGTGCGCTGCCCTATGGCGCGCTGAAGCGGCTCGAGATCGCCCGCGCGCTCGCGAGCGAGCCGCGCGTGCTGCTGCTCGACGAGCCGGCGGCCGGGTGCAATCCGACCGAGACCGAGGAGCTGGAGCGGCTCATCCGGTCGATCGCGGACGAGGGCGTGACGGTCGTGCTGGTCGAGCACGACATGCGCCTCGTCATGAACATCTCGGACCGCATCCATGTGCTCGCCGACGGCAAGACACTCGCCGAGGGAAGCGCGGCCGAAGTGCGGAATAACCCGTCGGTGATCGCGGCCTATCTCGGCGTCTACGGTACGGAGGCGATCCGTGCTGTCGCTTGAGAACCTGCGCAGCGCCTATGGCCGCATCGAGGTGCTGCACGGCATCTCGCTGACCGTGAATGCGGGCGAGATCGTCACGCTGGTCGGCGCCAATGGCGCCGGCAAGACCACGCTGATGCGCGCGATCTCGGGCGTGCAGCCGGTTACGGGCGGCAGCATACGCCTCGAGGGCAAGTCGATCGGCCACGTGCCGAGTCACGCGCGCGTGCTGCTCGGCATCGCGCAAGTGCCGGAGGGGCGGCAGCTCTTCTCGCCGCTGTCCGTCGAGGACAACCTTCGGCTCGGCACCTGGGCTCGGCGCAGCGCCGATCTCAACGGCGACCTCGCGCGCATCTACGATCTGTTTCCGATGCTCGCATCGATGCGCGCGCTCGCGGCGGGCGCGCTCTCGGGCGGGCAGCAGCAGATGCTGGCGATCGGCCGCGCGCTGATGGCGCGGCCGCGCCTGTTGCTGCTGGATGAGCCGTCGATGGGACTCGCCCCGATTTTGGTCGATCAGATCCTGGCCATCATCGCGTCGCTCAAGCGCGAGGGGCTGACGATCCTGCTGGTCGAGCAGAACGCGCGGGCCGCGCTCGCCATCGCGGACCGCGGCTATGTGATCGAGACCGGCCGCGTGACCACGAGCGGCACCGGCCGCGCGCTGCTCGGCGACGATCGCGTCAGAGCGGCCTATCTCGGCGTGTGATCACTTTCGATCAGCTTGACCTTGGTCAAAGCAATCTGCCGGCATCGCATTTAGGTATTGCGATGCAGAATTAACACAATGAACGGCACGCGATGACGTGCCGGCGAGGAAGCGACATGAAGGCCACCCTTCGCCCGGGCGTCTCGCGGGTCAATCGCATCACGGTCGATCGCGATCGCACCATCAGCTTCATGGGCGAGGAGGGACGCGTCTACGGCACGCCCTATCTGGTGCGCGACATCGAGCAGACCTGCCGCGAGCTGCTGCTCGAGCATGGCGATCCCGGCGAGGACTCGGTCGGCATGGAGATCCAGGTGCGCCACACGGCGCCGACGTTGCCCGGCATGTGGGTCGAGATCACCGCGACCGTGACCGCGGTGGACGGCCGCAAGGTCTCCTTGGAGGTCGCGGCGCGCGACGAGCTGGAGGCGATCGGCGACGGCGGGCATTCGCGCTTCGTGGTCGACATCGCCAAGACGCACGAGCGGCTGAAGGCCAAGGCCGCGAAACGCGCCGTCCCGGCGGGATGAAAGGTGAGCCCGATGCTCGCCAAGCCGCGCAACGAACGCATCGTCTCCACCTACTGCTATCAATGCGTGGCCGGGCCGGACCTGTTGCAGGTGCGCATCCAGAACGGTGTCGCGACCGAGGTGCGGCCGAACTTCGACGCCGCCGAGGTGCATCCGGCCGGCGGCAAAGCCTGCGTGAAGGCCTTCGGGCTGGTGCAGAAGGCCTATAATCCGCATCGCATCCTGCACCCGATGAAGCGGACCAATCCGCGCAAGGGGCGTCACGAGGATCCGGGCTTCGTTGCCATCTCGTGGGATGAAGCGCTCGAGCTGATCGCCGACAAGCTCAACGGCATTCGTGCGACCGGTCTCCTCGACGAGTCCGGCTACCCGCGCGTGGCGGCGAGCTTCGGCGGCGGCGGCACGCCGACCGCCTATATGGGCACGCTGCCGGCATTCCTCGCAGCATGGGGGCCGGTCGATATGAGCTTCGGCTCGGGGCAGGGCGTGAAGTGCTATCACTCCGAGCATCTCTATGGCGAGCTCTGGCACCGCGCCTTTACGGTCTCGCCGGACACGCCGCTGTGCGAATACCTGGTCTCCTTCGGCGCGAACGTTGAAGCCTCGGGTGGCGTGTGCGGCGTCAAGCGGCACGCGGATGCGCGCAAGCGCGGTATGAAGCGGGTGCAGATCGAGCCGCATCTTTCGGTCACGGGCGCCTGCTCGGCCGAATGGATCCCGATCAAGCCGAAGACCGACGCGGCCTTCATGTTCGCGATGATCCACGTGCTGCTGCATGAGCACGCGCCGGAATATCTCGACGGCGTCTTCCTGAAGCTGCACACGTCGTCGCCCTATCTGATCGGGCCGAATGGCTTCTTCCTGCGCGATCCCGTCACGCGCAAGCCGCTGGTGTTCGACATCACGATGCAACGCGCGGTGCCGTTCGACGCGCCGGGAACCGATCCTGCGCTCGAGGGACGGTTCACGGTCGATGGCATCGAGATCGGCCCCGATGGCGAGGTCATCGCGCATCATGCGGCCGCGGTGCGGCCCGCCTTCACGCATCTGGTCGAGCACGTGCGGGACTATTCGCCCGAATGGGCGTCATCGATCTGCGATGTGCCCGCGCAGACGATCCGGCGTGTCGCCAACGAGTTTCTCGACCACGCCCGCATCGGCGAGACCATCACGATCGAGGGCGAGGTGCTGCCGCTCCGCCCCGTCGCGATTTCGCTCGGCAAGACCGTGAACAACGGCTGGGGCGGCTACGAATGTTGCTGGGCGCGCACCTTGCTGGCCTGCCTGGTGGGCGCGCTGGAGGTGCCGGGCGGCACGCTCGGCACGACGGTGCGCCTCAATCGCCCGGCCGATAATCGCTGGTCGAGCGTCAAGCCGGGTCCCGATGGCTTCATGGACTATCCCATGAACCCGACCAGCAAGACGGATTGGGTCTCGCGGCCGCCGGTGCGCAGCGCGCATCGCACGCTGGTGCCGCTGGTTGCGAACTCGGCCTGGAGCCAGGCGCTCGGCCCGACACATCTCGCCTGGATGATGCAGCGGGAGAATTTCGATCATCTGCCGCCCGCTTCGCCGCCGGACGTGTGGTTCGTCTACCGCACCAATCCTGTGATCTCGTTCTGGGACACCGAGCAGGTCGGCGCCACGGTCGCGCGCTTTCCGTTCGTGGTCGCGTTTGCGTACACGCGCGACGAGACCAACCACATGGCCGACGTGCTGCTGCCGGACTGCACCGATCTCGAAGGGCTGCAGCTGCTGCGCATCGGCGGCACCAAATATGTCGAGCAGTTTTGGGACCACCAGGGCTTCGCGCTGCGCGATCCGGCGGTGCCGGCACAGGGGGAGGCGCGCGATTTCACCTGGATCGCGACCGAGCTCGCCCAGCGCACCGGGCTGCTGCAGCCCTACAATGGCGCCATCAACCGCGGCGCGGCGGGTGTGAAGCTCAAGGACGCTGCCTACGATTTCTCGCTCGATCTCGAGACGCCGCATTCGGTCGAAAGAATCTGGGACTCGGTATGCCGCGCCGCCAGCGCCGAGCTGACCGACGGCGCCGAAAGCCAGGGGCTCGACTACTTCCGCCAGCATGGCTTCCGCGTGAAGCCGTTCCCGCGACTGCAGTGGTATCTCTACCCGCGACTGGTCGAGCAGGGCCTGCGCTTCGAGCTGCCCTATCAGGAGCGGCTCACCCGCATCGGCCAGGAGCTCGGCCGCCGCCTGCACGAGCATGGCATCGACTGGTGGGACCGCCAGCTCGAGGAATACGAGCCGATGCCGAAATGGCGCGACCTCGCGGGCCTGTGGGAGGGCGCGCTCGAGCGGCATTTCCAGGTGCGCATCGCGGATTATCCGTTCTGGCTGATCACCGCGCGCAGCATGCAGTATTCCTGGGGCGGCAATGTCGGCATTCAGATGATACGCGAGGTGGCCGACAACATCGCGGGCCATGGCGGCGTTGTGATGAACGCGGGCGCCGCGGCGCGACTCGGCCTGCAGGACGGCGACCGCGTCGAGGTGCGCTCGCCGCTCAACAGCACCGAGGGGCGTGTCGTGCTGTGCGAGGGCATCCGGCCGGACACGCTGCTGATGATCGGGCAGTTCGATCATTGGGCGACGCCCTTCGCCAAGGATCTCGACACGCCGAGCATGAACAAGCTCATGCCCATGCTGCTCGAGCTGACCGACGCCACCGGCTCGAGCGCCGATCTCGTCAAGGTGCAGATCACGCGGCTGGAGCGACGGCCATGACGCGCTGGGCCATGGTCGCGGATCTCGAGCGCTGCGTCGGCTGTCAGACCTGCACGGCGGCCTGCAAGCACGCGAACGCGACCTCGCCGGCCGTGCAGTGGCGCAAGGTGCTGGACATCGAGTCCGGCAGTTTTCCGGAGGTGAGCCGCACCTTCGTGCCGGTCGGCTGCCAGCACTGCGACGAGCCGCCCTGTCTCGACGTCTGCCCGACCACGGCCACCCGCCAGCGGCCGGGCGGCATCGTCACCATCGACTACGACATCTGCATCGGCTGCGCCTATTGCGCCGTCGCGTGTCCCTACGGGGCGCGCTTCAAGGTGGACGCGCCGCGCTTCGCCTATGGGGCGGTCGCGACGCAGAACGAGAGCGAGCGGCTCGACCTCGATCGCTACGGCGTGGCGCAGAAGTGCAGCTTCTGCGTGGAACGCATCGATGCGGGACTCGCGAACGGCCTAACGCCGGGCGTGGACACGAGCGCGACTCCGGCCTGCGCCAATGCCTGCATCGCGACCGCGCTGCATTTCGGCGATCTCGACGACCCGGACAGCAACGTCTCGCGGCTCCTGCGTGAGCAGAAGCATTTCCGCATGCACGAGGAGCTCGGCACCGGTCCCGGCTTCTACTATCTCTACGGCGCCGCGGATGAGACACCCGAGCCGCCAACAGCGCCGGTGCGTGCGAGCAGTGAAACGCGGGCCAAGGGCGTGGCGCCCGTGCTGCAGACTTATTGGGACTGGCGCGCGGCCGGCAATTTCATGGGCGGGGGCGTCGGATCCGCGCTGTTCGCCTGGGTCGCGCTCGCGAGCCTCGCGGGAGCTTCGCTGCCCTGGCTCGGCCTCGCTGCGCTGGCTTTCGTGGCCGGCGGGCTGTTCCTGGTGTGGCTCGAGATCGGGCGGCCGTGGCGCTTCGCCAATGTCGTGCTGAACCCGTGGACCTCGTGGATGACGCGCGAGGCCCTGATCGCCGGCGCCTTTTTTCCGCTGGCGCTTGCCGGCTTGTGGTTCGCCAGTCCGCTGCTGATGAGCCTCGCGGGGCTCATCGGTCTCGGCTTCCTCTATTGCCAAGGCCGCATTCTCACGGCGGCCCGCGGCATCCCGGCGTGGCGCGCAACCTTTGTCACAAGCCTCATCGTGACGACCGGGCTCGCGGAAGGCACCGGGCTGTTTCTCGCTGCCGCGGCCTGGATCCCCCCGGCCGGCGGCATGGTCGGTGCGGTCACCGCGGCCTTCCTTGTGCTGCTCGCGGCCCGCGCGTGGCTCTGGCGCGCCTATCGCGCCGCGCTCGCAGCCGAAGCGCCGACGCGCACGCTCGACGTGCTCGCCGACTTCGATCCGTGGTTCCTCGGCATCGGCCTTGTTCTGCCGATCGCCATCCTGTCGCTCGGCATCCTCATCGGCAACGCGGCGCCCTTCCTCGCGCTCGCGGGCCTTGCGGGTTTCGCGGCTGGCTGGGCACTCAAGTTCACCCTGATCACGCGCGCGGCCTACACGCAGGGCTTTGCGCTCGCGCATACCCCCGCGCGCGGCTCCGGCAAGGCCGGGCCGCCGGTGAAACCAGGCTGGTCCTTCGAGGCCCAAGGGGGAGACGCATGAGTCTACACGCCGTTCGCCAGGAGAGAGGCCACATGTTCGCCGCGCAGGCCGAAACCATGCCGCGCGACATGCTGGGGCTGCTCCAGCTCTCGCGGCTCGAGAAGACGCTCTCGCATGCCTACGAGAACGTCCCGCACACCCGGCGCAAGTTCGACGAAGCGGGCGTGAAGCCGGGCGACCTGAAGACGCTCGCCGACATCCGCCGGTTTCCCTTCACGATGAAGACGGACCTGCGCGACAACTATCCGTTCGGCATGTTCGCGGTGCCGCGCGACCAGGTGGTGCGTCTGCACGCCTCCTCGGGAACGACCGGCAAGCCGACGGTGGTCGGCTATACGCGCGGCGATCTCGAGCGCTGGGCCGAGCTGATGGCGCGCTCGCTCGCCTGCATCGGCGCGCGGCCGGGCGACGTCGTCCACAACGCCTATGGCTACGGCCTGTTCACGGGCGGGCTCGGCGCCCATGCGGGCGCGGAGCGGCTCGGCTGCACGGTCGTGCCGATCTCGGGCGGCGGTACCGAGCGGCAGGTCGCGCTGATGCGCGACTTCGGCGCCAGCGTGCTCTGCGCGACGCCCTCTTATGCGCTCAATATCGCGGAAGTCGCCGAGGCCATGGGGGTCGATCTGCGCGAGACGCCGCTGCGCTGCGGCGCCTTCGGCGCCGAGCCTTGGAGCGAGGCGATCCGCCAGGAGCTGGAAAGCAAGCTCGGCATCAAGGCCGTGGACATCTACGGGCTCTCCGAGATCATGGGGCCGGGCGTCGCCTGCGAATGCCATGTGGCGCAATCGGGCCTGCACGGCTGGGAGGACCACTTCCTGTTCGAGATCGTCGACCCGACCACGCTCGAGCCGCTGCCCTTCGGCGAAGCCGGCGAGCTCGTCATCACGACACTCACCAAGGAAGCGCTGCCGATGATCCGCTATCGCACGCGCGACATCACGCGGCTCGATGATAGCCCTTGCGCCTGCGGCCGTACCCATGTGCGCATCATGCGCGTCACGGGCCGCGACGACGACATGATGATCATCCGCGGCGTGAACGTGTATCCCTCGCAGGTCGAGGCGGTGCTGGTCGGCTTCCCGGGCCTCGCGCCGCACTACCAGATCGTGCTGCGCCGCGAGGGCGCGCTCGACGCCATGACGGTCGAGGTGGAGCTCGCCGCCGCCGCGGCCGAGAAGGAGCGCGCGCGCAAGGCCGCCGAGGTGCGGCACCACATCAAGTCGCTGATCGGCGTCACCTGTTCGGTGGAGGTGAAAGGTCCGGGCGAGGTGCCGCGCTCGCAAGGCAAGGCGGTGCGGGTGAGGGATCTGCGGAAGGAGCCTTCGTAAGGCGGGTTAGCGCGAAGCGCCTAACCCGCCATGTGACTCTCCACTCGCGTATGCGTGTGTTGAAAGGCCACCGGCAGGTTACGCGCTTGCGCGGCTAACCCGCCCTACGATTACTCCTGTCCCACCGCCGGATCCGGATCCTCCGCCCAGGACTCGGACGGCTCGCGGTAACGGCGCAGCAGGCGGCGCACCAGGTCGACGTGCTCGTTCTCCTCGTCGACGAACTCGGCCGCCATCTTGCGCACCGTGTCGTCGGTCGTCGTCTGCACCACGTGGTCGAAGAAGGCGAGCGCGCGCTGCTCGCCCTTGAGCGCCATCTGCAGTGCGTGCCAGGGCGTCATCATGTAGTGCGCCTCGGCGAAGTCGGCGGTCTCGGGGCTCTCGTCGTTCTTCCAGAGCGCCAGCTCGCGCGCCCGCGCGGTCACGTCGATGTCGCCCGCCATGCGGCGGATCTCTTCGGCGTGAATGCCTTCGGCCCGGGCGAGGTCGCGGAAGATCTTCGCGAGCTCGGGATTGTTGTGAGCCTCCATTTGTCCAGCGAGCTGGTCGTAGCGTTCGACGGCGTCCGACTCGATGCGATAGGCGATCGTGTAGAGCTCGGCGAGGTCGCCGATCGGCGGCAGGGCGGCGCTCATAGCACGAAATCCTCTTCCAGAGCCGCGAGATCGGGCTTGTTGCGGCCGAAGGCGCCCTGATACGGCCGCCGGTTGCCGCGGAACAGCACGCCGATGTTGAAGCCGTCGTCGGTCATCAGGCGGCGCGCCGCGCGGGCGGCATCGTCGGTCGCTTCCACGGGAGCGGGGCGCACCACGTTCTTCCACTCCTTCTCATCGGGGCGGAAGGTGACGCAGGGGCTCAGGATCTCGATGAACGAGAAGCCCGGATGGCGGATCGCCTCCACGAGGATGTCGGCGGTCTCGTTGGGCGAGCCCGAGAAGGCGCGGGCGACGAAGTTCGCGCCCGAGGCGAGGGCGATCACGAGCGGATGGAACGGGCTCACGCCGGTGCCGCCCGGTGCGAGGTCGCTGTCCCAGTCGGGCTCGGTGGTGGGCGAGGGCTGGCCCTTGGTCATGCCGTAGACGCGGTTGTCCATGACGACGTAGGTCATGTCGACATTGCGCCGACAGGCGTGAAGGAAGTGGTTGCCGCCGATCGAGTAGCCGTCACCGTCCCCGCTCGCGACCACGACCGTGAGATCGGGCCGCGTGACCTTCAGCCCGGCGGCGAGCGCGAGCGAGCGGCCGTGCACGCCGTGGAAGCCGTAGCAGTTGGTGTAAGCCGGGATGCGCGAGGAGCAGCCGATGCCGGAGATCACGGCGATCTGCTCGGGCGGCAAGCCCAGCTGCGCGAAGGCGCGGGTGAACGACATCAGCACGTGGTAGTCGCCGCAGCCCGGACACCAGACCGGCTGGACGTTGGACTTGTAGTCGCCTGGCTTGCAGGCGCGCATCTCGGCGGTCGACATCAGGCCCTCCATTCCAGCAGTGCGCGATGAATCTCTCCGGGGGCGATGGGGAGCGGCCCGGGGCGGTTGAGCACCCGCACCTCGTCCGGCAGCTCGTAATGGGCCCGCAGATAGCGATGGAACTGCGCGCCGTGGGTCTGTTCGACCACGAGAACGCGTCTGACGCCGTCGAGCGCGGCGGCGAACTCCGCGGGCCGGATCGGATAGAGGAGGCGCGGCGCGATGAGGCGTGCGTTGACGCCGTCTGCGCGGGCGCGCGCGAGGCCTTCGCGCACCGCGCCGGTGAGCGAGCCCCAGGTCAGAATCGCGAGGTCGCCGTCTCCCTCCTGCGTTGCCCAGTGGTCGCCATAGGCAAACTGGTCGAGCTTGTCGCGCCGCTTGTCGAGCTGGGCGCGGTGATCCTCGGCGCGGCTGGTCGGAATGCCGCGCTCGGTGTGGGTGAGGCCATCCGCGGTGTACTGGCCGTTGGGCGTGCCCGGGATCGCCATGGCGGAAACGCCGTCGGCGGCGAGCGCATAGCGCTTGTAGGGGGCGGCGATCTCGTCGGCGCGGCGCCGCTGGCCGATGAAGGCGACGTCGGCCGGCCGCGCGATCGCGGCGCGCGACTGGCCCATGAACTGGTCCGAGAGCACGATCGCGGGCACCTGCAGCGACTCGGCCAGATAGGTCGCCCACTGCGTCGTGAACAGGCAGTCGGCGACCGACTGCGGCGCCAGCACGAGGTGCGGCGCATCGCCGTGGAAACCGTAGATCGCGATGTTGAGATCGGCCTGCTCGGACTTGGTCGGGATGCCGGTGGACGGCCCGCCGCGCATCACGTCGACGACCACCAGCGGGATCTCGGCCGCGGTGGCGAGGCCGAGCGCCTCGATCATCAGCGAGAGGCCGGGGCCCGAGGTGGCGGTGATCGATGGCGTGCCGCCGAACGAAGAGCCGATGATCATGTTGATGGAGGCGAGCTCGTCCTCGGCCTGCAGCAGCATACCGCCGGCTTTGACCAGGTTCGGCGCGAGCCATTCGAGGATCTCGGTCGCCGGCGTGATCGGGTAGGCGGCCGCGAAACGCACGCCGCCGCGAATGGCGCCGAGGCCGGTCGCCTCGTTGCCGGAGATCAGCCAGCGCTGCTCGGGCGTGCCCGTGGGCGGCGCGAGGCGCAGGCCAAGGCTGAACTCTTCCGCGGCCTCGAAGCCGGCGCGCAAGCCGGCGCGGCTCGCCGCGATCGCGGCCGCGCCTTTGCCGGCGAGGCGCTTCTCGAAGATCGTGCCGAGCGCGTCCTCGGCCATGCCGAGCAGCTTCGCCGCGATGCCGAGCGCGATCATGTTGGCGCGGCCGTCGGGCAGCGCCTTCGCGGTCTCCTTCATGGGCACGTTGATCAGGCGTGCGCCTGAGGCGAGGACGCCGGGCGGCGGCTCGCCGCCGCGCGGATCGCCGATCACCAGGCTGTCCGGGCCGAGCCGGATCTCCGCATCGAAGCGCTCGGCGTTCTGCCAGTCGATCGCGATCAGGAGGTCGAAGCGGTCCGAGAGGCATTCGATCGGCTGCGCCGCGATGCGCAGCAGCGCGGCCGCCTCGCCGCCGCGAATCTGCGGCCCGACCGTGCGGGTGAGGAGGCCGTGCCAGCCCGCGAGGCTCGCAGCCTCGAGCAGGAAATTGCCGGCCGTGAGTGCGCCGGCGCCGCCGCTGCCGACGATCGCCAGCGATATGCTGGTCGCTTCCTTGGGATTCTCGCGCATGGGCCTGCTCCCGGATCGCGGCCCTCTGAGCGCGGTTGCTCCGCGCCGGAGCCTTAAAACAGCATTCAAGTACTAAATTACGTTTTTTCGGCGCTCCTTGTCCTAAATCAAGGCGGCAAGCGGTCCCCGCCGCCGATGATCGCGCCACAACAAAGGTTCGCTGAGCCACGCGGTATCGGCGGACGAACCGAGGGAAACGCAAATGAGCGAGCATCCGGTTCGTTGGATGATGACCGGCAAGGGCGAGCCCCTGGTGCCGGTCGCTTTCGAGGTGGGCGAGCCCGGACCGGACGAGGTCGTCGTCGAAATCGCGGGCTGCGGCGTCTGTCACACGGATCTCGGCTACTACTACGACGGCGTGCGCACCAAGCACGAACTGCCGCTCACGCTCGGCCACGAGATCAGCGGTCACGTGATCGCGGCGGGCGCCAATGCGGTCTGGTGGACCGACCGCGCAGTGATCGTCCCGGCCGTGATCCCCTGCGGCCACTGCGATGCCTGCAAGCGCGGCAAGCCGACGATCTGCCCGAATCAGAAGATGCCCGGCAACGACATTCATGGCGGCTTCGCGACGCACATCATCGTGCCGGCGCACGGGCTCTGCGCGGTCGACGAAGTGCGGCTCAACGCGGTCGGCATTGAGCTCGCGGACCTCTCGGTGATCGCTGACGCCGTGACCACGCCTTACCAGGCCGTGACCCAGGCCGGCGTGCGGGAGGGCGATCTCGTGATCGTCAACGGCGTTGGCGGCGTCGGCGGCTATGCGGTTCAGGTCGCCCGGGCGCTCGGCGGCACCGTGGTCGCGATCGACGTCAGCGCGGACAAGCTCGAGGCCATCGCGACACAGGGCGCGGCGCTCACGCTCAACGCGCGCGAGCTCTCGCCGCGCGATCTCAAGGCCGCGATCCAGACCTTCGCCAAGCAGCGCGGGCTGCGGCAGACCGAATGGATCATCCTGGAATGCTCCGGCACGCGCGCCGGGCAGGAGACCGCCTTCGGCCTGATCAACCACGGCGCCACGCTCGGCGTTGTCGGCTTCACCATGGACAAGGTCGAGGTGCGGCTCTCCAACCTGATGGCGTTCCACGCGCGCGCCATCGGCAACTGGGGCTGCCCGCCGGAGCTCTATCCGGCCGCGCTCGAGCTGGTGCTCAACGGCAAGGTCAAGGTGGTGCCGTTCGTCGAGAAGCACCCGCTGAGCGAGATCAATCAGGTGTTCGAAGCCGCACATGCGGGCGCGCTCAAGCGCCGCGCGGTGCTCGTGCCATAGCGCAGACGCAATCGATCAGGGAGCAGGTCATGAACGCGAAGGATCACGGGCTCGTCGCCGAGGCGGTGCGCGAGACGGTCAGCAAGGGCGTGCACTTCGAGAAGCGGCCCGTGAAGGACTGGAACGGCAATCCGGTCGCCGGCCTCTACAACGCCTGGATCACGCTCGACAACCCGTCGCAGTTCAACTCCTACACGACCGACATGGTGAAGGGCACGATCCTCGCCTTCCGCGCCGCGAGCGCGGCGCGCGACGTGGTCGCGGTGGTGTTCACGGGAGCGGGCGACAAGGCCTTCTGCACCGGCGGCAACACCAAGGAATACGCCGAGTATTACGCTGGCAATCCGCAGGAATATCGCGGCTACATGCGGCTCTTCAACGACATGGTCTCGGCGATCCTCGCCTGCGACAAGCCGGTGGTGTGCCGCGTCAACGGCATGCGCATCGGCGGCGGCCAGGAAATCGGAATGGCCTGCGACTTCTCCCTAGCGCAGGACCTGGCCCGCTTCGGTCAAGCGGGTCCCAAGCACGGCTCGGCCCCGATCGGCGGCGCGACGGATTTCCTGCCCGTCGTCATCGGAGCCGAGCGTGCCATGGCGGCTTGCGTGCTGTGCGAGCCGTTCTCGGCGCACGAGGCCTATTCGTGGGGCATGCTCACCGACATCGTTCCGGCGCTGAAGGTGGACGGCAAGTTCGTCGCCAATCCGCTGGTGGAGACGAGCCGGAGCTTCGACGAGTACGGCCGCAATGTCTTCGGTAAGCCGAAGACCGGCGAGGCGCTCAAGGCCGGCCAGGAGCTGATGAAGCGCGGCACCGTGGACCTGAGCCTGCTCGACGAGAAGGTCGAGTCGCTCTGCACCAAGCTGCTCTACACGTTCCCGGACTGCACGACCAAGACGGTCGAGGAGCTGCGCAAGCCGAAGCTCGACGCCTGGAACCGCAACAAGGAGAACGCGCGCGCCTGGCTCGCCCTCAACATGATGACCGAGGCGCGCGCCGGCTTCCGCGCCTTCAACGAGGGCACGCGCGAGAGCGGCCGCGAGGTCGACTTCGTGGCGCTGCGCCGCGCGCTCGCAGCCAATACGCCGTGGAGCGACGGCCTCACCGACAGCATCCAACCGCTGGCCCGGAAGGCGTCATGAGCGCGCCGCTCAAGATCTGGTTCGAGGCCGAAGGTCGGCTGCTGCGGCTGCGGCTGAGCCGGCCCAAGGCGAACCTGATCGACGCCGCCATGATCGCGGCGCTCGACCAGGCGCTCGCGCTGCATCTGGAGAACCGCAACCTCGCGGCCGTGCTGATCGACGCGGAAGGCCCGCATTTCAGCTTCGGGGCCAGCGTCGAAGAACACATGCCGGAGCAGTGCGCCGACATGCTGCGTGGCCTGCACGGCCTGGTGCTGCGCATGGTCGAGTCGCATGTGCCGATCCTGGTCGCGGTGCAGGGACAGTGTCTCGGCGGCGGACTCGAGGTCGCGCTCGCCTGTCACCTGATGTTCGTCGCGGCGGACGCGAGGCTCGGCCAGCCCGAGATGAAGCTCGGCGTGTTCGCGCCGGCGGCTTCATGCCTGCTGCCCGAGGTGGTCGGGCCGGTGCGGGCGCTGGACCTGCTGCTCTCGGGCCGCAGCATCACGGGCGCGGACGCGGTCGCGATGGGGCTCGCGCAGGGCGCGAGCGACGACCCTCAGGCCGCGGCGCTCGCCTGGTTCACCGAGCATCTCGCGGCGAAGAGCGCGAGCTCGCTGCGCTACGCCACGACGGCCGCCCGTTTCGACTACGCGGTGCGCGTGCGGGCGAAGATCGAGGCCGTGGAGCGGATGTACCTCCACGAGCTGATGAAAACTCACGACGCAGTCGAGGGCCTCGAGGCCTTCATGGAGAAGAGGGCGGCGCAATGGCAGCATCGCTGAACCACAATGGGCATGCCAATGGCGCGAACGGCGCCTCGCATGCCGGCACGGCGGCAATCGTGGAACGCGCGCAGGCGTTGTTCGACGATCTCTCCTTCACGGCCGCACGGGCGTGGAAGGACGCGGCGCCGGGACGCAAGGTGGTCGGCTACATGCCGATCTACGTGCCACGTGAGCTGATCCACGCGGCAGGCTTCCTGCCGCTCGGGATCGTCGGCGGCGGCGACCAGCTCGAGGTGATCCACGGCGACGCCTATTACCAGAGCTATATCTGCCGCATCCCGCGCTCGACCATCGAGCTCGGCGTCTCGGGCCGGCTCGACTTCACGGACGGCATGCTGTTCCCGTCGATCTGCGACGTGATCCGCAATCTTTCGGGCATGTGGAAGACGATGTTCCCGGATGTCTATGTGCGCTACTTCGACGTGCCGCAGAACTACCGCGACGACATCGGCGGCAACTATTACGTCAATGAGCTCTCCGAGCTGCTGCACGATCTCGGCACGTTGCGCGGGCGGCCCATCACTGACGACGAGCTGCGCGCCTCGATCGCGGTCTACAACGAGAACCGCAAGCTGGTGCGCGCCCTCTACGAGCTGCGCGCGCGGCGGCCCTGGCAGGTGCCGGCCGCGGAGGCCTACCTGATTCTGCGCGCCGGCCTGGTGCTCCCCGTCGAGGAGCACTCGCAGATGCTGCGCGATTACCTGGCGGCGGCAGCCGCCGAGGAGCGGCCGAAGCGCGACAACTGCCGCGTAGTCGTCACCGGCGTCTTCTGCGAGCAACCGCCGCTCAACCTGATCAAGTCGCTCGAGCTCGCCGGCTGCTACGTGGTGGACGACGACCTCTTGCTGGTGACGCGCTGGCTCACCGAGGACGTGCCGCTCGAGGGCAATCCGCTGCAGAACTTGGCGCTCGCCTTCCTGCACCACTCCGAGTCGACGGCCGCGAAATACGAGCCGAACCTGAAGGAGAAGGGACAGCACCTGGTGCGCGCCGTGCAACGCTCCGGCGCCGAAGGCGTGATCTTCGCCTCGCCGAGCTTCTGCGATCCGGCGCTGCTCGACCGGCCGATGCTGCAGCACGTCCTCAAGGACGCAGGCATCCCCTACATCGCGTTCAAATACGCGGAGAACTCCGGCCAGATGCAGCCGATCCGCGAGCAGGCCGGCACATTCGCAGATTCGATCAAGCTGTGGAGCGGAGCATGACGACGATCACGACACCGAAGGCTGCGCCTGCCAAGGACGTCGTCAAGGACGACTCCATGCTGAAGCAGAAGGAGATGATGGCGGCGCATTACGACCGCCTGACGAGCACCGCCGAGACCGGCAAGAAGGTGGTGTCCACCTTCGTGCCCGGCAATCTCAACGAGCTCATCATGTGCTTCGACCTCCTCAACAACCTGCCGGAGGTCAACGCGATCCAGAGCGGCCTGCGGCGCCAGAGCGGGGCCTATGTGCTGGAAGCCGAGAAGATCGGCCACTCCGAGGACGTCTGCACCTATGTGAAGTCCGACGTCGGCATGATGGCCAAGGGCAATATCGGCCCGAACGGCAAGAAGCTGCCGAACCCGGACGCGCTGCTGCTCTCCTACACGGGCTGCTTCACCTTCATGAAGTGGTTCGAGCTGCTGCGCGAGCAGTACAAGTGCGAGACCATCATGTTGCACACGCCCTATATGGGCGACGGCAAGATCACGCCGAACATGGTCGAGTACATGGTCAAGCAGCTCAAGGAGGAGGTGATTCCGAAACTGGAGCGGATCTCGGGCGTCAAGTTCGACATCGACCGGCTGCGCGAGTATCTGAAGAAGTCGGTGAAGGCCGAGGACGATCTCGTCTATGTGCTGAAGACCGCGAAGAACAAGCCGTCGCCGATCGACGCCTATTTCGGCGGTATCTACTACATCGGCCCGATCTTCGGCGCCTTCCGCGGCACCGATGACGCGATCGACTACTACCGCTTCCTGCGCGCGGAATGCGACGCGCGGCTGGCCGAAGGCAAGGGGCCGGTGACGCCGGACGGCGACATGGGCAAGGAGCGCTATCGGCTCGTGGTCGAGGGCCCGCCGAACTACACGAACTTCCGTCAGTTCTGGAAGATGTTCTACGACGAGGGCGCGGTCGTCGTCGCCTCCAGCTACACCAAGGTGGGCGGCGTCTACGATCTCGGCTTCCGCCACGATCCCGACAAGCCGCTGGAGACGCTCGCCGAGTATTGCCTCGGCGTCTACACCAACCGCAGCCTGCCGATGCGCATCGACATGCTGACGAATTACATCAACGAGTACGAGGCCGACGGGCTGCTGATCAACTCGATCAAGAGCTGCAACAGCTTCTCGGCCGGCCAGCTCCTGATCATGCGCGAGGTCGAGAAGCGAACCGGCAAGCCGGCGGCGTTCGTCGAGTCCGACTTGGTCGACCCGCGCTACTTCTCGGCGGCCAACATCAAGAACCGCCTGGAGAGCTACTTCCAGATGATCGAGCAGAAGCGCGCCGGCGGGCGCGCGGCTGCCTGAGGGAGCGCGCCATGAAGACCTTCGTCGGCATCGATCTCGGCTCGACCACCACCAAGGCGATTCTCCTCGACGAGAACCGCGACGTGATCGGGCGGGGCATCACCAACTCGCGCTCCAACTACGCGACCGCCGCACGCGTCGCCAGCGAGGAGGCGCGGGTGGACGGACGCTTCACCCTGTTCCGCCGGGCGCTCGCCGAGGCGCAAGGGCTCGGCATGCGGCTGGACGACTTCCTGGGCGCGCTGGAACGCGCGTTCCGGCTGGAGCAGTTCCTCGAGCAGCTCGAGGACCTGCAGCAGACCTGCGTCGGCCTGGTGCAGGGCGAGCGCTTCGCGGGCCGCGAGGCGGGCGTCAAGGAGGCGCTCGGCGAGGTATTCGCGCGGCTGCGCGCCGAGGCGCCGGAGCTGTATGCGCCGGGTGCCAAGCGCAAGTCGGACTTCTTCCGCGACATCGCGGGCTCGCGCTATCACGCCCAGGCCGAGGAGGTCGCGCGCGACGCGGGTCTTCCCTACGACTTGCTGCTGAACGTTTACGACAAGTCGATCATCGACGTGGAGAACCGGCCGCCGGCCGGCGGGCTGAGCGACAAGTTCCGCCGCGCCATGGTGCGCGTGCTGGAGGGCGATCCGACCCTGAAGTCCGCGAGCCGCGACGTGCTGCCCGTGATCGAGCGCACGCTCGCGATCGAGCTCGAGGAGACCTACCTGGTCGGCACCGGCTACGGCCGCGTCACGCTGCCCTTCTCCAAGGAGCACATCCGCTCCGAGATCCTCTGCCACGGGCTCGGCGCCCACATGATGTATCCGAAGACCCGTACGGTGCTCGACATCGGCGGCCAGGATACCAAGGGCATCCAAGTCGACGAGAGCGGCATCGTCGCGAACTTCCAGATGAACGACCGCTGCGCGGCCGGCTGCGGACGCTATCTCGGCTACATCGCGGACGAGATGAATATGGGCCTGCACGAGCTCGGGCCGCTCGCCATGAAGTCCGACCGGCCGGCGCGCATCAACTCGACCTGCACGGTGTTCGCGGGCGCCGAGCTGCGCGACCGGCTCTCGCTCGGCGAGAAGCGCGAGGACATCCTGGCGGGGCTGCATCGCGCCATCATCCTGCGCGCGATCTCGATCATCTCGCGCTCCGGCGGGGTCACCGACGAGTTCACCTTCACGGGCGGCGTCGCCAAGAACGAGGCGGCGGTGCGCGAGCTGCGCAAGCTCATCAAGGAGAACTACGGCGAGGTGACGATCAACATCAATCCGGAGTCCATCTACACGGGCGCGCTCGGGGCGGCGGAGTTCGCACGGCGCGCCCATAACGGGCAGATCCAGGGAGTCGAACCATGACGATTGCGGCCGGAATCGACGTCGGCACGGGCGCCGTCAAGGCGGCGCTGTTCCGAGTGAACGGCGACGAGACCGAGTGGCTCTCGCGCGCCACCCTGCGCATCCGCCAGCGCGACCCCATGGAGCTCGCCCGCGTCGTCTACGACCAGATCCTGGCCGATGCGGGCGTCGCCGAGAAGGACGTGGACTATGTGGCGACGACGGGCGAGGGCGAAGGCATCCCGTTCCACACGGGCCACTTCTACTCGATGACGACGCACGCGCGGGGCGCCATCTACCTCGATCCGGAGTCTCGCTCCGCGCTCGACGTCGGCGCCCTGCACGGCCGCGCCATCGCGATCGACGAGCGCGGCAAGGTGCTGAGCTACAAGATGACCAGCCAATGCGCCTCGGGCTCGGGCCAGTTCCTCGAGAACATCGCGCGCTATCTCGGCATCGCCCAGGACGAGATCGGCGCGCTCTCGCGGCAGGCCGACAATCCGGAGGTGGTGAGCAGCATCTGCGCGGTGCTGGCCGAGACCGACGTCATAAACATGGTCTCGCGCGGCATCACGGCGCCGAACATCCTCAAGGGCATCCATCTCTCGATGGCGGGCCGGCTCTCCAAGCTGCTCAAGTCGATCGGCGCCACCACGGGCGTCGTGATGATGACGGGCGGCCTCGCGCTCGACAAAGGCTTGGTCGCGGCGCTGGAGGAGGACATCGCCAAGATGAAGGACATGAAGGCGGTGGTGCGCAGCCATCCGGACGCGATTTATGCGGGCGCGATCGGCGCCGCGCTCTGGGGCGCCTACCGCTTCGAAAAGCTCGCTGCGCTCGACAAGCTGTCAACCGCGGCCTGAAGGAGGGACCCATGGCACTGATGATCACCGAAGGCTGCACCGCGTGCGACGCCTGCGAGCCGGTGTGCCCGAACAAGGCCATCACGGCAGGCGATCCGCTCTACGTCATCGATCCGATGAAGTGCACCGAATGCGTCGGCGCCGAGGAGGAGCCGCAGTGCAAGCTGGTCTGCCCGGCCGACTGCATCGTTTCCAACCCTGATTGGGTCGAGAGCAACGACGAACTCCTGGCCAAATACCAGCAGCTGCACGCGTGACGCGCCATGTTCACCAACCGCGTGAGCCAGACGCTGCATGACGAGCATCGCGCGACCGTCGCGCTGATGGAGCGGCTCGAGGGCCTGATCGCGCGCCATGCGCGCGGGCTGCCGGATACGAGCGACCGCACGGTGGCGCAACTCCTGGCGGAGCTCGCGACCGCGGTGGAAGCCGATGTGGCGCACCACTTCGACTTCGAGGAGCAGCGGCTGTTCACCTTTCTCGAGGAGGTCGGCGATGCCGCGATCGGCGCGCATCTGACCGACGAGCATCAGGCGATGCGCCCGCTCGGCGCGCGCGTGGCGGCGCTCGCGCGCGAGGCGAGCGCCCGCGGTTTCGAGGCCGGGAGCTGGGAGGAATTCCGGCGTGTCGGACAGGAGCTGTGCGAGCGCATGCTGATGCATGTGCAGAAGGAAGAGATGGCGCTGCTGCCGCTGCTCGAGGAATCGATGGATTCCGAGACCGAGGCGCGGCTCCACCAGGAGTATCTCGAAACCACGTGAGGTGCTGCCATGGATTCGCGTCCCACCCCGTCCGATCGCGGCGCGCGCCCGCTCGGCGCGTCCGACATCGAGTGCATCAGCGACATCGATCGCGCGCTGACGGGCCGTCAGCGGCGCCATTTTTTCGAGAAGCGGCTGGCGGCGGCGGCGCGGCAGCCGGAGGCCTATGTCCATATCGGCATCGCGCGCGGCGGCGCCTTGCGCGGCTTCGCGCTCGCCCATGTGCTGCGGGGCGAGTTCGGCCGCGCACAGGCGGTCGGCGTGCTCGATGCGCTGGGCGTCGAGCCGCAGAGCCAGGAGCGCGGCGTCGGCCAAGCGCTGCTGCAGGAGCTTGCCGCCGAGCTGCGCCGCAAGGGCGTGCGCACGCTGCAGTCGGAGGCCGGCTGGGCCAACCACGATCTGACGCGCTTCTTCGATGCGTCCGGCTTCGAGCTGGCGCCGCGGATGGCGCTGGAGCGCTCCGTCGCGGAGCCGCTGCGCGAGCCCGTCGAGGAGGTTTGAGCCATGGCAAGGAAGACCAGCATGACGATCCCGCAGCGCGCCGGCGAGGGGACGGAAGTGAACTACGGCCAGCCTGCGGCGCCTGATTTCGGGCCGTTGGCTCGCGACCGCATCCCGGTGCGCAGCATGACCGAACGAGACTTGTACGCGCTGGTCGCGATCGATCGCCGCATCACGGGACGGAACCGCTCGGAGTATTTCGCGCGCCGGCTCGAGGAGGCGCTCTACGACAGCGACGTGCGCGTCTCGCTGGTAGCCGAGATGGACGGCGTGCCGGTGGGCTTCATCATGGCGCGCGTCGATCTCGGCGAATTCGGCCGCGTCGAGGCGACCGCCGTGATGGACACGATCGGTGTCGACCCCGACTACCGCGGCCGGGGCGTCGGGCGCGCGCTGCTCTCGCAGCTCCTCGTCAATCTGGCGACACTGCGGGTGGAGCGCATCCGCACCGAGGTGGACTGGGACGATCGCGCGCTGGCCGCTTTCCTGGACCATTGCGGCTTCCGGCCCTCGCAGCGGCTCTGCTTCGACCTCGCACTCGCGTCGTGAGCGAGGCGCCGCTTCCGGACGGGAGTGCTTTGTAGGGTGTGCTCGGCGGCCCGAGAGCTGCAGTCATGTGAGGCGCAAGCATCCGCCGAGCGCACGCGTGCGCTCAGCGCGATCGAAATCATTGCCCAACCGAACGGCCTAGGCGCGCTGAGCACACCCTACAGCACTCTCTAGGCGCGTTGCGCCGCGACAACGCGGCCGAGGATGCGCGCCGCGAAACCCGCGAAGGCGAGCGCGCCGACGAGGCCGATCGCACTGCCGGCCTGCGCCAGCCAGACGGTGTCGCTCGCAATTCCCGCGAGCAGCAGCGCCATGCCGAGCCCATGACAGAGCGCATGCAGCCGGAGCGGCTCGGAGGCCGCGATCTCGGACATCATCATGGGCGCGCCGCTCTTGGCCGTGTGCATGGAGGCGAGGAACGGCAGGATCCGCTGCAGCACCCCCATCAGGAAGGTGAGCAGCCAGCCGCCGATCAGCAGGGCGCCGAAGAGCGTCGCGCCGTTCGGGCCTGCCTTGCCATAAAGCGCCGCCAGGCCGGTGAGCACCGTGAGGGGCAGCATCAGCCAGGAGGCGCGGATCAGCACGAAGGAGAGGCCAAGGCGCTTGCGCATACCCGTCGCGAGTGTGCGGTACATCAGCCAGAGATGGGTGGCGGCCGCCGCGAGGCCGAGCAGGCCCGCGAGCGTGAGCCCGATGCGGTCGCCGAAGAGGGCGCTCGCGCCGCCGAGCGTCACGGCCGCGGCCGCCAGGGCAAAGCCCAAATACGAAACCTGCGGCGACGGGTTCGAGGAGAGCGCGAACATCGGCACCAGCACATGGCTGAAGCCGAGCACCAGCAGCCCCATGAAGCCAAACCCGCCCATGATCATGTGGGCGAGGCCGATGCCCGCGTGGTCGGGCAGCCAGCCGCGGTCGTAGTTCGATGCGAGCGCGAGGCCGAGACCAAGCAGCACGACCAGAGCCGCGAGCGCGGCCCAGCCATAGGCCGCGACGACCGGCATGTTGGAGGCGCGGCGCAGGTTGTCGGCCGTGACGACCGCGAACACCAGCAAGCCTGCGCTGGTGAGGACCGCTGCGGGCAGCAGCAGCGGGATCCAGGCGAGATACATGCCAGTGACGAGCGCCAGGAGGCCCGGGACCGTGAGCCAGAACACCAGGCGGATCGGCCAGACGGCCGCGAGCGCGCGTCGCGTCGCGACGGGAAGGAGCTGCGCCGACGCGCCGATCGCCACGGTGGTCATGACGCCGAGAGTCAACAGATGGATCGCGCTGAGTGCCGGCCCGAGGCCGCCGCGGAAGCTCACGGCCTGACTCGCAGCGACCAGCAGGGCGAGCCACATCAGCACGTGAAACAATGCGCCTGCGGCGAAGAACCCGAACGGGATCGCGGCCGGCAGCAGCCGGCCCTTGGCGCCGGCGAGGAAGCTCGCGGCCGTGCTCATGGCGCAAGCCGCACGAGACGGAGCTGGACGTCGCCGCAATGGGAGCCGCACGAGCTCTCCACGATCTCGTGGGCCCAGCCGCGGTCGTCGAGCTCCGGGTAGAGGAAGATCGGCTCGCGATCGAGATGCGCGATCAGCGCCGTGTCGACCTGGCCGCTGTCGATCAACGAGAGGATCGCGACCATGGGCTCGGGCGGCTGCAGGTCGCGCACGTCGATATGGATGGCATCCGGCGTGCGCCACACGCGCTCGCCCTTCTCGCACCCCATGCAGGACATGGTGTGGTTCTCCGTGGGGGCGAGGGGGTACCGCCTCAGTACTAGGCCGAAGCGGCGTTTTGCATATTTTAGTACTACAATGCCGATATTACGACTAGGGTGCTTTGCGGATATGCCGCGGACCCCGCTGCCGGGTCCCGGCGGCTTGCCGGCGAAGGGCATGGCGGAAGACCAGGCGATCAGGATCAGGCGGGTCAAGACGGCCGACGTGCCGCAGATCATCGCGCTCGACGCGCGGGTGACGCGGCTCGCCAAGCCGGACTATTGGCGCGACCTGTTCGCGCGCTACGGCAGGCGCCGGCTCGGCGAGCGCTTCTTCCTGATCGCGGAGGCCGGCAAGCCGGCGGCGCTTCTCGGCTTCATCATCGGCGAGGTACGCGCCTGGGAGTTCGGCTCGGCACCGTGCGGCTGGGTGTTCGGGCTCTCGGTTGATCCGGATGCGCGGCTGCGGGGCGTGGGCGAAGCCTTGTTCGAGGCGGTCTCGGCCGAGTTCCGCAAGGCCGGCATGGACAAGATGCGCACCATGGTGGCCCGGGACGATCTTCTGCCGCTGCGCTTCTTCCGCGGCGAGGGGATGATGGCCGGGCCCTATATCCAGCTCGAGAAGGATCTCGAATGAGGGCGGCGCGATGAGACTGCAGATCTCCAGCCAGCTCGCAGTGTTCGCGGTGCTCGAGCTCTCGGCTGCGCCTGAGCGCCAGCTCTCGGTCGCCGAGATCGGCGACAAGTACGGCATCTCGAGTCATCACCTCGCCAAGGTGATGCACGTGCTCGGCCGAGCCGGGCTGGTGCGCGCGGTGCGCGGTGCGCGCGGCGGCTATCAGTTCAGCGGCAATGCCCGCCGCGTCACGCTGCTCGACGTGATCCAGCTGTTCGAGGACCTGGGATCAGCGGACGCCGAGGCGGCGGGCAACGGCACCGACGAAGCTCGCGCGTTGCGCCAGGTGCTCGGCGAGGTGGACGCCATCGCGCGCGCGACGCTCGGCTCCATCACGCTCGCGACCATGCGCAAGATCGTCGAGCGGCAGCAGGCGCAGCCGGTCCGGCGCGCTCGGCGCGCGGGCTGACATTTCGGCTTGATCCGGATCAAGCACGCGAGGCATGCGTGCGCTTACGTTGCTGCATGCGCGATTGCGCGCCGTGCAGCGAGGTCGGACATGAGCCAGCAAGCCGTCGAAATGCGCCCGCATGCGCCAGCCTCGCTGAAGGACGCGAGCTTCTCCTGGGACGATCCGCTCGATCTCGACGGCGAGCTCAGCGAGGACGAGCGCATGGTGCGCGACACGGCGCAGGGCTATGCGCAGGACAGGCTGATGCCGCGCGTGCTCGATGCTTATCGGAGTGAGACCTTCGAGCGTGCGATCATGCGCGAGATGGGCGAGCTCGGGCTGCTCGGGGCGACGATCCCCGAGACCTATGGGGGTGCCGGGCTCGGCTATGTGGCCTATGGTCTGATCGCGCGCGAGGTCGAGCGTGTCGATTCCGGATATCGCTCGGCCATGTCGGTGCAGTCCTCGCTGGTGATGCACCCGATCTACGCCTACGGCTCCGAGGCGCAGCGCCGCAAGTATCTGCCGAAGCTCGCAAGCGGCGAGCTCGTCGGCTGCTTCGGCCTCACCGAACCGGACCACGGCTCCGATCCCGGCAGCATGGTGACGCGCGCCGAGCGGGTCGCCGGCGGCTATCGTCTCACGGGCGCCAAAATGTGGATCACCAACGCGCCGATCGCCGACCTCGCGATCGTGTGGGGGAAGCTCGACGGCAAGATCCGCGGCTTCATCGTCGAGCGCGGCACCAAGGGCTTCTCGACGCCGAAGATCGAGGGCAAGCTCTCGCTGCGGGCGTCGATCACGGGTGAGATCGTGCTCGATGAAGCCGTGGTGCCGGAGGATGCGCTGCTGCCGAATGTGTCGGGGCTGTCGGGCCCGTTCGGCTGTCTCAACATGGCGCGCTACGGCATCGCCTGGGGCGCCATGGGCGCGGCCGAGTTCAGCTGGCATCGCGCGCGGCAATACGTGCTCGATCGCAAGCAGTTCGGCCGTCCGCTCGCCGCCAATCAATTGGTGCAGAAGAAGCTCGCCGACATGCAGACCGAGATCGCGCTCGGCCTCGCGGGTGCGTTGCGCTTGGGTCGACTGATCGAAGCCGGAAAAGCCGCGCCCGCCATGATCTCCCTGATGAAGCGCAACAACTGCGGCAAGGCGCTCGACATCGCCCGGACGGCACGCGACATGCACGGCGGCAACGGTATCTCGGACGAATTCCACGTCATGCGCGTGATGTGCAACCTCGAGACCGTCAACACCTATGAGGGCACGCACGACGTCCACGCGCTGATCCTCGGCCGCGCGCAGACCGGCATCCAGGCGTTTTTCTGACCCGCGGCACGCCGAAGGCACGGCCGCAGCCCGCGTGGGCGGAGCTTGATTTCGATCAGGTACAGCAGTCTGGAGCAGTGCTAATTCAAGAAAAAAGAAAAGAGCATTGCGGTACTGAATTACACATAACCGATCTGCAGGCGAAAGAGGGATGCAGCCATGCAGAACCAGGCAGTGCACAGTCATCGCGACGTGACGGTCGAGCGGGCTTGGTTTCCGCCGGACTTCAACGCTGCGATCCATTTCATCGACCGACATCTCACCGAAGGGCGGGCAGACAAGATCGCCATTCGCTGGAGCGGCGGCGATGTCAGCTATGCGGATCTCGCCGCGAATGTGAATCGTGCCGCCAACGCGTTCCAGAGTCTTGGTCTCGTGCGCGGCGATCGCGTGCTGATGATCGTCAAGGACTGCCCGGCCTTCTTCTACGTGTTCTGGGGTGCGATCAAGGCCGGCTTCGTTCCGGTGCCGCTCAACACGCTGCTGCGGCACGCGAGCTATCGCTACATGATGGAGGACTCGGGCGCGGCCGCGCTGGTCTACTCGCCGGAGTTCGCGAGCGAGGTGGAGCCTGCGCTCGGCGGAGCCGCATCGCCGCGCATCGTGCTGAGAACCGAAGGCGAGGGGCGATCGCTCGCCGCGCTGCTCGCAGAAGTGTCGCCTGACTTCGAGGCCGTGCCCGCTCATGCGGACGACGACTGCTTCTGGCTCTATTCCTCGGGCTCCACGGGGCAGCCGAAAGGGGCCGTGCACCGGCATCGCGACATGGCGATCACGAGCGCGCGCTACGGCGTGGAGACGCTCGGCCTGAGCGACAGCGACGTGTTCTACTCGGAAGCGAAGCTCTTCTTCGCCTATGGGCTCGGCAACAACATGACGTTTCCGCTCTGGGTCGGCGGCACGGCGGTGCTGAATCCGGAGCGCCCCGGTCCGGCCACCAGCTTCCCGCTGATCGAGCGTTTCCGCCCGACTGTCTATTTCGGGGTGCCGACGCTCTACGCGGCGTATCTCCAGCAGTTCGAGTCCGGCATGCCGGACCTCTCGTCGATCCGCATGTGCGTGTCGGCCGGCGAGGCGCTGCCGGCCGAGATCCTGCGGCGCTGGCACGAGCGCACGGGCCTGTGGATTCTCGACGGCATCGGCTCAACCGAGGCTCTGCACATCTTCATCGCCAACCGCCCGGATGACGTGACGCCCGGTTCCAGCGGCCGCCTGGTGAACGGCTATCGTGCGCGCATTCTCGACGAGCGCGGCGCCGAGGTGGCGACCGGCGAGAGCGGAAGGCTGTTCATCTCCGGCGAGTCGACGGCGCGCTGCTACTGGAACAATGCGGAGCGCACCGCGCGCACGATGGTCGATGGCTGGCTCGACACCGGCGACACCTATCGTCGCGACGAGCAGGGCCGTTACTACTACTGCGGACGCAGCGACGACATGCTGAAGGTGGGCGGCATCTGGTGCTCGCCCTTCGAGATCGAGTCGAAGCTGGTCGAGCATCCCGCGGTGCTGGAAGCCGCCGTGGTCGGCCGCGCCGACGACGACGCGCTGGTCAAGCCGGAGGCCTATATCGTGCTCAAGAGCGGCCCGGGAGACGAAGCGCTCTCCGCGGAGCTGCTCCAGCTCTGCCGCTCGGGGCTCGCGCCCTACAAGTATCCGCGCTGGATCCATTTCGTCGGTGAGCTGCCCAAGACAGCCACCGGCAAGATCCAGCGTTTTCTGCTGCGCCAGGCCCCCGACTCCGGCGCAGTTGCCACCAACGACGCGCGTCCTGACAGGGGGAAATGATGACCACACTTTCACGCCGCCACTTTCTCGCCACCTCGAGCGCGGCAGGCATGGCCGCGGCCACGCTGCCGGCACGCTTCGCGATCGGCCAGAACGCCAAGGTTCGCGTCGGCCTGCTGCTCCCGTATAGCGGCACTTACGCGGCGCTCGGCCACAACATCACGGATGCGATGAAGCTCGCTTTCGCGGCCGCCGGCAACAAACTGGGCGGGCGCGAGATCGAGCTCGTGCAGGTCGACAGCGAAGCCGACCCCGCCAAGGCGCCCGCGAACACCAACAAGCTGATCGTCGGCGAGAAGGTCGACTTCATCACGGGCCCGGTGCATTCCGGCGTCGCCATGGCGATGGTCAAGATCGCGCGCGAGGAGGGCACGATCGCGGTCGTCTCCAATGCGGGCGCCAATGCGGTGACGCGCGAGATGTGCGCGCCCAACATCTTCCGCACCTCGTTCAGCAACTGGCAGGTGTGCTACCCGATGGGCGCCGAGATGGCGCGGCGCGGTCTCAAGCGCGTGGTGTCGGTGACCTGGAACTACGCGGCCGGCAAGGAGATGGTCGGTGCTTTCCGGGAAGGCTTCGAGAAGGCCGGTGGATCGGTCGTCAAGGAGATCCTGGTTCCGTTCCCGAACGTCGAATTCCAGGCGAACCTCACCGAGATCGCGGCGCTCAAGCCAGACGCGGTCTATGCGTTCTTCGCGGGCGCCGGCGCCGTGAAGTTCGTCAAGGACTATGCGGACTCGGGCCTCAAGGCGCGTGTCCCGCTCTACGGCGCGGGGTTCCTGACCGACGGCACGCTGCGCGCGCAGGGTGCTGCGGCCGAGGGCCTGTTCACGACGCTGCACTACGCCGACAGTCTCGACACGGCGGTCAACCGCAGCTTCCGCGATGCCTTCAAGAAGGCCACCAGCCGCGACGCCGATGTGTATGCGGTGCAGGGCTACGACACGGCTCAGCTTCTGATCCAGGCCATGGCCAAGGTGCAGGGCGATACCAAGGCCACGAAGGCGCTGATCGCCGCGATGGAAGCCGTGCGCTTCGACAGTCCGCGCGGGCCCTGGACCTTCTCGAAGTCGCACAATCCCGTGCAAGACGTCTATCTGCGCGAGGTGAAGAACGGCGACAACGCCGTGATCGGCGTTGCCGAAAAGGCGGTGGCGGATCCCGCCAAGGGCTGCGGCGTCGCCTGATCGCACTCCGATGGATCCGGCCTCGTTCGCGATACAGCTCCTCAACGGCGTCCAGTACGGCTTCCTGCTGTTCCTGGTCGCCGCGGGGCTGACGCTGATCTTCGGCATCCTCGGCGTCATCAACCTGGCGCACGGATCCTTCTACATGATCGGCGCCTATCTGGCCTACTGGCTCTCGGCCAAGACCGGCAGCTTCCCGCTCGCGGTGGCGCTCGCGCTGCCGCTTGCGGCGCTGCTCGGCTGGGCGGTCGAGCGTTTCGCCATCGCGTATCTCTATGAGCGCGACCACCTGCACCAGGTGCTGCTCACCTATGGCCTGATCCTCATCTTCAACGAGCTGCAGCGCATCCTCTGGGGCAACGACGTGCACGGCATCGTTCTGCCGGACATGCTGGCCGGGACGCTGCCGCTGACGGAATTGCAGTCCTATCCGGTCTATCGTCTCGTCGTGTCGGCGCTGTGCGTCGCGGTGGCACTGGCGATGTATGCCGTCATTCACGGCACCCGGCTCGGCATGATGATCCGCGCCGGGGCGAGCAATCGCGAGATGGTGCGGCTGCTCGGGATCGATGTCGGCCGGCTGTTCGCGATCGTGTTCAGCGCCGGCGCGGCTCTCACCGCGCTCGCCGGCATGCTCTCGGCGCCGGTCAGTTCCGTCTATCCCGGCATGGGCGAGAACGTCCTGATCATCTCCTTCGTCGTGGTGGTGATCGGCGGCATCGGCTCGATCAAGGGCGCGTTCCTGGGCGCCATGCTGATCGGGATCTCGGACACGTTCGGCAAGGTGTTGCTGCCCGATCAGGCCGGCATGGTGGTCTACGCGCTCATGGCCGCGGTGCTGCTCTGGCGCCCGCGCGGCCTGTTCGGGGTGGCGTGATGCTGCACCTGCCGCGCCCGGTCGTGCTGGTCCTCCTGCTCGCCGCGGTGGCGATCGCGGCCGTGCCCTGGGTCGGCGAGCGCTTCCACGTCCAGCTCGTCACCCAGATGATGGTGCTGGCGATCTTCGCCATGAGCCTCGACCTGCTGGTCGGCTTCACGGGGCTGGTGAGCTTCGGCCACGCGGCCTTCTACGGCATCGCCGGCTATGGCCTGGCGATCCTCACCCGAGACGCCGGACTGACCTCAATCGCCGCGACCTTGCCGCTCACGCTCGCGGCGTGCGGGCTCGCGGCGCTTGCCATCGGCGCGCTCGCGATTCGAACCACCGGCATCTACTTCATCATGGTGACGCTCGCCTTCGCGCAGATGATCTATTTCTACTTCAATGATGCGCGCGACTATGGCGGCTCCGACGGGCTGGCGATCAACACGCGGCCGCTGCTGGCTGTCGGCGACGTTACGCTTCTCAACCTGCAGAACCGCACCACGTTCTTCTATGTCGCCTTCGCCGCGCTGGTCGGCACCTTCCTGTTTCTCCGCGCGCTGCTGCGCTCGCCTTTCGGCCAAGTGATCACGGCGATCCGCGTCAACGAGCCGCGCACGCGCGCGCTCGGCTTTCCGGTCGCACGCTACAAGCTGGTGAGCTTCGTGATCGCGGGGATGCTCGCCGGGCTTGCGGGTTATCTCGGCGCGGCGCAGTTCGGCATCGTCAATCCGGCCCATCTCGGCTGGCGCGAGTCGGGGCGCGCGCTCATGGTCGTGATCCTGGGCGGCACCGGCACGCTGTTCGGCCCAGCGCTCGGCGCCTTTGTCTTCGTCCTGCTGGAGGACTGGTTCTCGAGCCTGACCGAGCACTGGCTGCTGCTGATGGGCGGTTTCGTCATCGGCGTCGTGCTGCTGCTGCCGAACGGCATCGCGGGCCTGCTGCTGCGGCTGGCGCACGATCGTCCACAGCCCGCGCAGCCGGAGGCGCCTGCGCCGACCGCGGAGCTGCGCATCATCGCGCCGCGCGACACCTCGATCCTCGAGACCGAGGGACTCGGCAAACGGTTTGCCGGCCTCGTGGCCGTGAAGTTCGTGTCGCTGCGCTTCACGCCCGGGCATGTGCACGCCGTGATCGGGCCGAACGGCGCCGGCAAGACCACCTTGATCAATCTGCTGTCCGGTGAGCTCCCGCCGACCTCGGGCCGGATCCTCTTCAAGGGCGAGGATGTCACGGGCCTTTCGCCCGACAGCCTGTCGCGCCTCGGGATCGGGCGCAGCTTCCAGATCACCAATCTCTATCCTTCGCTGACCTGCCTGCAGAACTGCTGGGTCGCGGCGCAGTCGCGCATGCCGAGCTCGATGCGCTTCTTCCGTTCCGCGGTCCATCTCGGCGATGTGCGCGCGCGCGCCGACAGGGCGCTCGCCCGCTGCGGGCTCGCCGACCGGCGCAACGATCTCGCGGCCGCGCTCAGCCATGGCGAGCGCCGCCGCCTCGAGATCGCCATGGTGCTCGCCACCGAGCCGGAGCTGCTCCTGCTCGACGAGCCGCTGGCCGGCATGGGCCCGCAGGAGAGCCGCGAGATCGTCGATCTCCTCGCGGCGCTGGCGGGCGAGCATACGCTGATCCTGATCGAGCACGACATGGACGCAGTGTTCGCGATCGCGGACACGCTCACGGTGCTGGTCAACGGCGAGGTGATCGCGAGCGGTCCGGTCGCGCAGGTGCGCGCCGATCCGGCGGTGCAGCAGGCCTATCTCGGGCATCAGGAGGCCGCCGCATGACGCCGCTGCTGGAGGCCGAAGGGCTGCAGGCCTGCTACGGGACCAGCCACGTCCTGCATGGCGTCGATCTCCATGTCGGGCACGGCGAGGTCGTGAGCCTCATGGGCCGCAACGGCATGGGCAAGAGCACGACGCTGCGCACCATCTTCGGCCTGCTGCGGCCACGCGCCGGAACCGTCCGGATTCACGGCCGCGACATGACCGGCGCGCCGGCGCACCGCGCTTCGCGCGCGGGCCTCGCCATGGTGCCGGAGGGGCGCGGGATCTTCCCGAACCTCACGGTGCGCGAAAACCTCGTGATGGCGGCGCGGCCGGGCCGTGACGGTCGCGCGACCTGGACCCTGGACATCGTGCTTGCCCTGTTTCCGCGCCTCGCCGAGCGCCTGCGCAACATGGGCTGTCAGCTCTCGGGCGGCGAGCAGCAGATGCTCGCGATCGGCCGCGCCCTGATGACGAATCCGGATCTGTTGATCCTCGACGAGGCGACCGAGGGACTGGCGCCGCTGATCCGCAACGAGATCTGGGAGATCCTGATCCAGCTGAAGGCTGCGGGAGTGGCGGCGCTGATCGTCGACAAGGATGTGGCGGCGCTCGCGCGCGTCGCGGACCGCTGCATCATCCTGGCGAAGGGCCGCGTCGTCTACACGGGCGTCCCCTCAGCGCTCGCGGCCGACCGCGAGATCATGGTCCGCCATCTCGGCGTGTGAAGGAGACCGTCATGTCTGCCGAAGTCCTGATGCCCCCCGATTGGGCCCTGCCGATCGGCTACAGCAATGGCATCGTCGTGCCGGCCGGCCGCATCGTGTTCATCGCCGGCCAGGTCGGCTGGGACGCGCAGCAGCACTTCCAGAGCGAGGAGCTGGCGCCGCAGTTCGAGCAGGCTCTGAAGAACATCCTGGCGGTGCTCGCGCAAGCCGGCGGCGCGCCGCAGCACATCTGCCGCATCACGGCTTTCTGCATCGACAAGCCCGCCTATCTCGCGGCGCGTCCGCAGCTCGGCCGCATCTGGCGTAGCCTGATGGGGACGCATTTTCCGGCCATGAGCATGATCTTCGTCGCCGATCTGCTCGACTCCCCGGGAAAGATCGAGCTCGAGGCGACGGCGGTCATTCCGGCTTAGCCGATCCGCTTACGCGGCTTGCGCCTCCGCCAGCTTCGTCACCAGCCGGCGTGCCAGGCCGGACGCGGCCAGCCGCCGGTATTGCGCGGAGACGACCGTGGTGCGCATGGGCTGCACCTGCTTCTGCACCAGGCGTTCGATCTCGTGCAGCGCGTCGGCATCGACCGGCCGGCCGATCAGGGCGTCGGTGCCGGCGAGGATGAAGGGGCGCGAGTTGGTGCCGGTGAGCGCGATGCGCAAGCGCTGCGCCACGCCGTCCGCGACCGAGAGCGCGACCGCGACGCCGGCCAGCGGATAGTCGATGGCGCCACGCACGCGCACCTTGGCGTAAGTGGAAGGCGCGGGATCCGGCGGCAGCAGCACGGTTGCGACAATCTCGTCGGGTGCGAGCGTCAGATGAGCGCGGCCGTCCTCGACATAGAGATCGGCGAGCGGAATGCGGCGGCGGCCCTGCGGACCGACGATCTCGACCTCGGCGCCGAGCACCAACAAGGCCGGCGCGAGATCGCCCGTGAAGGCAGCGTGACAGCGCTGGCCCTGGGGCGCGACATGGCAGACCTCGCCCTGCCGCTTGAGGCAGTAGCCGTTCGCGCTGCGCCACCATTCGCTCTGATTGTAGTAGACGCAGCGCGTGTCGAGGCAGAGGTTGCCGCCGACCGTACCGAGCGCGCGATGGCCCGGCCCCGCAACCGCAGAGGCGGCCTCGCAGACCGCGCGGTAGCGCTCGCAGATCAACGGCAGGCCCGAGACCTTGGCGAGCTTGACGCCCGCCCCGATGCGCAGGCCGGCGAGTGTCGCCTTCACGCAACCGAGCTCGTCGATCCCCGAGAGATCGATGAGTTGCGTCGGCTCGCCGATGCCGTGGCGCAGATTGACCAGCAGGTCGGTCCCGCCGGCGACGAAGCGGCTCTCGGGATTGTCGCGGCGGGCCGCGATCGCGGCCTGCAGATCCTTCGGCTGCACCAGCGCGAAATCGAGCGTGGTCATGAGGCCCTCCGGGCTTGCAGGCGCGCGCGGCGGCGGCGCTCCACCAGCGCTTCCATCACGCGGTCGGGCGTGAGCGGCAGTGTGTCGATGTCGATGCCGATCGCATCCGCGATCGCATTGGTCAGCGCCGGCGGGAAGCCGGCGAGGGCGCCCTCGCTTGCCTCCTTGGCGCCGAACGGGCCGTTCGGATCGTGGCTCTCGACGATGTGCACCTCGATCGGCGGCGACTCGGCAATGGTCGGCACGCGATATTCCAGCATGCTCGCATGCAGCGGCAGGCCCTCGGCGTAGCGCGTCTCCTCGCACAGCGCCTGGCCCATGCCCATCCACACCGAGCCTTCGATCTGCCCCTCGACCGCGAGCCGGTTGATGGCGTGGCCGCAGTCGAGCGCGGTCCACACCTTGTCGACCGTGACGAGGCCGGTCGCCTCGTCCACGCTCACCTCGACGACCTGCGCCGCATAGCTGAAGCCCATGGTCGAGCCGACCGCGCCTCCACGGTGCTTGCCGCCTTGCGCGTCGGGCGGGCACGTGAAGCTGCCCGATACCGTGATGGGGCCGTTGTCCACCAGCGCGGCCCTGACGACCTCGGCGAAGGGCAGGCTCGCTTGGCCGGCATGGCCGACGCGGAACTCCTCGCCCGCGCATTCGACGTCCTCGGGCCGCGCCTCGAGCTTGCGCGCGGCCGCCTCGGTGAGCACGCGCTTGAGCCGTTGCGCGGCGTCGATCGCGGCATTGCCGACCATGAAGGTGATGCGCGACGAATAGGCGCCGTTGTCCTTTGGGGTGAGCGCGCTGTCGCCCGCGATCACGCGGATGCGGTCGAGCGCGACGCCGAGCGTCTCGGCGACCGCGATCGCCACCATGGTGGAGGAGCCCTGGCCGATCTCGGCCGCGCCGGTGAGCGCCGTGATGCCGCCGTCGAAATCGACGCGCAGGTTCACGACCGCGTGCGGCTCGCCGGTCCAGTGGATCGGCTTGGCGGCGCCGCTGACATAATGCGAGCAGGCCATGCCGAGGCCCTTGCCGGGCGGCAGCTTGCCGCGGCGCGCGTGCCAGCCGCTCGCGCGCTCGACGCGATCGAGGCATTCGGCGAGGCCGTAGCTGTTCACCATGAGGTCGTTGAGCGTGCGCGTCGGCGCCTGCAGCAGGTTGGCGCGGCGCACCGCGAAGGGATCGAGTTTGAGCTCCCGCGCCATCCGGTCCAGCAGGCATTCGAACGCGTGGCGCGTGTGGACGCCACCGTGGCCGCGCATGGCGCCGCAGGGCGGCAGGTTGGCGTAGACGCGATAGCCGTCGTAGCGGATCGCCGGGATGTCGTAGAGCCCCTGTAACAGCGCGCCTGCGTAGAGGATCGTGACGATGCCGTAGCCCGCATAGGCGCCCCCGCGCTGCACGGCTTCAAGTTGGCAGGCCGTGATGCGGCCCGCCCGCGTGAGGCCGAGCTTGAGCTTGAGATCCGTGTGCGGCCGCGCGCGGTGGGTGAGGAAGGTCTCCTCGCGGGTGAGCCGCATCACCACCTTGCCGGCGGCCGCCCGCGCGAGCAGGGCCGTGACGATTTCGAAATTGAGCGCCTCGACGCGGGCGCCGAAGCCGCCGCCGACGAAGGGCTTGATCATGCGGATCTGCGAAGCATCCATCTCCAGACAGCGCGCCAGCATCAGGTGCAGGTAGTAGCCGACCTGCGAGACCGTCTGCATGGTGAGCCGCTGCGTGAGCGGATCGTAGTCGGCGAGGCAGGCATGGGGCTCGATCTGCGCGTGATTGATCTCGGCGCAGGAGAGCTTGGCGTCGCGCACGATGTCAGCCGCCGCGAAGCCGGCCTCGACATCGCCGAAGGTGTGGTGCACCTCGCGCTCGAGATTGCCCGGCTTATTCTCGTGCAGCAGCGTCGCGCCCGGCGCGCGCGCCGAATCCGAATCGTAATAGGCCGGCAGCTCGCGGATCTCGAGCTCGATCAGGGCGAGGGCACGTTCGGCCGTCTGTGCGTCCACGGCAGCGACGGCAGCGACCGGCTCGCCGCGATAGCGCACCCGCTCGCGCGCCAAGGGATATTCGTTCATGGCGACGGGCAGCACGCCGTAGGTGTGCGCGCAGTCGGCGCCCGTGACGACCGCGATCACGCCTTCGAGCGCCTGCGCCTTCGAGATGTCGAGGCTCAGGATCTCGCCGTGGCTGACCGGGCTGCGCAGGATGCGGCCGACCAGCGCGTCCGCATGCTGCAGGTCGGCCGTATACTTCGCGCGGCCCGTGACTTTCTCGATGCCGTCGATCAGGGGAACGCGGCGATCGCTCATGGCACCGCCTCCGCGGCGCTCTGCACCGACTCGATGATCTTCACATAGCCAGTACAGCGGCAGAGGTTGCCGGAGAGCGCGGAGCGGATCTCGTCCTCGCTCGGATGAGGAGTCTTCCGCAGCAGCGCCTCGGCCGCCATGATCATGCCGGGCGTGCAGAAGCCACATTGCGTGCCGAGCTTCTCGTGGAATGCCTGTTGCAGCCGGTTGAGCCGGCCCTGCGTCGCCAAACCTTCGACGGTCTCGACGTTCGCGCCTTCGCAGCGCGCCGCCAGCACGACACAGGACGGAACCGCTTCGCCATTCACCAGCACCGTGCAGGCGCCGCACTCGCCGCCGTCGCAGCCGGCTTTGGTGCCGGTGAGCCGTGCGGTGTCACGCAGATAGTCGATGAGCAGCGTCGTGTCGGTAACCGCATCCTCGCGCCAGCGGCCGTTCACCTTCACGCGCAGCAGACGCTTTCGAGGGCTGGTCATGGCGGAGGCTCCACAGCGCATCGCGGTCCATGCCAGCAGGCGCCGATGTGCGCGCGCGGTCCATGACCGAAATCAAGCGCAGCACACGAGTTCTCGCTGCGCCGCAGTAACGAACGCGCCGTCGTGCCTGACCGAAATCAAGGAGATGCGCGTGCCATTCGCGGCTTAATCATGCATCGATGCATCGGAGCGCGCCGCATCATGAGCACTGCGCGTGATTACAACGCCGCCGTCGATTTCGTCGATCGCAATGTCAGCGAGGGACGAGGCGACAAGACCGCCTTCATCGATGCTTCGCGCCATCTCACTTATGGCGAGCTGCGCGATGCCGCTTCGCGGGTCGGGCCGATGCTGCGGCGCCTCGGTGTCGAGCGCGAGAACCGCGTCGCACTGGTGATGCTCGACACCGTCGAGTTCCCGATCCTGTTCTGGGGCGCGATCCGCGCCGGCGTGGTGCCGGTGCTGCTCAACACGCGCCTGACCGTGGATCAGTATCGCTACCTGCTCGAGGACTCGCGCGCCAAGGTCGTGTTCGTCTCGACCGCGCTGTTGCCGGACCTGCAGGAGGCGGCGGCGCGGTTGATCGGCCACGTCCACGTGGTGGCGGTCGGCGGCGCGCCGGATGGTGTCCCACGCTTCGAGCGGCTGCTCGCCGCCGAGAACGACGGGATGGCGCCCGCGATGACGAGCGCCGACGAGGTCGCCTACTGGCTCTATTCCTCGGGGACCACGGGCAATCCGAAGGGCGTGATGCACGTGCATTCGAGCCCGCGCGTGATGGCGCAGGGCGCCGGGCAGGACCGCATCGGCATTCGCGAAGACGATGTGGTGTTCTCGGCCGCGAAGCTGTTCTTCTCCTACGGCCTCGGCAACGCGATGATCTGCCCGATGTGGGTCGGCGCCACGACGGTGCTCTATCCGGAACGGCCGACGCCGCAGACCGTGTTCGAGACGCTGCGCGCGCATCAACCCACCATGTTCTATGCGGTGCCGACGCTCTACGCCGCGATTCTCGCGGACGCGGATTGCGCGCCCGAAAGGGGATCGCAACGGCTGCGCCTCTGCTTCTCGGCAGGTGAGCCGCTCCCGCCGCATATCGGCGAGAACTGGAAGGCGCGCTACGGGCTCGACATCGTCAATGGCGTCGGTTCTACCGAGATGGGCCACCTCTTTGTCACCAACCTGCCGGACGCGGTCGAGTACGGCACCGCGGGACGGCCCGTGAAGGGTTACGAGCTCAAGCTCGTGGACGAGCGCAACCACGATGTCGTGGACGGTGAGATCGGCGAGTTGCTCGTGCGCGGAGATTCCGCGGCGGCCGGCTACTGGAACCAGCGCGAGAAGTCGCGCCGCACCTTCGAGGGCGAGTGGACGCGCACGGGCGACAAGTATCTGCGGCGCGCGGATGGCACCTATATCTACTGCGGGCGCACCGACGACATGTTCAAGGTGAGCGGCATCTGGGTCTCGCCCTTCGAGGTGGAGGCAGCTCTGAGCGCGCATCCGCATGTGCTCGAGGCTGCCGTGGTGCCGGCGGAGGACCGCGACGGCCTGGTGAAGCCGAAGGCCTATGTGGTCCTGAAGAACGGGCATGGCGGCGAGACGGGCCGCGCCATGTATGACGAGCTCAAAGTCCACGTGAAGCGCGCGATCGGGCCGTGGAAATATCCGCGGTGGATCGAGTTCGTGGACAGCCTCCCGAAGACCGCGAGCGGCAAGATCCAGCGCTTCATGCTGCGCGGCAACGGCGTCGAGCAGCGAGCCGGAGACGTGTGATGCCGGGCCCTGCGCACCTCGCCTGGCCGTTCTTCGACGAGCCGCAGCGCGCATTTGCGCGCTCGGTCGCGGAGCTAGCGCCAAGCCTGATGCGGCACATCGATCACGGCGACGTCGATCAGAGCTGCCGCCGGCTGGTGCGCGCGCTCGGCGATGCCGGCATCCTGGCTGCCGTGGTGCCCGCCGCCTATGGCGGCCGTTCCGCCACGCTTGACGTGCGCACGCTTTGCCTCGCCCGCGAGATCCTCGCCTGGCACGACGGGCTGGCCGACTTTGCCTTTGCGATGCAGGGGCTCGGCACCGGCGCGATCTCCCTTTTCGGCAGCGACGCGCTGAAGGCGCGCTACCTGCCGCCGGTGCGCGAAGGCCGGCACATCGCGGCCTTCGCCCTGAGCGAGCCCGAGGCCGGATCGGACGTGAGCGCTCTCGCCACCACGGCAACACGCGACGGACCGGCTCATGTGCGGCTCGACGGCGTGAAGACCTGGATCTCCAACGGCGGCATCGCGGACCACTATGCCGTGTTCGCACGTACAAGCGAAGGGCCGGGCGCCAAGGGCCTCTCGGCCTTCGTGGTGGACGCCGACGCGCCCGGCCTGACGGTGGCGGGGCGCATCGAGGTGATCGCGCCGCATCCGCTGGCGACGCTGCGGTTCACGGGATGCCGCGTGCCGGTCGCAAACCGGCTGGGAGCGCCGGGCGAGGGCTTCCGCGTCGCAATGGCGACTCTCGATATCTTCCGCACCACCGTTGCGGCGGCGGCGCTCGGGCTGGCGCGCCGCGCTCTCGACGAAGCGCTCACACGCGCCGCGAACCGCAAGCTGTTCGGCGGCGCGCTCGGCGACCTGCAGCTTACCCAGGCCTCGCTCGCCGACAGTGCCGCCGAGGTCGATGCGGCTGCGCTGCTGGTCTATCGCTCGGCCTGGACCAAGGACCAGGGCGCCGCGCGCGTCACGCGCGAGTCGTCGATGGCGAAGCTCTACGCCACCGAGGCCGCGCAGCGCGTCGTCGACCGCGCCGTGCAGCTCTTCGGCGGCAATGGCGTGCGCGTCGGCAGCAAGGTGGAGGCGCTTTATCGCGAGGTGCGGGCGCTGCGGATCTACGAGGGCGCCAGCGAGGTGCAGAAGCTCGTGATCGCGCGCGACCTGCTCAAGTCGCACGCGCCGGAGCCCGGGAGGGTGCGATGCTCGGCCTGACGATCGCAAGCGGCATCGCGACGCTCACGCTCAGCCGGGCGCCCGTGAATGCGATCTCGGCCGAGTGGGTCCGCCGGTTCGATGCGGCGCTCGACGAGATAGCGGATGCATCGGTCAGAGTCCTGCATATCCGCTCGGACCAGAAGGTGTTCTGCGCCGGCGCCGATCTCTCGGAGGTGCGCGCGCGCATGGAGGCCGCCGACGGGCCCGACCGCATGTACGCCTATGTGGCGGGGCTGCAGCGCCTCTATGCGCGCATCGAGTCGCTGCCTTACGTCACCCTCGCGGAGATCGGCGGCGCCGCCATGGGCGGCGGCCTGGAGCTCGCGCTCGCCTGCGACCTACGGGTTGCGGCGGACGAGGCGAAGCTCGGGCTCCCGGAGGTGCGGCTGGGCCTGATCCCGGGCGCCGGCGGCACGCAGCGCCTGACGCGCCTGTGCGGCGCCGGCGTCGCCCGCCGCTTGATCCTGAGTGCCGAGGTGGTCGACGGTGCCGCGGCGCGCAGCCTCGGCATCGTGCAGTGGTCGATGCCCCGTGCGCGGCTGGCCGAAGGCACGGCCGAGATCGCGCGCTCGATCGCACGCCTCCCGGCCGCCGCGCTCGCGGCGAGCAAGAGCTGCATCGCGGCCGCGGCGCGTCCGGGGCGCGGCGGGTATGGCGACGAGCTCGAGGCGACACGCGCGCTGATGACCGACACGGAGACGCGCGAGCGTGTCACGGCGTTTCTCGCGGGCACGAGACTGAACTAGATACGGGAGCGGATCATGGATCTCGAGGGCAGGACGGCGCTGGTCACGGGCGGAGCCTCGGGGATCGGCAAGGCGACGGTGTTCGAGCTCGCGCGCTGCGGCGCGACCGTGATCTGCGCCGATGTGGACGAGGCGCGCGGCGCGGAGCTGGTGCGCGAGGCCGCCCGCACCAACTACTGGGTCGAGTTCGTACCCGTGGATCTCTCCGATCCGGCTTCGACGCGGCGCTGCGCCGCCGAGGTGCTCAAGCATCACCCGGGCCTGGACATCCTCGTGAATGCAGCAGGATGGAACGACATCCAGCCCTTCGTCGAGAACGCGCCCGATTACATGGACCGGGTGGTTGCGATCAATCTCGGCGGCACGCTGCATCTCACGCAGGCGCTGCTCCCCGCCATGATCGCGGCCGGCAAGGGCAAGATCGTCAACGTCTCGAGCGACGCGGGCCGAGTGGGCAGCAGCGGCGAGACCACCTATGCGGCCGCCAAGGGCGGCGTGATCGCCTTCACCAAGTCGCTCGCACGCGAGGTCGCACGCCATTCGATCAACGTGAACTGCGTGTGCCCGGGGCCGACCGACACGCCGATGCTGCAGTCGCGACCCGACAAGCTGAAAGAGGCGTTCGTTCGCGCGATCCCGTTCAAGCGTTTCGCGCAGCCGCAGGAGATCGCCGAGGCGATCGTGTTCTTCGCGGGTCCGCGCTCGGACTACATCACGGGCCAGGTGCTGAGCGTCAGCGGCGGCCTGACTTTCGCAGGTTGAGGAGATCTCCATGTCGAAACCAATTCCCGCCGCATGGCCTGCCGACGCGAATGTCGACACCGCGGAGCGCTTCCGTCCGCCGCGGGCGAGCCTTGCCGCGGCGACGCCGCGTCACTTCCTGATGCAGCGGGCCGGGAAGGTCGTCACCATCACGCTCAACCGGCCGGAGCGGAAGAACCCGCTGACGCTCGAATCCTATGCCGAGCTGCGCGACACGTTCCGCGACCTCGTCTATGCGGACGACGTGAAGGCCGTGGTGATCACCGGAGCGGGCGGCAATTTCTGCTCCGGCGGCGACGTGCACGAGATCATCGGCCCGCTGGTCGAGATGCAGCGCAAGGGCGACATGGCGGGGCTTCTCGCCTTCACGCGCATGACGGGCGATCTCGTCAAGGCGATGCGCGCCTGTCCGCAACCGATCATCGCCGCGGTCGACGGGATCTGCGCGGGCGCCGGCGCGATCCTCGCCATGGCGTCCGACCTGCGCGTCGGCACGGCGCGCAGCAAGGTCGCCTTCCTGTTCGTGCGCGTCGGCCTCGCGGGCGCCGACATGGGAGCCTGCAACATGCTCCCGCGCATCATCGGCGCCGGCCGCGCGGCGGAGCTGCTCTATACGGGCCGTGCCATGGACGGCACGGAGGCCGCGCAGTGGGGCTTCTACAATCGGCTCACCGAGCCCGAGCAGGTGCTGGCCGAGGCGCAGGCCATGGCGAAGACGCTGGCGGAGGGCCCGACCTTCGCGCATGCCATGACCAAGCGCTGCATCCACCAGGAGTGGAGCATGGGCATCGACGACTCGATCGAGGCCGAGGCGCAGGCGCAGGCGATCTGCATGCAGACCAAGGACTACGAACGGGCCTATGAAGCCTTCGTGCAGAAGAGTAAACCTGTCTTCGCGGGAGATTGAAGACAGGGCGCGTCAATGGATGCCGAGGTGCTGGATGCGTTGCGGCCGATCCTCGATCCCGAGATCGGCGTCAGCATCGTCGACCTCGGGCTCGTCTATCGCGCGGAACGCAGTGACGAGATCGACGTCGCGATCACGCTGACGACGCGTGCGTGCCCGCTGGGCGAGATGATCGTGGAACAGGCGCGTGCGGCACTGTCCGAGCGGTACCCAGACGTCAGGGACATCCGCGTCGATCTCGTCTGGGATCCGCCCTGGACGCCGGACATGATGAGCCCGGAGGCGCGGCGGCTGCTGGGGTAGGGCGGCGCTTCCGCGGGCGGAATTGACCCCCGTCAAGGCTGCGCTTCCCGCACGAACGCATTCTGGCGCGCAAATGTCATCCGCTCGGCAGGTCACACCTCCCGCAACGGCGCGCGTGTCGGCGCGGCCCTGGGCCCGGCTCGCGCTGCTTGCCTTTGCGCCGGTGGCGCTGGTCACGGGCCTGCTCGGCGGCCTGGTACGGCTCGGCTGGGAGCTGCCGGGCATCGGGCTCGCCGAGCTCCACGGCGGGCTGATGATCTCGGGCCTGTTCGGGATCGTGATCGGTCTCGAGCGTGCGGTTGCGCTGGGGCATCCGGCCGCCTACGGGGCGCCGGCGCTGGCGGTGGCCGGAACCGTGGGGCTGCTCGCCGGGGCGACCGGGCTCGGCACATTATTATATGTGGGCGCCGCGGCCGTGCTGGCCGCCGTCTCGGGCGACATTCTGCGGCGGCAGCCGGCCGTGTTCACGGCAACGATGCTCGCGGGCGCGGCCGCCTGGCTTGTCGGCAATCTGCTGTGGTTCGCCGGCTTCCCGATCTTCGACCTGGTCGGCTGGTGGCTCGCCTTTCTGGTGCTCACCATCGCGGGCGAGCGCCTGGAGCTGAGCCGCTTGCTGGCGCCGAAGCGCGGCAGCCTGCCCCTGTTCGGCGTGGCGGTCGGCCTCATCCTCGCCGGGGCGGGCTTCGGCCTGGTCGAGCAACCGGCTGTGTTCGGCGCAGGGCTGCTGGTCGCGGCCCTCTGGCTCGCGCGCCACGACATCGCCCGCCGCAGCATCCGCGCCCATGGCGCGCCGCGTTTCTTCGCGAGCTGCATGCTGAGCGGCTATGCCTGGCTCGCGATCGCGGGCGCGCTGCTCCTGGTCGCGCCGCCCAAGACGGCGAGCTTCGGCTACGATCTCGTGTTGCACAGCGTGCTGATCGGCTTCGTGCTCTCGATGGTGTTCGGGCACGCGCTGATCATTCTGCCGGCGGTCGCCCGGATCAGGATGGTCTATACGTCCTGGCTGTACGGTCCCCTGGTCCTGCTGCACCTCTCACTCGTGCTGCGCGCCGCGGGCGGGCTCATGGGCGCGCCGGAGCTTCGCGCATGGAGCGGCGTGATCACGGTGATCGCGCTGGTCTCGTTCGCCGGCGTTGCCGCCTATGGCGCGTTGCGCCGATCCTAGCTGCCGAGCGTGGCGGTCGGCGAGGCGAGGGCGGCTTGCGGCAGCGGATATTGCGCGCTCGCCCGGATGCCGAGCCTGGCCGCGTGCATGGTGGCGATCGTCAGCACGAGGATCGCGCCTCCCTGGTGCAGAAGCGCCAGCGAGATCGGCACCATGTAGAGCAGCGTGAGAATGCCGAGTGCGGCCTGCAGCGTCATCGCCAGGGCGAGTGCGAGCGCGCCGGCGGTCACCCGCGCGCTGGCGCGGCTGCGCAGGGCGTCCGCCGCATGCAGCAGGGCCGCGAACCACAGCAGATAGGCCATCATGCGGTGATTGAACTGCACGGTGAGCACGTTCTCGAACAGATTTCGCCAGGCGGGCTCATGCATCAGGAGCTCAGAGGCCGGCGGCAGCAGATCGCCGTCCATCAGCGGCCAGGTGTTGTAGATGAGGCCCGCGTCGAGACCGGCGACCAGCGCCCCGAGATAGATCTGCAGCAGCACAAGCCCGAGCAGCACGACGGCGCTCACGCGTAAGCGGTCCGGAGCCCGTGACGGCCTCGAAGGCGTCATGCTTTGCGCGGTCCAGACGAGGGCCGTGAAGATCACGCAGGCGATCGTCAGATGCACGGCGAGCCGATACTGCGAGACGTCGACCCGGTGGGCCAGGCCGGAGGCGACCATCCACCAGCCGATCCCCCCCTGCAGAGCGCCGAGCGCGAAGATGCCCCAGAGCCGGCCCTTCAGACCCGGCCCGATCCAGCCCTTCCAGAGGAAGAAGAGAAACGGGAGCAGGAAGGCCGCGCCGATCGAGCGCCCGAGCAGCCGGTGTCCCCATTCCCACCAGAAGATCACCTTGAACTCGTCGAGCGTCATCCGCGCGTTCACCTTCTCGAACTGCGGGATGGTCTTGTACTTGTCGAACTCCGCCTGCCAGGCCGACTCGCTCAGCGGCGGCAGGGTGCCGGTGATCGGCTTCCATTCGACGATGGAAAGGCCGGATTCCGTGAGGCGGGTCGCGCCGCCGACCAGCACGATGGCGAAGACCAGCGCGGCGACAACATAGAGCCACAGTCTGACGACGCGGCGGGAGGTCTCGGTTGGCTCGCTCATCTCAGGATCCTGCGACATGGCACGGGCACATCGTAGGAATGTTGCCGGGCAAGCTCGTTGATGTAGCGCAAGTTCCCGGGGCTAGAATTGCTGCCTGGCCACGGGCATCGACTGCTCCGCCGCGGCGTTGATGATCAGCACGGCGATCTGGTCCATGCTGTCGATGTGCCCGCGAACGATCGGCGGCAATGCGCGGCGCAGAATGCTGCGCGCGGTCCGCGGCTTGCGCTCAGATTGGGCCAGCGCCTCGTCGCAGATCGCGATCATCTCGTCATGCTCCTGCCGATGGCAGCGGCAAAAGGCGGTGCCCGCGGCCTCGACCAGCGCGGCCTCGTTCTCGAAATGCGTCCGCATCACCTTACGCAGCCGCGCGATGCGCAACGGCAGTGCGATGGGCGCACTGTGCATCACGCTCGCCCAGGCCTCGGCGATCGCGAAGTGATCGACGTCGATCGCGGTATGGCCCAGAGCGTGGCGCGGACCGATCAAGGGGCGCGCCGTCGTGACAGTCGACATGGGATCTCCGATCCAGGGGCAGGACGCTGGCATGGCCTCGCGCCCCGCGGCCTAACCGAAATCAAGGCGGTGTGCCCGCCGGCTCGGCTGTCAGGGCGTCGGCGGCAGATCCGGCCCGTTTCCTCCGGCGAGCTCCTCCAGCACGCGAGCGTCGGCGATATCCAGCTTGCGGCCTCGCACCGTCACGCCGAGGCCGCTGAGGCGGGCGAGCTCGCGCGACAGGGTCTCGGGCGCCATCGCGAGCCGTGCCGCGAGCACCGCCTTGTCATAGGGAAGCTGGATCGGCCCGCGGACCTCGCGATGCATCGCGAGAATCCATCCAACCAGCCGTTGGAAGCTGGTGCGTGCGCGCAGGTTCTTCACCTCCCGCAGCAGGTCGTCCCAGCGCGCCGCGAGGTGCCGGTTCACGAAATCAGCGAATTCCCGCTCGGTCGCGAACAGCCTGCGGGCATCCGCGAGGCCGATGCGGCCCACGCAGGTTCTCTGCAGAACTCGCGCCGAGGTGAGCAGCGGTCCATCGCGGCAGATCGCGTCGACCGGCAGCAGAGTCGGTGCACGCTGGATGGTCAGCGTGATCTGCCGGCCCTCTGCGCTCGTGAAGATCTGGACGAGTCCTTCCAGCACCAGGAACAATGACTCGGCGGGCTCGCCTTCGCGGAGCAGCAGGCTACGCGCCGGGGCCTGCTCGATCGACGTTACGGCCAGAAGTGCATCAACCACCTTCGGTGACAAGGCGGCCAGCATCGGGCTGGCGCGGACCAGTTCGGACTTGCAATGCTCGGACGGACCGATGGGCGGTCCCGCGGCACTACGCATGAGGTGGAATCCGCGATCCATGGTCCCTGGAAGTGGTGCTGGTAGGCAATATGCCCGTGCCGCGGCGTCACACGCTTGACCGCGGTCAATCGCAATGCACGTCGGAGGCGGTCGGTGGCGAGTTTGACCTAGATCAACGAATGCGTTGTCACGCCGCCTATATTGCGATGACCTGGGGGAAAGCGTGAACCGCCCCCGAAGCGCGATCGAGAGAGCATTCATGACCCGACGCGTCGAGCATTCTTCGAGTGTCCCGACACCCGTGGACCTGGCCGTCGTCTCCCGGATCGCGGTGTTCCGTGGTTTGAAGCCGGATACGATCCAGCGGATCGTGGCCCCCGCGACGGTCGCGACACTGCGCGAACGTGAGGTGCTGTTCCGGCAGGGCGATCCCGCGGCGGCCTTCTTCATCGTCGTGGAAGGCTGGGTGAAGCTCTATCGGATCACGCTTTCGGGCGAGGAGACCGTGATTCACGTCCTCACCAAGGGCGACAGCTTCGCCGAGGCGGTCGCGTTCACGGGAGCCTCCTATCCGGCCACCGCCGAAGCGGTGAGCGACGCTCGCGTCGTGCGTATCCCGGCCGACCACGTGGTGCGCTGCATCCGCGAGATGCCGGACATCGCGCTCGCCATGATCGCCTCCACCTCGCAGCATCTGCACCACCTGGTGCAACAGGTCGAGCAGCTCAAGGCGCAGAGCGGCGTGCAGCGCGTGGCGGAGTTCCTCGCCGGGCTCTGTCCCGCCGAGCAGGGCTCCGGCACGATCGCGCTGCCTTACGACAAGGTGCTGATCGCCGCGCGCCTCGGTCTCAAACCCGAATCGCTGTCGCGCGCCTTCGCCAAGCTGAGATCGTTCGGGGTCGACGTGCGGGCCTCGCATGTCGCGGTGCGCGACATCGCCAAGCTGCGGCAACTCGCGGCGGACGATCGCGGCGCGATCCGCGGCACGCTGCGGCTTCCCCAGCGCTCCGCCGAGCCGCTTGCGGCGCGTGGATCCTGAGGGTGTGCGCCGCGCCAGGCGCGGCGCATGGGTTCGTCACTTCTTCTTTCCGTCTGCGCCATACTGCGCCAGGAAGGACCAGAGGTCATCGGCCTCCTTTTCGTTCTTGATGCCCGCAAAGACCATCTTGGTGCCCGGAATCTTCGCCTTCGGGTCCTTGATGTATTCCTTGAAGCTCGCTTCGTTCCAGGTGATGCCCGAGTTCTTGTTGGCATCCGTGTAGTTGTAGTTCGCGACGGTGCCGGACTTGCGGTCTTGGAGGCCGTTGAGAATCGGCCCGACCTTGTTCTTGGCGGTCTCGCCGACATCGTGGCACGCCGAGCACTTCTTGAACGACGTGGCCCCGGCGGTCACGTCGCCCGCGAGGGCCGTGGCGGCCGAGGCCACCAGCGCGAACGAAACGGTTGCTGCAATCTTGAACATCTCTTTGCCTTCTCCTCTTGCTTGACGGTGAAACGGTCAGTGCGGGTGCGCGCCGAGCTTCTTGTGCAGGCGCGCGTCATGAGTCTCGAAGTGCCGCGCGAACCAGGCTTCGAGCCGGGTCGCGAGCGTGTCGCTGTCGAGCACCTCGGCATCCGCGAAGTCGTCCATGATGTCGCGGATCTCGTCAAGCAGACGCTCGTGGTCGGTCTTGTGCTGCGTGAGCTGATCATAGCTTCGCTCGCGCATGAAGCGCTCCTCGAGCGCGAAATGCATCGAGATGCCCTTGAACAGGTCGCCGAAAAACGCCTCCACCCGGATCTTCTCGTTCTTTCCGGCGAGCTCGTCATAGAGCCGGTTGATGAGCTCGATCAGCTCCTGATGCTCGTGATCGACCGCTTCGATCCCGACGCTGTACTGGGGCTTCCATTGCAGCAGTGGCATGAGACCCTCGGGTCCTTTGGTTGACGCATGTTCTTGCCGGCCGACCGGTGGCCGCTTCGGCGGAACATGCGCTAGCGAAAGATGAACTCGCCGCTCTCTGCGCGGAAATCGATCACGAAAAGCTGGTCCGGAACAAGAGCGACGCGGCCGGCGCGCTGGTGGTCGAAGCCTTCCTGGCGCGGCGTGTCGCGCATGCGCACCGCGATCTCGTGGGCGCCGGCCGGCACCACGAAGCGCTCGTAGACGCGCGAGGGCCCGTCGCCCGCGATGCCGGTGGGCGGCAGCGCGGCGCGCAGCACCGACTTGCCGTCGATGTCGAGCTCGACATGCAGCGGGCGGCGGCCGCGCGGGCACTCCTCGACGCGGCGCATGTTGGGCGGCAGCTTGGCGATCTCGGCGGGTGAGAGGCGCCGGCATTCGGCCTTGCGGTCGGCGCCGTGCACGAAGGTGAGCATGACGATCGCCGTGTCGGGCGGCGTCTGCCGGTAGACGGGGCGGTTAGCGAAGGCCGTTACGCCCGCGAACAGTGCGAGGATGATGAGGAACTGGGCGAGCGTGCGCGCCATACCGATCATGGCGCGGTTCCTTCCGGCACGCGTTGCGGGGCGCTCGCCGGGGCGGGCGCGACCGAGGGCCGCGACTTGTGCATGACCGGCGGCGGCAGGGCCGCGACCTCTGCCGTGAAGGCGGCGCGCTCGCGCTCGAAGCGGGCGATCTCCAGGGCGGAGGCCCAGATCGTCTTCAGCCGCTCGCGCGGCACGCGGGCGCGCAAATAAGGATCGCGCGTTCCGGCGAAGCGCTGCTCGGTCCAGGCGACGCCGAGCCGGTTGTAACAGGCGCTCTCCGAGCAGCCCGCGACCACCACGCCCTCGGCGAGCTTGCGGCTGAGCACGTAGTCGATCATCGAGGGCGGCACCATGGCGACGCAGGGGACCGGCACGACACCATCGGTGCCGCCGGCGCCGCCGCCGTGCTCACAGGCGAACACCAGCGCGCGGGCAGGGCCGGTGAGCTGGTCGGACGCTGCATGGGTGCGCTCGCGCAGCTCGCGCAGCGAATATTCCGGCAGGTCGATGCCGGTCTTGAGCTCCGCGGTGCGTCGGAACGGCGTCGAGGAGGGGCAGGAGCCGGTGCAGATGCCGCAGGAGACGCAGAGCGAGGGATTGACCTGGGCTTCCGTCGGGAAGGGCAGGTCATCGCTGCGCTTCACCATGCGGATCGCCTCGTAGGGGCAATCCTCGGCGCAGCGTCCGCAGCCGTTGCAGTGCTCGAGCGTGACCTCGGCGGCTTTAGCTCGCCGCAGCGGCGGCAGCCAGGGCATGAGACCGAGCATGACCGAGAAGGCGGCGAGGAAGCCCCAGACCGCGCCTTTGCCCCAGAGATCCGTGAGCGGGTAGAGCGGCAGGAAGAACCAGTCGAGTCCGACCTCGACGGGTGCGCGCGCGAGATCGACCTGGCCTTGCGAGAGCGCGGGCTTCCACAGCGAGACCGCGACCAGCGCGGCGAGCGTCATCAGCGCGAGCGCGCGCGGCGGATTCACCTTCGGGCGCGAGATGCGCAGGATGTGCACCCACATGATGAACAGCAGGAACAGCGGCACCGCGATGTGCATGAACACCATGAGGCTGAAGAAGCGGCTGGTGAGCGTGCCGGTGGCGACGAAATTACGCGCGATCGGCTCGCCGAAGATCGGCAGCCAGTCGAGCAGCTCGGAGGTGACGAGGGCGACGTACTGGGCGAGCTTGTCCCAGACCAGCCAATAGCCCGTGATGCCCGAGGCATAGAGCAGCCAGATGATCGGCAGGCCGGTGAGCCAGGAGAAGAAGCGGGCGCCGCGGTAATGGTCGTAGGCGAACTCGCGCAACAGATGCGTCACCACCATCACGACCATCAGGTCGGAGGCGTAGCGGTGCAGGCTGCGCATCACGCCGGCGTGGAACCAGTAGTTCCGGCTGATGGTCTCGACCGACTGATAGGCCTGCTCGATGCCGGTATCGAAGAAGATGAACAGATAGATGCCGGTGACCGCGACCACCCAGAAGAAGAAGAAGCCGAGCGCGCCGAGCTGCGCCAGCGGATTGAGGGCGGGGCCGAACAGGCGTTCGAACGGCCGTTCGATCGCCTCGAAGCCGTAGCGGAGGACCTTGCGTAGGAAAGCGATCACCTGTGTCTCCGGTGCGATGCGGGGGTCATGCGGCGCCTCGCGCGCGCCCGGCACGTCGCCATTCGCGCAGGAGCAGGCCGCCCATCAGCAAGAGGGAAATGGCCGCGATCACGCTGCCGAACGTCAGGCCGTAGTCGATGCGGTAGCGCCCCAATCCCGGATCGTAGATCGTGCAGATGAACTTGATGCGGTCGATCAAGCCGTTGAACGTGAAGCTTGTCGTGGTGCCGTAGACCACGTCCTTGAGCGGCTCCATGAACATCTGGATGGGGAAATCCTCGCCGTAGACGTGGCGATAGATCCTGCCGTCGCGATCGAGGATCGTGGTCTGCGTCACGTGGTCGAAGCCGCCGGCGGCGGTCGCATAGCTGAAGCCGAGCTCGCGCAGCAGCACCGCGATGGTCGCGGGATCGCCGCTCGCGAGGCGCCAGTTGTCGAAGCGCACGCCCTGGGCGGACGCGAACTGGGTGAGACGGGCCGGCGTGTCGTTGCGGGCGTCGAAGCCGATGGTGAGGACAGTGAACTGATCGGCGCCGAACATGCGGCGCGCCTCGCCGACCGCGTCGATCAGGTGCTGGGTCGTGACCGGGCAGACCGAGGCGCACGCCGTGTAGACGAGGCTGATCACCAGCGGCTTGCCGCGCAGGCTGTCGAGCCGCAGGGGCGCGCCCTTCTGGTCGGTCAAGACGTGGTTGCCGAGGGTGCGGCCGATGGCGGCCTGGCTGCGCTCGACGGCCTGACGCGGATCGAGGCGCGCCTCGCGCGGCTCCGCCGCGTACGCAATGCCGGCGAGCCCGAGAACGAGCCCGGCCGCGACCGCGAGTGCGCGTGTCATGGCCGGGTCCCGAAGATCCCGTCGAGCACGACGCCGAGCACCAGCAATGCGAGCTGCAGCAGGGAGGCGAAGAAGTTCGCCATGGCGTTCTGCTTGGTCGGTGCGCGGTGCAACTGGATGCTCTTCCAGAGGAAGAATGCGCCGCCGCTCGCGGCGCCGAGGCCATAGAGCGCGCCGAGGCCGTACCAGAGCGGCACCAGCGAGATTGCGGTCAGCGCGGCCGTGTGGCTGAGCACCGCCGATGTCCAGGCGCGCGCCGGCACCACGATCGGCAGCATCGGCACGCCTGCCTTGGCATAGTCCTCGCCCTTCGCGGCGGCCAAGCTCCAGAAGTGCGGCGGCGTCCACAGGAACAGCACGACGGCGAGGACCACCGGCACGAGCTGCGGCGCCGGGTCGACGGCCGCCGCGCCGGCCAGCACCGCGAAGCTGCCGGCGAGTCCGCCGACCACGATGTTCCAGGTGCTGCGGCGCTTCAGCCACACCGTGTAGACGATGCCGTACGTGAAGGCGCCGAGAAAGACGAAAGCGGCCGCCATGCCGCCGCCGACCGCCCAGGCGAGGGCGAGGGAGGCTGCGAGCAGCGCGAGGAAGGCGGCGAGCCACCAGGGACTCGCCGCAAAGGCGCCGCTCGCGAAGGGACGCGACTTCGTCCGCCGCATGTGACGGTCGAGGTCGCGGTCATAGTAGTGATTGAAGGCGCCGGCTGCGCCGGACGCGCCGAGCACGGCGAGCGACAGGCCGAGCGCCTGCCACCAGGTCGGGGCAGGGCCGCTTGTCGCTGCCATGCCAGCGAGCGCGCTCGCCGCGATCGCTATTCCGATCCTGAGCTTCAGGAGCGAAACCGTCATGCGGACCGCGGCGAGCATTTGTCTTCTCCGTCATCAATCGGGGGTGCAGGAAAGATCAGCGGAACAGCCAGAGTTCCGAGAGATATTTCCAGTTGATGAAGTAGTAGAGGACGAACGACACGAAGAAGATGGTGACGAGCACGATCGTGCCCGGCAGCTTCACCGTGGCGTGGCTCCCGTAGTGCGAGGCGGCGGCGCCGCCGCCCTGATGGAGCGGGAAGGTGAGCTTGTGCCCGGCCGTGATCTTCTTGCCGAACAGCACGGTGCCGACCACCACCACCACGTAGATGACGCCGCCCGCCGCCGCGAGGATCGCGAACACGCCGTTCAGTCCCATCATCAGGAAGGCGCCGGCCGAGTGCGCGAAGGAGATCGTCGCGTCACTGAAGGTGATGTCCCAGTGACGGCGTGGCACGCCGAGGGTGCCCGCGCCCATCATGAACATCGAGATGCCGGCGGCGCCGATGCCGAACACATAGGGCTGCAGCTTGGCGAGCTTCGGCCACACGATCTCGCGCTGGAAGATCAAGGGGAGCACCAGGTAGGTGCCGCCCATGAAGGCGAGCGTGGTGCCGGCGACGACCGTGCCGTGGAAGTGGCCCGGCACGTAGATCGTGTTGTGCATCAGCACGTTGAGCTGCTCGGTGCCGAGCACCACGCCGGAGATGCCGCCGATGAAGCCGAACATCACGAGCGAGAGGAACATGGCCGCGAAGGCCGGGTTGCCCCACGGTGCCTTGCGCAGCCACTCGAACACGCCCTTGGTGTAGCCGTTCTTGCGCTGGGCGGCTTCGATCGCGCCCGGCACGGTGAGGCCGTGGATCATCGATCCGAGCACCGCGAGATACATCATGTAGCTGGTATTGACGATCTTCCAGCTCGCCGTCATGCCGGGCTCGGCGAGCAGGTGATGCGCCGAGGCGAGCTGCAGGAACAGGATGTAGAGGAAGAACGCGGTGCGGCTCACCTTCTCGGAGAGCGGCTTGGCGCCGAGCAGCAGGGCCACCGTGAGATACCAGATCGAGACATGCGCCGAGACGTTGATCTGTTGCGACGAGTGACCCATCGCCCACCAGACGACCTTGTACATCAGCGGGTCGATGTCGCCGATCCATCCGAGCGACCAGAGCCAGGTCGGGATCAGGATGATGGCGCCGGACGCGATGGTGAAGACTGCGATGATCGCGGCCGTCAGCGCGCCGAAGGTCACGAGCGGCATGGAGCCCTGATAGGTCTGCTCCTCCTTGGCGACCGCGAGGGTCGCGAAGAAGATGCCGACACCGATCAGCGCGCCGACGGCGAACAGGATCAGCCCCAGATAGAAGTTGGATTTCGCCATCATCGGCGGATAGGACGTGAACATCACGCTCGATTCGCCGCGCAGCACCTCGACATTGGTGAGCACGGCACCCACCACCATCAGCACGAAGCCGAGCCAGGCGATCTTCGGTGCGGGCAGGCGGCAGTTGAGCAGGACCGCGGAGGCGAAGTAGAGCACCGCGATCTCGAAGAAGATGATCCAGAACAGCAGCACATTGGCGCCGTGTCCGGTGAGCACGAGGTAGAACCACTCGGCCGGCAGCAGGTGAACGGCCGGCCAGCGTGTGAGCGCGACCAGCAGGCCCATGAGGCCGCCGAGCGCCAGGAAGATCACGGCCGCGACCGCATTGGCCTTGATCAGCGCTTGCGCCGCGGCGTCGACTTTGAGTCCCGTGTAGGGACAGGTGCGGAAATCCGCGGCTCTGCCGCCGACACCGACGATGGTTTCAGCAGTCATATCTTATCTCCCATCGGCGAGGCGTTCGCCGGCCTCGGCCCGCTTCGGTTCCGTGACGTAGATCTTGCCGGTCATCGTGTGATGACCGATCCCGCAGAACTCGTTGCAGACGATCCCGAACTCGCCGGACTCCGTCGGCGTCAGGGTGATCACGTGCTCGTAGCCGGGATGGACCTGGATGTTGATGTTGGTCGGCTGCAGCGAGAAGCCGTGCTGCCAGTCGATCGAGGAGAGATGGAAGCGATAGCTCTTGCCCTTCTCGAGCTCGAGAATCGGCCACCAGTTCCACAGCCGGCCCAGCATGTAGACGTCGGTATTGGCGGGCGGCTTGACCACCGGCACGCCCTTTTCCTCGCGTACCGTGTACTTCTTGGTGAATTCCTCGACCTTCGTCTCATAGCGCGAAGGCGCGATGCGATAGGCCTCGCGGCTCAGATTCTGGCCACCGATGAAGTGCCAGGCGATCATGAAGCCGAACATGAACAGGCCCCAGAGAAAGGCGATGACCGTCCAGGTCAGCTCGACTCTCTCGATGGGTTCGTTCCACCAGACTCGTTGTTCGGGTGGTGTGACGGCCATTGCGGTCCCCCGTCGTGCGATGAAAGGAAGGGTGTGATCAGTTCGCGAGCGGGATGGATGCGACTTCCATCACGCCCCAGAGGATGTAGAGGACCGTCGGAATGGTGACGCCGACGAAGAGCAGCAGGAACGGATTGTCGAGAATCTGCTGCATCATGGGGATGCGCGCTTGCGTCTGGTCCGTCGGATTTGGCGTCGTCATGGGCAGCCCCTCTGGTGGCGAATGACTGCCGAAAAATATGTCCGTGTCGCACGGGTAGGTTTGACTATGGTCAAGGTTTGTGCGGTGCACGCATAAATAATCAACAGCATGCGTATTTCACCCGAACCGTTTTGGATGAAACCATTCGGGGCGATGTCGCCGCGCTTGCGCTGGAGCGCTGCCGGTCTCTCGGCGGTAGTCGCGCTCGCGCTCGCGAGCGTTGCGCTGTGGCCGATTCCGGCGAAACCGAAGGAGCTTCTGCTGCTCTATGTCGGCGCCGAGGACTGCGCGCCGTGCCGAGCCTGGCAAAAAGGCGAGGGCGCGCAATTCCGCGCCACGTCCGAGTTCGCGCGCGTGCCCTATCGCGAGGTGAAGTCGGCGACCTTGCGCGATCTGCTCAAGGACGAGAACTGGCCGGAGGATCTGCGGATCTACCGCGATCAGCTCGGTGCCGGCGCGGGCGTGCCGATGTGGCTCGTCATTGCCGACAATCGAATCATCGAACGCAGCTTCGGCGAAAGCCAATGGCGAACGAACACATTGCCGAAGGTCAGGGCGCTGCTGCGCTGAACGCGTCCTAGTTCTGAAGGCGCGACCTCCAGGACCCGAGGAAACCTTAACCTAGATCAATGCGGCTCGTCGTGTTCAGGCGCATGAGTGGCATCTCCGGACGAGCTCTCATCCTCCCCGAGACAATGTCTGGCCCTGAACCCCGCAAGCCAGCGCGCTTGGCGGGGTTCATTTTTTTTGCGGCTCGGGGTCATCCTCGAACCGCACCTGATCACAACTGCAGGCGGCGCCGCCAGAGCGGCTTGATCAGCTCGAGGATCAGCAAGAGTGCGAGCCCGGCACCGAGGGTGAGCGCGAGATCATCGTGATGCAACGGGCCGAACCGGAACAGAGTGCTCGCCGCGGGCCAGACCAGCGTCAGGCCGAGGGTCGTGGCGACCACCAGCAGGATCAACGCGAGGATGGGATTCGGACGTCTGAATGCCGCCAGCAGTGACGTGCTGAAGGAGCGGTTGATCAGAATAAGACTGACGATGCAGACCACGAGAGAGAAGAAGGTGATCGCGCGCGCCTCGTCCGGCGGCATGCCGCGCGCGAGCGCCACGACATAGATCGCCGCGCACAGGGCAAAGGCCAGCGCGCCTTGCAGGACACTCCAGGCGATCAGCGGCCAGGAAAAGAGCGGCTCGTCAGGCGGGCGAGGCGGACGGTTCATGACGTCCGCTTCTTCGGTCTCGGCTTCGAAAACCAGCGTGCACACCGGGTCGATCACCATCTCGAGAAACGCGATATGAATCGGACCGAAGATGATAGGCAGTCCGAACACGAGCGGCAGAAGGGCGAGGCCGGCGATCGGCACATGCACCGCGAAGATGAATGCCATGGCCTTGCGCAGATTGTCGTAGATGCGACGGCCGAGGCGCACCGCGGTCACAATCGATCCAAAATCGTCGTCGAGCAGAACGATGGCGGAGGCCTCGCGCGCCACGTCGGTCCCGCGGCCACCCATGGCCACGCCGATGTGGGCGGCCTTGAGGGATGGCGCGTCGTTCACGCCGTCGCCCGTCATGGCGACGATATCGCCTCGGCCCTTCAGGGCCTGAACGATGCGCAGCTTCTGCTCCGGCATGATGCGCGCGAACACGCTGGTGCGTCCGGCACGGCGCGCAAGCTCGCCGTCGGATAGAGCCTCCACATCCTCCCCGGTCACGACCTCGGCGGCATCGATCCCGGCCTCGGCCGCAATGGCGCGCGCGGTGGCCGGATAGTCCCCGGTGATCATCACGACGCGGATGCCGGCGGAACGGCATTCGCGAACGGCCGCGGGCACACTTGGCCGCAACGGATCGGCAAGCCCGACAAGACCGAGAAAGTCGAAACGAAAGCCAAGGGGCGACGCGGGAAGGCTCTCGCCCACATGGGTCGCCTTCGCCACGGCCAGCACACGTAACCCTTCGCGGGCCATGGCATCGACGGCGTGATGCATCGCGTCTGTGGCGGCACTGTCGAGACCGCAAAGTCGCGCAATGCTCTCCGGCGCCCCCTTGCTTGCAATCGCCAAGCCGGACTCGTTGTCGTCTCCCTTCCAGGCATGCGTCACGGCGAGGAGTTCGGGCCGAAGACCGTACCCGTGCACGAGCTTCCATTGAGAATCCAGTGCTCGCGCGGACCCAAGCCCGTCGCGCGCGAAGGCATGAAAGGCCTTCTCCATCGGATCGAACGGCTCGGGGGCGCTTGCCAGCAAGCCATAAGTGGCCAGCTCGTGGAACGGGCCGGGAATGCCCGCCGCCATGCCGTCGCGGGACCGGAAGACATTGCCGTCCGGCAGCCGGAGCTCCACGATCGACATCCGGTTTTCGGTGAGGGTGCCGGTCTTGTCCGTGCAGAGCACGGTGGCAGAGCCGAGCGTCTCGATCGACGCGGCGCGTCGCGTCAGCACGCGTGCGCGCGATATTCGCCAGGCGCCCATCGCCATGAACACGGTCAGCACGACCGGAAATTCCTCCGGCAGCATCGACATGCCAATGGCGATGCCCGCAAGGAGCGCTTCCAGCCAGCCGCCGCGCAACGTGCAGTAGAGGACGATTGCGACCAGGCTCACGGCCGCGCCTCCAAGGGCGGCAAGCCGCACCAGGCGCCTGGTCTGGAGCTGCAGCCGCGGCGGCTCCGCTTCAAGCCCGTGAAGCGATTGCCCGATCTTGCCGATCTCACTGCGCGCGCCTGTCGACAGGACCTCGGCGAGGCCGCTTCCCCGCACGACCAATGATCCCGAATAGACGAACGGCAAGTCATCGCCGCCAGGCCGCGCCGGGCCGGCCGGCAGGGTCGTGGCCGCAACCTTGCGGACAGGCACCGATTCTCCGGTGAGCAGGGATTCATCCACTTGGACGTCGTGGCTCTCGCGCAGCGCGGCATCGGCAGGAACCCGGTCGCCCTCGGAAAGGACCACGAGGTCGCCGCGCACCACCTCGCGGCCGGGGATGCGCTTGCGCTCCCCATCGCGAACCACCAGGGCACGCGGGCTTGTGAGATCTCGGAGCGCCTCGAGCACCCGTTCGGTGCGCGTCTCTTGCACGACCGTGATCGCGACCGACAGCATCGCGAAGGTGAGGAGGATCAGCGATTCCTTGAGGTCGCCGAGCAGGAGATAGATGAGCCCTGCGCCGAGCAGGAGGAGGAGCATCGGCTCGCGCAAGACCTCCAGGACGATCCGCAGCGCCGTGCGCCGGTCGGCTCGCGGCAACTCATTGAAGCCCTCGGATTTGAGGCGCAGCTCGGCCTCGGCCACGCTGAGGCCGAGCCTGTTCGGGGGCGCGTCCTCGTCATTGCTCATGCGTCGGAAGGCGTCCGGCTCGGGCTGGGTCGGAGGTAGACAAACCAGTAGACGACGCCGACAAGGACACCGCCACCCACAACATTACCGATCGTCACCGGGATCAAGCTCCAGAAGAATGCGGGCCAGCTCAGATCAGCCACATGGGCAGTCGAGACCGAGCCCAGGGCGCTCGGTCCCCAATCCCTGATCATCATGCCGAGCGGTATGAGGTACATGTTCGCCACCGAGTGCTCAAATCCGGCGGCGACAAACGCTGCGACCGGAAACAGAACCGCGAGCACCTTGTCGGCGGTCGTGCGCGCGCCGATGGACAGCCAGACCGCGAGGCAGACTAGAACATTGCAGAGGATGCCCAGGAAGAATGCCCGGCCGAATGGAAGGGCGGCTTTGGAGGACGCGATCGATACGGCGATCTCGGCGACGACACCATCACCCGACAAGTGCTGACCCGAAAGGAAGACGAGGACCGCGGTTCCGAACGCGCCGACAAAGTTGCCGACATAGACGATGAGCCATGCCCGCAGCATTTCCAGGCCGGTGATCTTGCGCGCAGCCAAGGCCATGACCATCAGTGTGTTGCCGGTGAACAATTCGGCTCCGCCGACAACCACCAGGATCAGCCCCAGCGAGAACACGAGCCCGGCGAAGAGTCGCGTGATGCCGAACGGAAGCACCCCATCGGCGCCGGCCATGACGGTGGTGGCGAACATCGCTCCAAGGCCGATGAACGCCCCCGCCAACATCGACAGAACGACAAGTCTCGAGAGGTCCAGGCGCGCCTTTTGGGCGCCGATCGTCTCTGCCTTCTGCGCGATCTCGGCCGGAAGAAGCGCATCGATCACGAAGCGTGGTTCTGGAGGGCGCATATTCTCATCCATCGGGTCTTCCCTTGAGCGACGCGTTCGTGGAGGGGGCGGCTGTCGGAGGAAGGAAGCTTACGCCAGTTGCAAGTGACTCGAGAACTTCTCGGTTCGCGCGCGGTCGATTGAACGCGCGCCGCGCCGGCTGCGACAGAGACATGTCGGACCGCATCCCGAGAGCCGTTCATGCACCCCAGAATCACGGACGTTCAGGCGACGCTGAGATACAGCCGCGAGAAGATGGGCCTGAAGCAGCTCGCCATCGGCGTGGTCGCCTTGTTCCTCGGCCTCGCCATCGTGATGTACAGCACGGACCGCCAGCTCCTGCTGCCGGGCTATGTGGCGCTGATCCTCGGCGCCGGCCTCACGGCCTACGAGTTCTACAAGACCGCCAATCCCGGTAAGCCGCCGCTCGAGCTCACCCCGCAGGGCATCTTCTTCCGCATCGAAGGCCTGAAGGAGATCGTCATCCCGTGGCACCAGGTGCGTGGTGTCGAGACCGTCGATGTCGAGCGCAATGGCACCACCTTTCGCGACGTGACGGTCGCGCTGGTGTCGAAGCGCTTTTACGATCGGGCCATCCACACGGACTCGATTCTGCGCGGCCCGGGCTGGGAAAGCACGTTCATTCCGGTGGGCGACATGGTGCGGGTCGCATTTCACACCGAGCTCCTGCCGGCGACGCGGGAGGAGCTGCGCGCCGCCATCGAGACGCGCTGGCTCGCTTTCCGCGACGCCAAGCCTGCAGCGGCCGCCCCACGGTCCTCCGGCGAAGCCGCCTAGGCCTGCCGGACCCAATCCCTTCTCCCGGCGTTGATGCGTCGTGGCGGTGCGGCATGGGACCGCCACCTGACCTTCAAAGGAGGGACCTTGAGCAGGCCAGCAGCGCGCCTCCTGATCGTGGCGCTGATCGCCATCTTTGCGGTGGCGGGCGGATATATGTGGCTGCGGCGCGACACCGGCCGGGCCGCGCCGGCGCCTGCCGCCGCGCAGCCGCCCGAGGTCGGCGTCACGCAGGTGCAGGCCGCCGAAGTGCCGCTGCCGGCCGAATATGCGGGCCGTGTCGTGGGTCTGCGCAACGTGGAGGTGCGAGCGCGGGTCGGAGGTGTCCTGCTGGAGCGCGCCTTCCAGGAGGGCACGCGGGTGAAGCAGGGCGACGCGCTGTTTCGCCTCGATCCCGCGCCCTATCGGGTCGCGCTCGACCGCGCCAATGCGCAGCTCGCGCAGGCGCAGGCGACGCAGCGCCAGGCGGTGGAGAATTTCGCGCGCATCGAGGAGCTCTCCCGCCGCAATGTCGCGACCGAAAAGCAGCTCGATGATGCACGCGCCGCGCGCGATCAGGCTGACGCTTCGGTGAAGCTCGCCCGGGCCGAGGTCGAAGCCGCCAATCTCAATCTCGGCTACACCACCATCACGGCGCCGGTTGCGGGCAGCACCAGCCTCGATGTGCCGGCGGTCGGCACGCTGGTGCAGGCGCAGCAGACGCTGCTCACGACCATCACGCCGCTCGATCCCGCCTATGTGAGCTTCTCCGTCACGGACGAGGAATATCGCGGCTTCCGGGCGATGAACGAGACGCGTGCCACGCCTATTCGCGCAGAAGATTTGTCGGTCACGCTGACCTTCGGAGCCGGCGCGCCTTATGCGCAGCGCGGACGCATCGACGTCTCGGCGAACAATGTCGATGCCAGCACCGGCACGATCCAGATCCGGGCGACCTTTCCCAATCCCGACGGTGTGCTGCTGCCGGGCCAGTTCGTGCGGCTGCAGATCAGCGGTGTGACGCTGCCGGATGCGATCAGCATTCCCAAGCGCGCCGTCTCGCAGGGGCCGCAAGGTCCGTTCGTCTACGTCCTGGATGCCGGCGACATCGCGCGGGCGCGGCCGATCCGGCTCGGGCAGGAGCTCGCGACCGACTGGGTCGTGCAGGACGGCCTCAAGAGCGGCGAGCGCGTCGTGGTGGACGGCCTGATCCGCGTGCGCCCGGGCGCGCCCGTCAAGCCGGCCGCAGTGGCCGAACGGGCCGGGCAGGGCACCACCGGAGCCGCGCAGTGATCTCGCGCTTCTTCATCGACCGGCCGGTTTTCGCCTCGGTGCTGTCGATCGTCATCGTGCTCGTCGGCCTGGTGGCGATGCGCGTGCTGCCGGTCGCGCAGTATCCGCAGATCGTGCCGCCGACCGTCGTCGTCTCGGCGAGCTATCCGGGGGCGAGCGCGCAGACTATCGCCGAGACGGTGGCGGCGCCGCTCGAGCAGCAGATCAACGGCGTCGAGCGCATGATCTACATGCAATCGACCTCGACGGGCTCGGGCACCATGCGGATCACGATCTCCTTCGAGATCGGCACCAATCCCGACCAGGCCGTGATCAACGTCAACAACCGGGTGCAGCGCGCGGCGCCGCTGCTGCCCGCCGAGGTCTCGCGCCAGGGCGTGACGGTGCAGAGCCGCTCGGGCTCGATCCTGGAGATCGTCGCGCTGTCCTCGCCGGGCGGGCGCTACGATCCGAAGTTCATGAGCAATTATGCGCTCGTGAACATCATCGACGAGCTGCGCCGCGTGCCGGGCGTGGGCGACGCCTCGCTGTTCGGCGCCACGGACTACTCGATGCGCGTCTGGCTGCGGCCCGACAAGGTCGCGCAATACCGGCTCACGCCGAGCGACGTCGCGGCCGCGATCCGGGAGCAGAACGCGCAGTTCGCGGCCGGCCGCTTCGCCGAGGAGCCGATGAGCGCGAACGAGCCGTTCACTTATTCCGTGACCACCCGCGGGCGCCTGGCTGATCCCCGCGAGTTCGAGAACATCATTCTGCGCTCGGACGAGAACGGCGCCGCCCTGCGGCTCAAGGACGTGGCGAGCGTAGAGCTTGGCTCGCTGACCTACTCGTTCTCGGCGACCCTGAACGGCGATCCCGTGGTGCCGATCGGCGTCTACCTGCAGTCGGGCGCGAACGCCCTCGATGTCTCGGCGCGCGTCAAGGAGGCCATGGATGCCATGGCGACGCGCTTCCCCGAGGGGCTGCGTTACGATGTGCCGTTCACGACCACACGCTTCGTCGAGGTGTCGATCCAGGAGGTGATCCGCACCTTCATCGAGGCGCTCGTGCTGGTCGTCCTGGTCGTCTTCGTCTTCCTGCAGAACTGGCGCGCGACCTTGATCCCGGTGCTCGCCGTGCCGGTGTCGATCATCGGCTCCTTCGCGGGCATGTATCTGCTCGGTTTCTCGATCAACCTGCTCACGCTGTTTGGGCTCGTGCTCGCCATCGGCATCGTGGTGGACGATGCCATCGTGGTGATCGAGAACGTCGAGCGCATCATGCGCAGCGAAGGAAAGTCGCCGCGCGACGCGGCGATCAAGGCGATGGAGGAGGTGAGCGGGCCCGTCATCGCCATCGTGCTGGTGCTGTGCGCGGTGTTCATCCCGGTGTCGTTCCTGGGCGGGCTCGCGGGCGAGCTCTACCGGCAGTTCGCGGTGACGATCGCGGTGTCGGTCGTCGTTTCGGGCATCGTCGCGCTCACGCTCTCGCCGGCGCTCGCCGCGCTGCTGCTCAAGCCCACGCATGCGGAGCCGTGGGCTCCCTTCCGCTGGTTCAACCGCGGCTTCGACTGGCTCGCCGAGCGCTACACCATGGGTGTCGCGCTGTTCATGCGCCGCGGACTGGTCTCGCTCGCGATCGTCGCCGTGATGCTGGGCGCGACCTGGCTCCTGTTCCAGCGCGTGCCCGGCGGGCTGGTGCCGCAGGAAGACCAGGGCAGCGTGTTCCTGGTCACGACGCTGCCGCCCGCCGCCTCGCTCGACCGCACGCGGGCCGTGACCGAGAAGGTGACACAGGGCGCGATGGCGAACCCGGCGGTCGCCAATGTGGTGACGCTGTCCGGCTTCGATCTGCTGGCGGGCGCGCAGCAGACCTATGCGGGCGTTTCCTTCGTCAGCCTCAAGGACTGGTCCGAGCGCACCGATCCGGCGCAAGACGCCCGCCGCCTCGCGCCGGCCTTCGCGGGCCTCAATGCGGGCCTGCGCGACGGAATGGTGATCGGCTTCAATCCGCCGCCGATCCAGGGCATCAGTACGACCGGCGGCGTCGAAGCCTTCCTGCAGGACCGCACCGGCGGCACGCTCGAAAGCCTCGCCGACGCCGCGAACCGTGTGGTCGCGGCGGCGAGCCAGCGCTCCGAGCTCACGGGTGTGCGCACCACCTTCAGCACCGCGGTGCCGCAATATCGCGTCGACGTCGACCGCGAGAAAGCGAAGGCGCTCGGCGTGCCGATCCCTACCGTGTTCGAGGCGATGCAGAGCACCTTCGGCAGCCTCTACGTGAACGACTTCACCCTGTTCGGCCGCACCTATCGGGTCAGCCAGTCCTCCGAGGAGCAGTTCCGCCGCTCGCCCGAGGATCTGCGTCACGTGTTCGTGCGCTCAGCGAGCGGCGCGATGGTGCCGCTGAACGTGCTGGTGAAGGCCGAGCGGATCGTCGGCCCCGACGCGGTCGATCGCTTCAACATCTTCCCGGCCGCCAAGATCATGGCCAATCCGGCGCCCGGGATCTCGTCCGGCCAGGCGATCGCGGCGATGCAGGATGTGGTGAGCAAGACGCTGCCGGCCGGCTACACCATCGCGTGGACGGGATCCGCCTATCAGGAGCTCGCGAGCGCCGGCACCGGCTATCAGGGATTTCTGCTCGGTGTGCTGATGGTGTTCCTCATCCTGGCGGCGCTCTACGAGCGCTGGTCGCTGCCGCTCGCCGTGGTGACGGCCGTGCCCTTCGCGGTGTTCGGCGCGATCGTCGCGATCTGGCTGCGCGGCATCGAGAACGACATCTATTTCCAGGTCGGGCTCGTCACGCTGATCGGGCTCTCGGCCAAGAACGCCATTCTGATCGTGGAGTTTGCGCTCGAGCGCTACCGCGCCGGCATGAGCGCCTACGACTCCGCGATCGAGGCGGCCCGCCTGCGTTTCCGTCCCATCATCATGACCTCGCTCGCCTTCATCCTCGGCGTGCTGCCGCTCGCCATCAGCAGCGGCGCTGGGTCGGCCAGCCGACATTCGATCGGCACCGGCGTCGTCGGCGGCATGCTGGCCGCGACCGGCCTCGCGATCCTCTTCGTTCCCTACTTCTTCACGCTGCTCACGCGGCGACGCCGCGGCGAAGCGCCGGCGCAGCAGGTGAATGCGCCCGCGGAGTAGAGGAACATTCCTCCGCGCCTGCAATCGCGTGGCCGTGCCTAAAGGGCGCTAAGCCCTTCGTAGGGTGTGCACGTCGGCCCAGGCCTGTCGGTTATCGATTGAAGTTGCGTCCGACGTGCGCGCGCGTCGGGCTTCCCAGCTTGCGCCGACGCCGCGCGTGCGCTCGGCGCGAGCAGGGCTCTCGAGAGCTCGCGACGCCTCGGCGCGCCGAGCACACCCTACTCAGCCCCGATACACCGGCGCGGGCTGGGTGAAGAAGCTCCAGAGGATGTGATAGACCAACTGGTAGTTCTTCTGCTGGAAGCTCGCATGCGCGATGCCGGGCATCACGGCGAAGTGCTTGTCCGGGTTGGGCAGGCGTTTGAAGAACTCCACCAGGTCATCGAAGCTTGCGATGCCATCCCATTGGCCCCGCATGATCATGGTCGGCACCGTGATCTTCTCGGGGTCGACCACGGGCAGCTTCGAGGTCATGTCCACATAGGTCCCGGTCGGCACCGAGTTGTCGAGCGCGAGGATCGCATCCGCGAAGGCTTCGACGGTCTCCTTGTCCGCCGTGCCCGGATGGTCGCGGTTGAAGATCGAGTGCACGAAGGCGCGGTCGATCGGTCGGCGGTTCTTGGCCTGATACTCGGGCAGGCGCTTCTTGCGGTCCGCGAGGGTGGGGCTGCCTTCGCCGGTCCACACCATGGCGTCGAGCGCGAGGCGCGCCACAAGCTCCGGATGGCGCTGCGCAAACAAGGCTGCGCGCAAGGCGCCTGACGAGATGCCGTAGACCATGAGCGGGCGGCCGCCGAGCTTGCCGATATAGCTCGCGGCGGCGGCGCAATCGTCGGCGCCGCGGGAGATGTCCGCATTGTTGTCGCGGTCCTTGGTGGAGCGGCCATAGCCCTCCACGTCAACGCTCCAGCATTCGAAGCCGCGCCGGGCGAACCAGTCCATGGCGGAGGAATCGGGCCGCCCCGGGACCACCAGGTCGAAGGTCGGCTGCGAGGCCATGGAGGAGCCGTGCACGAAGAGAATCGTGCCGGCGCTGCGGTCCGGCCCCTGTTTCTGCCAGAGGAACAGCCGCGCGCCATCGCGCTCGGTGAAGTGCTCGGCGCCTTTGATGGGCTCGCTCATGGGGGATCCTCGGGTATCGGCGGCAGCAGACTTGGCGCCGGCCCAGGCGGCGGCGAGCGCCGCGGCTTTCAGCACGGCACGACGATGCCAAGGGGTCATGACATCCTCCCTTGTGACGGGCGCTGCTTGCACCTCTTGTTGCGTCAGGCCCGCCATGATCGTGGCGCCTGCAGGCCGCTGTCAATCGGGGGTCAGAGGCCCGTGCGCATGCGGCCGGCCACTGAAATACTGCACATTTTTGCATGCGCGTCGGCTTGCCACCCCTTGTGCGCTGCGCTAATCCACGCGCACTCGCCCTGGACCGAATCCAAACTGGAAAAGGGGCGATTCCATTGGGGGTTGGCGGGTCCCGATGGCGTTCTCGGCCGGACCCGTCCGGCCCTCGAATCGAGGTCGGCGATGAGCGAGCTTCTGCAGGCCTATCTGCCCCTCGTGGTGTTCATCGGCGTCTCTGCCGCCATCGGCCTCGCGCTGCTGATCGCGCCCTTCATCGTCGCCTACAAGCAGCCCGATCCCGAGAAGCTCTCGGCCTACGAGTGCGGCTTCAACGCGTTCGACGATGCGCGCATGAAGTTCGACGTGCGGTTCTATCTCGTCGCCATCCTCTTCATCATCTTCGACCTCGAGGTGTCGTTCCTGTTCCCCTGGGCGGTGGCCTTCGGCGAGCTCGGCACCTTCGGCTTCTGGTCGATGATGATCTTCCTTGCGGTGCTGACGATCGGGTTTATCTACGAATGGAAGAAGGGGGCGCTCGAATGGGATTGACGAGCGCATGAGCACAGTCGTCGCACCGGCCCCGAAGGGCATTCTGGATCCGCGTACGGGAAAACCCGTAGGCGCGGACGATCCGTATTTCGTCGGCCTCAACAACGAGCTCGCCGACAAGGGCTTCCTGGTCACGGCTACGGATGAGCTGATCACCTGGGCGCGCACCGGCTCGCTCATGTGGATGACATTCGGTCTCGCCTGCTGCGCGGTCGAGATGATGCAGATGTCGATGCCGCGCTACGACGCCGAGCGTTTCGGCTTCGCGCCGCGCGCGAGCCCGCGCCAGTCCGACGTGATGATCGTCGCGGGCACGCTCACCAACAAGATGGCTCCCGCTCTCCGCAAGGTCTACGACCAGATGCCGGAGCCGCGCTACGTCATCTCCATGGGCAGCTGCGCCAACGGCGGCGGTTACTACCATTACTCCTATTCGGTGGTGCGCGGCTGCGATCGCATCGTGCCGATCGACATCTATGTGCCGGGCTGTCCGCCGACCGCCGAGGCGCTGCTCTACGGCGTGCTGCTCCTGCAGAAGAAGATCCGCCGCATCGGCACCATCGAGCGGTGAGGGATTTCCATGGACGAGACTCTCAAGGAACTCGGCGAGGCGATCCTTGCTGCGCTGCCTGACGCGGTTCTCGGCTATCAGGTCGCTTTCGGCGAGCTGACGGTCAGCGCCAAGGCCGCCGCAATTCCGAAGGTCGCGAAATTCCTGCGCGACGACGGACGCTGCCAGTTCTGGAGCATCATTGACGTGACGGCCGTGGACTGGCCGGCACGCGAGAAGCGCTTCGACGTCGTCTATCACTTCCTCTCGCCGAAGCAGAACCTGCGCATCCGCGTGAAGATCGAGACCGACGAGGTCACGGCGGTGCCGTCGCTGATCGGCGTCTTCCCGGGTGCCGACTGGTTCGAGCGCGAGGCCTACGACCTCTACGGCGTGCTGTTCACGGGCCATCCCGACATGCGCCGCCTGCTCACGGATTACGGCTTCGAGGGTTATCCGCTGCGCAAAGACTTCCCGCTCACTGGCTTCGTCGAGGTGCGCTACGACGACGAGCAGAAGCGCGTGGTCTACGAGCCGGTGCGGCTCGCCCAGGAATTCCGCAACTTCGACTTCCTGTCGCCGTGGGAAGGGCCGGACTATCCGCTGCCCGGGGACGAGAAGGCCGAGCAGAAGCCGGGCTGACCATGAAACCGACGCTCACGGCCGGCCTCACGCACCGCTTCACCTACGTGGTGCCCGAGAACAAGACGGTGCCGCACCTCTATCCGGAGGCCGCGGATTTCCAGGCCATGCCGGATGTGTTCGCGACCGGCTTCATGGTCGGCCTGATGGAGTGGACCTGCATCCAGCTGATGGCGCCGCATCTCGACGCGGGCGAGGGCAGCCTCGGCATCCACATCGACGTCAGCCACAGCGCCGCCACGCCGCCCGGGCTCACCGTCACGGTGGAGGCCGAGTGCGTCGAGGTGAAGGGCCGCAAGATCTCGTTCCGCGTGCGCGCCCATGACGGCGTCGACCAGATCGGCGAAGGCCGGCACGAGCGCGCCGTCGTCGCCTGGGACAAGTTCAACGCCCGCGTCGCCGAGAAGGCGCAGACGCTGGTGAGCGGGGGCGGGCCGTGATCATGGCAGCGCGCCTCAACATTCGATCCGTCACCCTGAGGTGCTCGCCACGCAGTGGCGAGCCTCGAAGGGCGACAGCCGCTGAGTCGCAGCATACTCGTTGCGCGGCCCGGGCCGTTCATCCTTCGAGGCTCGCGGACTTCGTCCGCTCGCACCTCAGGATGACGGGTCTTGGGCCGCGGCAAGCAAGGACGAACCGCGTATGACCGAAGCCTCCGTCCGTAACTTCACGCTCAACTTCGGGCCGCAGCATCCGGCGGCGCATGGCGTGCTGCGCCTGGTGCTCGACCTCGACGGCGAGGTGGTGGAGCGCGTCGATCCGCATATCGGGCTGCTGCATCGCGGCACCGAGAAGCTGATCGAGGCGAAGACCTATCTGCAGGCGATCCCCTATTTCGACCGGCTCGACTACGTCGCGCCGATGAACCAGGAGCACGCCTTCTGCCTCGCGGCCGAGAAGCTGCTCGGGCTGACGGTGCCGCGCCGCGCGCAGCTAATCCGCGTGCTCTATTGCGAGATCGGCCGGCTGCTCTCGCATCTCCTCAACGTGACGACGCAGGCGATGGACGTCGGCGCGCTGACGCCGCCGCTCTGGGGCTTCGAGGAGCGCGAGAAGCTGATGGTGTTCTATGAGCGCGCCTCTGGCTCGCGCATGCACGCGGCCTATTTCCGCGTCGGCGGCGTGCACCAGGATCTGCCGCCCCAGCTCATCGACGATATCGAGGCGTTCTGCGATCCGTTTCTCAGGGTCTGCGACGAGCTCGAGGTCCTGCTCACCGACAACCGCATCTTCAAGCAGCGCAACGTCGATATCGGCGTGGTGAAGCTCGACGACGCCTGGGCCTGGGGCTTCTCGGGCGTCATGGTGCGCGGCTCGGGCGCGGCCTGGGACCTGCGCAAGGCGCAGCCCTACGAGTGCTATGCCGAGATGGATTTCGACATTCCGATCGGCAAGAACGGCGACTGCTACGACCGCTATCTCATCCGCATGGAGGAGATGCGCCAGTCGGTCCGGATCATGAAGCAGTGCATCGCCAAGCTGCGCGAGCCGGAGGGGCAGGGGCCCGTCACGGTCGACGACAACAAGGTGGTGCCGCCGAAGCGCGGGCAGATGAAGAAGTCGATGGAGGCCCTGATCCATCACTTCAAGCTCTACACCGAGGGCTTCCACGTGCCGGCCGGCGAGGTCTATGCCGCCGTCGAGGCGCCGAAGGGCGAGTTCGGCGTCTACCTGGTCGCCGACGGCACCAACAAGCCCTACAAGTGCAAGATTCGCGCGCCCGGCTTCGCGCATCTGCAGGCCATGGACTTCATCTGCCGCGGCCACATGTTGGCCGACGTATCCGCGATCCTCGGCTCGCTCGACATCGTGTTCGGGGAGGTGGATCGGTGAGAAGCGTCCTGACCGCCACTTGCGCGCTGAGCGTCGCGAGCCCGGCCGTCGTCATGGCCGCGCCGGCGAATTGCGGCCGCTACGAGGCGCATGTCGGGCTGCCGGATCGCTTCATCGAGATCGCGCGCGGCTCGCTCGGCAATGTCGAGATGGTCTGGTTCTCGGACGGACGCTGCACCTGCGAGAACGGTCCCGCCGTGGACCGTTTCTTCGGCCGCGCGGCGCCGAAAGGCATCAACTGGTCGTGCCGCAAGGCGAGCGCGGAAGACCGCAGGAGCAACTGATCATGTCCGTCCGCCGTCTCGCACCGATCGAGCAGCAGCCGAAGAGCTTCGCGTTCACGCCGGAGAACCTCACCTGGGTGAAGCAGCAGATCGCGAAGTATCCGGAAGGCCGTGAAGCCTCGGCCGTGATCCCGCTGCTGTGGCGGGCGCAGGAGCAGGCGGGCGGCTGGCTGCCGCAGAAGGCGATCGAGCATGTCGCCGAGGTGCTCGGCATGGCCAATATCCGCGTGCTCGAGGTCGCGACCTTCTACACGATGTTCAATCTCGAGCCGGTGGGGCAGTTCTACGTGCAGCTCTGCGGCACGACGCCCTGCGCGTTGCGCGGCGCGAACGAGCTGAAGAAGGTCTGCCACGAGAAGATCGGCGAGCCGGGTCACGTCACGGCCGACGGCAAGCTCTCCTGGCTCGAGGTCGAATGCCTCGGCGCTTGCGTGAACGCGCCGATGGTGCAGATCAACTACGACTTCTACGAGGACCTCACGGCCGAGAGCTTCGCCCACATCCTCGACGAGCTCAAAGCCGGCCGCGTGCCGAAGCCGGGTCCGCAGGTCGACCGCCAATTTTCGGCGCCGCAGGGCGGGCTGACCACGCTGACCTCGGCCGGGCTCTATGCGAGCACGCCGCGCACCGGCGGCGGCCCGGCGCTCACCGACCGTGACGCGAAGAAGCCGGGCGAAGCCGCGAACGTGACCGAATCTCCAGTTCCGAAGCCGCCCGTCGGCGACAGCACGAGGCAGTGATGCTCGACGACAAGGACCGCATCTTCAAGAACCTCTACGGCATCCACGATTGGGGCCTCGAGGGCGCACGCGCACGCGGCGCCTGGGACGGCACCAAGGAGATCCTGGCCAAGGGGCGCGATGGCATCATCAACGAGGTGAAGGCCTCAGGGCTCCGCGGCCGCGGCGGCGCCGGCTTCCCGACCGGGCTGAAGTGGTCGTTCATGCCGAAGCAGAACGACGGCCGGCCGCATTATCTCGTGGTCAATGCCGACGAGTCCGAGCCGGGCACCTGCAAGGACCGGGAGATCATGCGGCACGATCCGCATCTCCTGATCGAGGGCTGCCTGCTCGCCGGTTTCTCGATGGGCGCCAATGCCGGCTACATCTACGTGCGCGGCGAATTCATCCGCGAGCGCGAGCGCCTGCAGGCCGCGATCGACCAGGCCTACGAGGCCGGGCTGATCGGCAAGAATGCCTGCGGCTCGGGCTACGACTTCGACCTCTATGTTCATCACGGCGCCGGCGCGTATATCTGCGGCGAGGAGACCGCGCTGCTCGAGAGCCTCGAAGGCAAGAAGGGCATGCCGCGCCTCAAGCCGCCGTTCCCGGCCAATGTCGGCCTCTACGGCTGCCCGACCACGGTGAACAATGTCGAGAGCATCGCGGTTGCGCCGGACATCATGCGGCGCGGCGCGGCGTGGTTCGCCGGCATCGGCCGGCCGAACAACACGGGCACGAAGCTCTTTTGCATCTCGGGTCACGTGAACAAGCCCTGCAATGTCGAAGAGGCGATGGGCATCACGTTCCGCGAGCTGATCGACAAGCACTGCGGCGGCATTCGCGGCGGCTGGGACAATCTGCTCGCCGTCATCCCGGGCGGCTCCTCGGTGCCGCTGCTGCCGGCCTCGCAGTGCGAAGACCTCTATATGGACTTCGACACGCTGCGGAACCTGAAGTCCGGCCTCGGCACTGCGGCCGTGATCGTGATGGACAAGTCGACCGACATCGTCCGCGCCATTGCGCGCATCTCCTACTTCTACAAGCACGAGAGCTGCGGCCAGTGCACGCCGTGCCGCGAAGGAACGGGGTGGATGTGGCGCGTGCTCTCGCGCATGGCCGAGGGCCGCGCGCAGAAGCGCGAGATCGGCATGCTGCTCGACGTCACGACGCAGGTCGAAGGCCACACGATCTGCGCGCTCGGCGACGCAGCAGCCTGGCCGATCCAGGGCCTGATCCGGCACTTCCGGCACGAGATCGAGCGGCGCATCGACGAGTATGCGGCGCGGCCGCACGATACGCCCGTTCCGGTGGCGGCGGAGTGATCATGGCCTGGCGCGGGCAACAGCGAGGCTTCCATTCGCTGCTCTGCATCGGGGCAGCGCTGTGGGCCTTCTATCTCGGGCTGGTGGATCAGCCCGGCTCGCGCGCGAGCCCGCTCTTCGTGCTGTTCGGGGTCGCGCTGCTCGGCCTCGCGCCGCTTGTCGCGCCGATCGAGAGCTGGAGCGGGGCCCTGCCGCTGCGGATCATCGGCGGGCTGATCATGCTGATCGGACTGATCGGGATCGTGCACCTCTATGTCACGGCGGAGGCGACCCAGCCATGATGCGCCACCTCGCGGAAGTGAACATCGGCCGGCTGCGCTATCCGCTCGACGATCCGCGCATGGCGGACTTCGTCGACAATCTCGACCTGGTGAACGGCATCGCGGAGCGCAGCGAAGGCTTTGTCTGGCGCCTCAAGGATGACAGCGGCAACGCCACCTCGATCCAGGCCTTCGCGGATCCGCAGATCATCGTGAACCTCTCGGTCTGGGAGAACATCGAAGCGCTCGAGCGCTATGTCTGGCAGACCGTGCACAAGCGCTTCTACGGCCGCCGCACCGAGTGGTTCGAGCACTTGGCGGGTCCCCATCTCGCGATGTGGTGGATCGGCGCCGGACACCGGCCGACAGCGGCGGAAGCGCGCGAGCGGCTGGAGCGGCTCGCGGCCGATGGACCGACCGAATTCGCATTCGGATGGGAGAGCATCCCATCTGCGCAGCTCTGGAAGACAGCGCGCTGCGCATAGGGGACCGCACGATGGCAACAGAACCTGACAATGTTGTTCTCGCCATGCTGCGGCGGATCGACGAGCGCACTGCGCGCATGGCAGATGACCTCGCCGATCTCAAAACGCGCGTGACCTCTGTTGAGGAAGGGCTGGCCGGTGTCAATCGCGGGCTGGACCGACTTGAACTTCGTGTCGAACGAATTGAACGTCGCCTCGAGCTCTCGGACGCGACGCATTAGGTAACAACGCATGGCCAAGCTGATCATCGACGGCAAAGAGATCGACGTTCCGCCGGAGTACACGCTCTTACAGGCGTGCGAGGCGGCGGGCGCCGAGATCCCGCGCTTCTGCTTCCACGAGCGGCTGTCGATCGCGGGCAATTGCCGCATGTGTCTGGTCGAGCTGGTCGGCTCGCCGAAGCCGGTCGCGAGCTGCGCCTGGGGCGTGCGCGACTGTCGCCCGGGACCGAAGGGCGAGCCGCCGGTCGTGAACACGCGCACGCCGATGGTGAAGAAGGCGCGCGAAGGCGTGATGGAGTTCCTGCTGATCAACCATCCGCTCGACTGCCCGATCTGCGACCAGGGCGGCGAGTGCGACCTGCAGGACCAGGCCATGGCCTATGGCGTGGACCAGAGCCGCTACCACGAGAACAAGCGCGCGGTCGAAGACAAGTATGTCGGCGCGCTGGTGAAGACCATCATGAACCGGTGCATCCACTGCACCCGGTGCATCCGCTTCGCGACCGAGGTCGCGGGCGTGCCGGAGCTCGGCGCCATCGGCCGCGGCGAGGACATGGAGATCACCACCTATCTCGAGCAGGCGATGACCTCGGAGCTGCAGAGCAACGTGGTCGACCTCTGCCCGGTGGGGGCGCTCACGTCCAAGCCCTACGCCTTCGTGGCGCGACCCTGGGAGCTCGGCAAGACCGAGTCCGTGGACGTGATGGATGCGGTCGGCTCGGCGATCCGCGTCGATACGCGCGGGCGTGAGGTGATGCGCATCCTGCCGCGCATCAACGAGGACGTGAACGAGGAGTGGATCTCCGACAAGACCCGCCACATCGTCGACGGGTTGCGCGTGCAGCGGCTCGACCAACCCTATCTGCGCGAGGGCGGGCGGCTGCGGCCCTGCTCCTGGGGCGAAGCGTTCAACGCCATAGCGCTGCGCCTGAAGAGCACGCGACCCGAGCGCGTCGGCGCGATCGCGGGCGATCTCGCGACCGTCGAGGAGATGTTCGCGCTCAAGGAGCTGATGGGACGCTTCAACGTCGCGAACCTCGATTGCCGCCAGGACGGCGCCGCGCTTGATCCCTCGCACGGCCGCGCGAGCTATCTGTTCAATCCGGGCATCGCGGGCATCGACCGTGCCGATGCGCTGCTGATCATCGGCGCCAATCCGCGCAAGGAAGCCGCGGTGCTCAATGCGCGCATCCGCAAACGCTGGCGCGCCGGCAATTTCCCGATCGCCGTCATCGGCGAGAAGCTCGATCTGACCTACGGCTACGACTATCTGGGCGCCGGTCCGGAGACGCTGGCCGATCTCGCGGCCGGCCGTCACGCCTTCGCGGAGACGCTGAAGGGTGCCGAGCGGCCGCTGATCCTGGTCGGCATGGGCGCGCTGTCGCGTCCCGATGGCGCGGCGGTCGCGGCGCTGGCCGCCAAGGCGGCGCTCGACTTCGGCGGGGCGGAGGGCTGGAACGGCTATGCGGTGCTGCATACGGCGGCGTCGCGCGTGGGCGGCCTCGACATCGGCTTCGTGCCGGGGGCGGGTGGCCGCACGGCCGCCGAGATGGCGCGGGCCGGCGGGCTCGACCTTCTGGTCCTGCTCGGCGCCGACGAGCTCGACGTCGCGCCGGGCGCCTTCGTCGTCTATATCGGCACGCATGGCGACCGCGGCGCGCATCGCGCCGACGTGATCCTGCCGGGCGCCGCCTACACCGAGAAATCCGGCCTCTTCGTCAACACCGAAGGCCGCGTGCAGATGGCGGCGCGCGCCGCGTTCCCGCCTGGCGATGCCCGCGAGGACTGGGCGATCCTGCGCGCGCTCTCGGACGTCGCGGGCCAGAAGCTGCCCTACGACTCGCTCGCGCAGTTGCGCGCCGCGCTGTTCAAGGCGCACCCGCATCTGGCGCGGCTCGACGTGCCGGCGAGCGCGGAGGCCGAGGGGGTGCGCAAGCTCGCTGCCCTGGCGGGCAAGTCCGGCGGCACGCCCGAAAAGGCGCCGTTCCGCTCGATCATCGAGGACTTCTACTTCACCAACATGATCGCGCGCGCCTCGGCCGTGATGGCCGAATGCTCGGCGCTCGCGAAAGGCCGCACCATGCAGGCCGCGGAGTAAGGACATGGCGGAGCTCTGGACCTCCTATCTTCTGCCGCTGATCATCATGGTGGCGCAGAGCGTGTTGCTGCTGGTCGCCCTGCTGGTCGGCATCGCCTTCCTGCTCTACGGCGACCGCAAGGTCTGGGCCGCCGTGCAGCTGCGCCGCGGCCCGAACGTGGTCGGCCCCTGGGGTCTGATGCAGTCCTTCGCGGATCTGTTGAAGTTCGTGCTCAAGGAGCCCGTGATCCCGGCGGGCGCCAACAAGGGCGTGTTCCTGCTGGCGCCGCTCGTCACTTGCATCCTGGCGCTGGCGGCCTGGGCCGTTGTGCCGATGAATGCCGGCTGGGTGATCGCCGACATCAATGTCGGCGTGCTCTACATCTTCGCGATCTCGTCGCTCGGCGTCTACGGCATCATCATGGGCGGCTGGGCGTCGAATTCGAAATATCCGTTCCTCTCGGCGCTGCGCTCGGCCGCGCAGATGGTGTCCTACGAGGTCTCGATCGGCTTCGTCATCATCACGGTGCTGCTCTGCGTCGGCTCGCTGAACCTCACCGACGTGGTGGAGGCGCAGAACAACCGCTTCGGCATGTTCGGCTGGTTCTGGCTGCCGCTGCTGCCGATGTTCGTCGTCTTCTTCATCTCGGCGCTGGCCGAGACCAACCGCCCGCCCTTCGACCTGGTGGAGGCCGAGTCCGAGCTCGTCGCCGGCTTCATGGTGGAATATTCCTCGACGCCGTACCTGCTGTTCATGCTCGGTGAGTACGTCGCGATCGTCACCATGTGCGCGCTGATGACGATCCTGTTCCTCGGGGGCTGGCTGCCGCCGTTCCCGGTGATCCCCTTCACCTGGGTTCCGGGCATCGTCTGGTTCGTGCTCAAGCTCGTCTTCATGTTCTTCCTGATCGCGATGGTGAAAGCCTTCGTGCCGCGCTATCGCTACGATCAGCTCATGCGGCTCGGCTGGAAGGTGTTCCTGCCGCTCTCGCTCGCCATGGTCGTGATCGTCGCAGCCGTCTTGCAGTTCGGAGGCCTGGCGCCGAAATGACGGAGGGGTGGCATGGAGTTCTCGCTGCCGGGGCTGATCGGTGCCTTCGTGGGCATCGTGATCGGGGTGATCAATTACGGCGTGCTGATCTCCTTCGTGGAGAAGGCGTTGCGCGCCACGGACAAGTCGCAGACCGCCGAGGAGCGCGCCGCGTTCGAGAGCAAGATCTCGATGATGCGCAAGCTCATCCTGGGCGGCGACATCTTCGCCTTCGGTCTGGTCGGATATATTTTCGGCAAGACGGTCGGCGGGTAGGACAAGGATTGATGTGATGAGGCTCGATCAAGCGGCCCGGTCGCTGTTCCTGAAGGAGTTCGTCGGCGCTTTCGTGCTGTCGATGCGCTACTTCTTCCGGCCGAAAGCGACCATCAACTATCCGTTCGAGAAGAACCCGATCTCGCCGCGCTTCCGCGGCGAGCATGCGCTGCGCCGCTATCCGAACGGCGAGGAGCGCTGCATCGCCTGCAAGCTGTGCGAGGCGATCTGCCCCGCCCAGGCGATCACCATCGAGGCGGGCCCTCGCCGCAACGACGGCACGCGCCGCACCACGCGCTACGACATCGACATGGTGAAGTGCATCTATTGCGGCCTCTGCCAGGAGGCCTGCCCGGTGGATGCCATCGTTGAGGGCCCAAACTTCGAGTTCGCGACCGAGACGCGCGAGGAGCTCTACTACGACAAGGAGCGCCTGCTCGCGAACGGCGACCGCTGGGAGCGCCAGATCGCCAAGAATATCGAGCTGGACGCGCCGTATCGGTGAGGTTCGTACCGGCCCAGGGATGCCGGCTCGGTGGCGTCACGGCGCCCCGGCGACCGTCGTCCGCAGCCTGGCGAGGGCGGCCTCGATGGTTTCCTGGGTGTAGGGTTTCTGGATCACCGGGACCGCGGACAGCTCCTGCGGGATCGGCGCGCGTTCGCCATAGCCGGTGGCGAAGATGAACGGCACCTTCAGCTCGGCAAGGCGCTCGGCGACCGGAATGCTGTTCTCGGTCCCGAGATTGAGGTCGAGCAGAGCGAAGCTCGGCTGCAGGCGGGCAACGCCCCTGAGCGCTTCGGCGACGGAGGCCGCGGTCTCCACGTGGCGCGCGCCGAGATCGAGCAGGATCACCTCGGCGCTCATCGCGATGATGAGATTGTCCTCCACGATCAGCGCGGTGCCGGACAGGCGCGGCGCCGCCGGCTCTTCGGCGGCAGCAACCGCGCCCCCGGCCGCAGCAGTCACGAGCTGCACGTAATTCGCCGGAATGACGAAGCGGGCCTGCACCCCGAGCAGATCGAAGTGCAGCTCGGCATCGCCGCTGAGGTCGAACGGGATCGAGCGCTCGATGATGGTGGTGCCGAACCCGCGGCGCGACGGCGGCTGCACGGGCGGCCCGCCGCTTTCCTTCCATTCGATGACCAGGCTGTTGCCGGCATCGAGCCGCCACTTGACCTCGACCTGGCCGGTGGAATCCGCGAGCGCGCCGTACTTCGCCGAATTGGTCATCATCTCGTGGACGACGAGGGCGAGGGTGGCGAATGCCTTCGGGTCGAGCGCCACGTCGGGGCCGCCCATGCGGATGCGGCCCGCACGGGCGCCCAGATAGGCACCGGCCTCGGATTCGACGAGCGACTTCAGCGCCGCGGGCGCCCAGTTCAGGTTGGTGATCTGGTCGTGCGCGCGGGCGAGCGCCTGGATGCGGCCGCCGAGCACCGCGGCGAACTCCTCGGTGCTGACCGAGGTGTCCTTGCTCTGCGCCACAAGGGCGCGCACGAGGCTCAGGATGTTCCGCACACGGTGATTGAGCTCGGCGATCATCAGCTCCTGGCGTTCCTGCGCGGAGCGCCGTTCGCGCGCCGCGAGATCCGCGAGCTGCAGGATCACCTCCAGCAGCGTGACGCGCAGGCTCTCGGCGATGCGCAGATCGGACGGCGTCCATGGCGCCGACTGCCCGCGCACGGTCTCCTGCCACAGCTCGAAGCTCTTGCGCGGCGTGAGGCGCGCGCCGTGCGGGCCGACCGCATAGGATTTGTTGGGATCGCCCGCCCAGTTCACGGAGCGCAGGATCTCGCGGCGGAAGAAGATCAGGCAGTCGCGCGGCGTGCGCGAGATCGGGATGGCGAGGAAACCGGCCGCGCGGTCGCGGAAGGATTCGCCCGCCGCATAAACCTTGCCGATCTCGGAGCTGGCCGTGATGCGGCCCGGCGAGGTGCGGTTGATGAAACGGACGAGGTCGAGCACCTCGGACTCGCGCGGCGTTTCGCCCGCGAGTGTGATCTCTCCGTCCGACCAGACCGCGATGCCGTCGCAGGCGATCATGGCGCGATAGTCGTCGAGGAAGTCGATGATCGCCGCCCTGCTATGGGCGTGCGTCGCGGCGACTTCCATCATCCGTTCCTGGACCTGGTGCGCGCGGGACTCGTAGGCGACGTCGGCCTCGCGCTCGCGGGTCTCCAGGATCCAGGAGAACATCTGCCCGAACAGCTCCGCGGCCGTGCGCCGTTCGAAGGAGACGTGACGCGGGCCCGAATAGTGATGGCAGGCGAACAGGCCCCAGAGCTTGCCCTCGCGCAGGATCGAGACCGACATGGAGGCGGCCACGCCCATGTTCTGCAGATACTCGATATGGATCGGCGAGACTGAGCGCAGCACGCTCATCGACAGGTCGAGCAGCGTGACGCTGTGGGTGGCGGTGCTCGACAGGGGCACGGGCGCCACCGAGACGTCGGCGATGATGCGGAACCAGTTGCGCTGATAGAGCAGGCGCGCCTGGCGCGGAATATCGGACGCCGGGTAGTGCAGGCCGAGGAACGGCTCGAGCCCGCCTGCCGCCACCTCGGCGATCACCTCGCCCGAGCCGTCGCCGTGGAAGCGGTAGACCATCACGCGGTCGAAGCCGGTCAGGATCCTCATCTGCCGCGCGGCTTCCTGCGCGAGGTCGCGCAGGTCGCGGGTCTTGCGCACGCGCCCCAGCATGAGCCGGACGAGCTCGCCGGAGTTCACGTCGCGTTCGACGACGCTCGGCTCCGCCTCCACGACGAGCAAGGCGCCCGAGAAGTGGATCGCGACGTCGAACAGCGGTCCGCCGTCCTGCAGCTGCACGCCGAACATGCGCTCGACCGCATCGGGCCCCGACAGATAGTCGGCCCGCGCGCGGATGGCGGCCACGGCACTTTCGGCGAGGATGTCGGTGACGGGTCGCTCGAGAACCTCGGCCAGCGGCGTCCCGAGAAAGTCGCCGACATTCTCCGACGCGATGCAGATCGTGAAGTCGGAGACCAGGGCGAGAAGGAAGCCGAACGGCTGCACGCTGCCCGGGACATGGATCGGCTCGCGGTCGCAATTGGTGAGATCGACCTGCCTCATGGGCGGGAAGCCCGGGCGAAGGTGCGTGTCGCCAGAACGGCTTGCGTGAAATGCGCGAAGGCGAGGTCAGCGCCCGCGATGGCGCCTTCCGGATCGACCAGGCTCTCGGCGTGACTTTCGAGCGCGATGAGGAAGCTCGGCCAGAGAGGCTGGCCCATTCCATGGCGCAAATATGCGGTCGCGCCGGCGACGATCGGGTCGGCGGATGCGGCCGCTTGCTTGAGCAAGGCGCGCGCCCCGAGCCGCGAGCCTTCCAGCACATACATCGCGCCCAGCACGCCGTCGTGATCCAACTCGGCGGCGAGGCGGAGCGGACGCACTTCGCCGCCAATGCGCTCGAGATCCGCGCGCAGGGCATCACTCCGCGCGCGCTCGCTCCAGTCCGGGAAGATCCGGGCCACGTCGGCTGCGGTGAGTGCGTCTTCGAGCGGCAGGAGGGCCGCAGCGCTGACCTCGAGGAAGGTGCGGTAGGCTCGCCGCTCGCGCAGATCGAGGTCAGCGAGCAGCGCGTCCAGGCGGGCATGGGCGTCGGAAGTCGCAGCACGCAGGCATTCGCGCAGATCTGGTGGGCACCGGCCGGAATGCGGGTGATGCGCTAGACTTCGGGCCGTCGCGCTCGACATGACATGTCCTGATGAGAGGGAGGATGGCCGACGGCCTATGCGGGCCAGGGTCAAAACGCGGCCGGGGCGAGTGAGTTCCATTCATTTTGCACGCGGCGGTCCGCGTGTCGACGCGCCGTGACGCCTCAGGCCCGTCAACGCTGCTCGCCCGTTGTCGCGACCCTGCCCATGATGGTCAGGCGGCTCAGGCTGACGAAATCCTTCAGCTCCTCGCCGCTGCGCCGATAGAGCTCGCGCTCGAGCACGAAGCGGCGCGCCGCCGCGGTCTTCTCGCAATGCTCGCGCAAGAACACGCCGCCGACGGGCTGCTCGCCCTCGCGCGCCTGGCCATTGCGGCAGGTCCAGCCTTCCTCGCCATAGCGCTTCATCGCCTGCGGGCCGAACAGGAAGGCCTTCTTGCGCAGAAAGAGGCGGGCCTTCGGATCGGTCTCGATGCGGATGCCTTCCAGACGCGCATCGCGGCCGATCAGCAGCGAGAGCCGGACCGGATGGCCGCCGACCTTGGTGCCTTCGTAGCGGTCGTTGATGAGGGCCCGCGGCTCGGCGGCCTCGTCGTAGCGGAAGCGCACCTCGTAGCGCCCTGCTGCGTCGGGTGCGCAGCGCGCGAAATCCAGCCAGCCCGCGAGGGGTTCGCCGGAAGCCGCACAGGCGAAACCGAGATAGCCCGCATGCGGCAGTTCTTGCACGCTCATGCCGAGGCGGAAGTCGCGGAAGTCGGCGTCATCATCCGCAGCCGCAGTTGACACCGGCGCGTAGGCGAGGGCGGCCATCATGGCGCAGAGCCGCAGCACGCTTGTCATTCGTGTCATCTCAATGTCCTCGCGTGGCGGCCGTTTCACCGGCCGGCCGCAGGGGCTGCGCACCCGCCTCGAAGCTGTGGCACATGCGGGTGCCCTGGCCGAAGAATTTGGCGCACTCGCTCAACGTGATGTCGCCCTTGCCCTTGATCTCGGCGAGCACGTAGTCGGCCACGGCTTCGATCTCGCTCGGGCGCAGGAATGCGACTGCCGCGGGCGGCATCTGCGGGCCGAGCTCGGCGCGGTTGGTGCCGAAGCAGGAGCGCGCGTCGCCCTCATAGGCATCGCGCTGGTGATAGGGCATGCCGGTCGTCGGGCGGCCGCAGCGGATCGCTTCGATGATCTGCGCGCGGTCGAGCTCCGTGCGGCGCAGCGAGAGCGCAGCGCCGCCATAGCCGCCGCCACCGTCGCCATGCCACTTGTGGCAGCCGACGCAATTGGCGCGCTTGTAGACCTGCTGCCCCTCTGCGCCGGCGGTGCGCTGGCCGAGGCTCTGGCCGTGCGCGGGAGCGAACGTCACCGCGATCGCGACCGCACAGGCTGGAAACAAGCGAGTGAAACGCCGCATGAATCCGGATCCGGCGAAAGAGGCGGAGGCGAGGCGGCCTCCGCCTTTCGTTTTGTCAGAGCCCGAACACGTAGAGCATCGAGCCGGGCTGGATCTTCTTCAGCTCCGGCGTCGAGTCGACGAACCATTTCGGCCAGGCGCCGCCGAGGCCCACCAGGACCGCGATGTACTGCCGGCCGTCGGCCTGGAAGGTGACCGGCGGAGCATTGAGGCCGCCGCCGGTGTGGAACGACCACAGCTTCTCCAGCGTCTTGGCGTCGAGCGCAAACATCTCGCCGTCGGGCGAGCCGCCGAGGACGAGATCGTTTGTCGCCATCAGGCCGCCGAGCATTGGATACTTGGTCTCGTGCTTGCCGACGATCTTGCCGCTCACGACGTCGATCGCGGTGACGCTGCCGGTGATGCGCTCGGGCTGGCTCGGGCCGCCGCCGGTGAAGAACTCACGCGGCTTGAACGACTTGCCCGGGACCATCTCCTCGACCTTGATCCGATTGCAGCTCTCGATGACGGGGATGTACCAGAGCCGCAGGTTCGGATTGTACGAGGTCGGTGGCCAGTTCTTGCCGCCCATGTTGCCGGGGCAGATGTCGGTCTCCTTGTTGTCCCGGCTCGGCGTCACGGCCGGATTGTATTTCTGCACCGGCAGGCTCGGGTCGTACTCGAGCGGGCGACCGGTCTCGGGATCGAGCCCCTTCGTCCAGGTCACCTTCTTCACGAAGGGCACGCCCCAGATGAACTTGCCGTTGGTGCGATCGACCGCATAGGCGAAGCCGTTGCGGTCCGCCGTGACCGCCAGCCGGAACTGCTGGCCGTCGCGCGTCACGTCCACCAGCAGGTTCTCGGAGACGCTGTCATAGTCGTAGGGGTCGTTCGGCGTGTGCTGGTAGTGCCACTTGATCTTGCCGGTGTCGGCATCGAGGGCGAGCGAGGAGTCGGTGTAGAGGTTGTCGCCCGGCCGATAGGCGCTGTCCCAGTCCGGGCCCGGATTGCCGGTGCCCCAGACCAGCGTGTTGGTGTCGGGATCATAGGTGCCGGTCACCCAGGTCGATCCGCCGCCGGTCGCGGCGGCATTGTGCGGATCCTTCCAGGTCTCGCTGCCGGGCTCGCCCTTCGCGGGGATCGTGTGGGTGCGCCAGACTTCCTTCTGAGTGTTGAGGTCGGTGGCCGCGATCCAGCCGCGGATGCCGTATTCGGCGCCGGCGACGCCGGTGATCGCCATGTTCTTCACGATCAGCGGTGCGCCGGTGATCACCTCGCCCTTGTCAGGATCGGCGACGCGGCGCTCCCAGGCGACCTCGCCCGAGTCCTTCTTGGTCGCGACCAGGCGGCCGTCGAGGGTGTGCGAGATCACCAGGTTACCCCAGAGCGCGACCCCGCGGTTGTCGACGCCGCAGCACGCGATGGCGCCGGCCCATTCGCGGTCGGTCTTCGGGTCCATCTTCCAGAGGAGCTCGCCTTTGCCGCCGCGCGCGTCGATCTTGTAGACCGAGCCCCAGCCGTCCGTGACATACAGAATGCCATTCTCGGCGATGGGCGTGCCTTCGAGGCCGCCATGCGGCCAGATCCCGCCGGGCTCGATGCCGCCGAGATGCATGGTCCAGGCGACCTTGAGGTTCTTCACAGTGTCGCGGTTGATCTGCGAGAGCGGCGAGTAGCGGTGGCCCGCATAGTTTTTGTGATGATGGATCCAGTTGCCCTGCTCGCGATCCGCGTTGAGCAGCCGGTCGAGTGTGACCTCGTCGGCGGCACGGGCCGGCATTGCGAGCCCGATCGCGCTGGCGAGAAGTGGGGTGAACGCTAGTCTCCCAAGCGACTTCATGGACGTCCTCCCTGAGCGTTGTTGCGGTGGGTGTGTCCCCCAGCTCGGAAGTTTCTGTCGTAAGTCTTCTGTGTCTTGGGCGCAGGCGTCGCTCGAACGCCATCGCGCGCAGCCGTTGCTGGCCGTCATGGTGGCGTTCAAAGAGTGGAGCGGAGCGACCCGCTACGCTCCAAATGGCATCGTCACGAAGAATTTCGACGCCGTAAGGGCAGTGTGCCGCGCAAGGCGGCTTCGCGACAGCGTCACGATGCGATGGCTGCTATGCGCCGGTGCCGCCAAGCTGCGCGGCTGCCGCGCCACTCGCGCCGCGAAACGCGAGCCAGCGCGCCTCGATCTCGGCATAGAGTTGCGGCGCCTTCATAGGAAGGATCTGCTCGTGGAAAGCGACGTCCACCATGTCGCCGCGCGGAATGAAGAAGTGGTGCCAGTGCGGTCCGCGCAAGAAATTTGAGTCAACGTGGAGATTCCGGTCGTAGAAGCGCTTCGTCACACGGATCGCGGTGATGACGGACCACGGGACCGAATGGTCGTGCCAATCGCGATTGATCTCGAGGCTGCCGACGCCGCGCACCTCGTTCCAGGGAATGAACATCTCCTTGATGAGGTCGTAGCGCAGGATGATGCCGCGCGCCGTGAGCTCGAGCAGCGGCTTGGTAGGCCGCATGATCCTGTAGAGCTCGTAGGCCGTGAGCGGGGCGCCGCCGAGCACGCCGATCCCGGCCGGCAAGATGGCGCTGTTGTCGCCATAGATCAGGAGCAGGATGCCGACCACGAGGCCAGTGACCCCGAGGAACAGCGTCTTCCGGGCCATCTTCTTGCGGCTGAGCGCGAGGGTCGTGTGAACGTCCGTGATCGGCAGCGTCAAAGGATCAGCCTCCGGGCGCAGTTCGGTCCGACACGTCTCGGTCGCGCCGAACGGCGATCGCGTTCAATCCGGGCGCGTCATGCCCCGAACGGGTTGTCGACCGCGATCAGCCAGCGGCCGTCCGCTTGGCGGCGCAGCACGTCGGCGAAGCGCGCGGTGCGCTCGAACGCCGTGCCGTCGTGACGCTGGCCCGCGAGCGTGAAGCTTCCGAGCACGAGCATCACGTCGCCCGCCTGCGTGAAGCTTTCCGGTGTGGTGACGAGCCGGCCGCGCAGGGAAAGATTGTGCGCCATGGTGGCGCGCAGTTCGTCGCGGCCACGGGTGACGCGTCCCGGCTTGATCACATAGACGGCCTCGGGATCGTAGAGCGCGAGCAGCGCCTCGAGATCGCCCGCGTTGAAGGCGGCGCTCAGGGCGGGGTGCACGTGTTCGGGCTGGGTGGGCATGGCACATCATACCACGCGCGGACCGTAGGGTGGGCAAACGCGCTGTCTCAGCTTTTGTGTGTTGAACGGCGTCGCGCGCGTTTGCCCACGTGTGCTGCCGAGAGGCCTTACGCGTGGGCAAGCCGGACTCGCGCCACCCAAGCCCTCAAATACATCGGCGCGGCTTGCCCACCCTACGGCGCGCTCCTCTACGTTTGCATTCCAGCATCGCGAAATTGTGAGGCGAACGCCTCTTCACGCCGCCCCAATCCGGGTGTCCGATAGGCGTGTTCTAAAGATCAGACGAACCGGCCCGGCACGGGGAATCCGGTGATCGCGAGACGACGATCCGACCTGTCTCGGTGATGCGCTCGAGGCGGTCGGTGCACCTCTATGCGTACAATCTGAGTTCGAATTTTTCCAATTCGCAATTCCAAGCGCCACAGGCGACATGCGCCGAGGCGAAAAGGGAGGAAGCTCATGGTCAACCTGCGCGTCAACGGGCAGGCGCGGTCGTATGACGGCGACCCGTCCATGCCCCTGATGTGGTACCTGCGCGACGAGCTCGGCCTGACCGGCACCAAGTTCGGCTGCGGCGTCGCGGCCTGCGGCGCCTGCACGGTGCATATCAACGGCGAAGCCGTGCGCTCCTGCGGCATCACGATGAGCGACCTCGCCGACAAGGCGGTGGTCACCATTGAAGGGCTCGACCCGAAGGGCGAGCATCCGGTGCAAGTGGCATGGCGCAATCTCGGCGTGCCGCAATGCGGCTACTGCCAGGCCGGGCAGATCATGCAGGCCGCCGCGCTGCTCAAGCAGACGCCGGCGCCCACGGACCAGCAGATCACCGACGCGATGGCAGGCAATCTGTGCCGTTGCGGCTGCTACCAGCGCATTCATGCGGCCGTCCGCGCCGCCGCGAGGGGAGCGTGACATGAACGATCTCAGCCACAACCCGCTCGTTCTCTCCAACGTTAGCCGCCGCCGCCTCTTGCAGGGCGTGGCCGCCACGGGCGGCCTCGTGCTCGCGGCGCAGCTGCCGATGCCGGTCGCGCTCGCCTATCCGACCGGCGCCGAGAAGATGCCGAACGGCACCGTCAACGATCCGAACATCTTCGTCTCGATCGATCCGACCGGCCTCGTCACCATCGTGGCGGCGCGCGCCGAGATGGGCACGGGTGCGGCGCGCACCACGCTGCCCATGATCATCGCGGACGAGCTCGAAGCGGACTGGAAGCGCGTGCGCATCCAGCAGTCGCCCGGTGACGAGAAGCGCTACGGCAACCAGGACACCGACGGCTCGCGCAGCGTGCGCCACTTCATCCAGCCGATGCGTCAGTGCGGCGCCGCCGCACGGCAGATGCTGGAAGCCGCAGCCGCGAAGCGCTGGGGCGTCGATGCCGGCGAGTGCAAGGCCGAGCTGCACCAGGTTACGCATGTGCCGTCGGGACGCCGGCTCGGCTATGGCGAGCTCGCGGCCGAGGCCGCGGCGCAGCCGGTGCCGCCGATCGACAAGCTCAAGCTGAAGGACCAGAGCGCCTTCCGCTATATCGGCAAGGAAGTCGTGCAAGTGGTCGACCTGCACGACATCACGACCGGCAAGGCCACCTACGGCCAGGACGTGATGCTGCCCGGCATGAAGTTCGCCGTGGTGGCGCGCCCGCCGGTGGTGGGCGGCAAGGTCGCTTCGGTCGACACCAGCGCGGCCATGAAGGTGAAAGGTGTCGAGAAGATCGTGCAGCTGCAGGCGACGGCGGCCCCCGCCAAGTTCAATCCGCTCGGCGGCGTGGCGGTGGTGGCGAACAGCACCTGGGCGGCGCTCAAGGGCCGCGAGGCGCTGAAGATCACGTGGGACGACGGGCCGAACAAGTCCTACGACTCGAAGGCGTACAAAGCCATGCTGGAGGAGCGCGTGCGCAAGCCCGGCAAGGTCGAGCGCAATGTCGGCGACGCCGACAAGGCGCTCGCCTCTGCGGCGCGCGTCATCTCGGCGGAATATTATCAGCCGCACATGGCGCATGCGACCATGGAGCCGCCCGCGGCGGTCGCCCGTCGCACCGACGGCAAGTGGGAGGTGTGGGCGCCGGTGCAGAGCCCCGGCGGCGCGCGCGACGACATCGCCAAAGCGCTCGACATCAAGCCCGAGGAGATGGTGGTGCACACCACGCTGCTCGGCGGCGGCTTCGGCCGCAAGTCGAAGTGCGACTTCGCGATCGAGGCGGCGTGGATCTCGCGCGAGCTCAACGGCGCGCCCGTGAAAGTGGTCTGGACGCGCGAGGATGATCTCCAGCACGCGTTCTATCACACGGTTACGCTCGACCGGCTCGAAGCGGGCCTCGACGCGAACAACAAGGTCGTGGCGTGGCGCCATCGCAGCGGCGCGCCTTCGATCCTGTCGACCTTCGCGCCGGATCCCAAGCATCCGTTCAACATCGAGCTCGGGCTCGGGATGGTGGATGCGCCGTTCAACGTCGCCAATATCCGCGTCGAGAGCGGCGAGGCGCAGGCGCACACGCGCATCGGCTGGTTCCGGTCGGTGAACAACGTGGCGCACGCGTTCTCGAACCAGTCCTTCATCGCCGAGCTCGCGCACGAGCTCAAGCGCGACCCGAAGGACATGCTGCTCGAGCTGATCGGGCCGGACCGGCTCGTCGATCCCTCGAAGGAGGTCACCACCGAATGGTGGAACTACGGCGAGCCGTTCGAGACCTTCCCGATCGACACCGCCCGCCTGCGCAAGGTCGTGGAGCTCGCGGCCGAGAAGGCCGGCTGGGGCCGCAGCATGCCGAAAGGCAGCGGCCTCGGCATCGCGGCGCATCGCAGCTTCGTCAGCTACGTTGCGACCGTGGTGGAGGTCGCGGTGGACGACAAGGGCCACCTTTCGATCCCGCGCATCGACACGGCGATCGATTGCGGCTTCTGCGTCAATCCGGACCGGGTGCGCTCGCAGATCGAGGGCGCGGCCGTGATGGGCCTCACCCTCGCCAAGTACGGCGAGATCACCTTCCGGGACGGCCGCGTCGAGCAGTCGAACTTCAACGACTACCAGCTCGTGCGCATCGACGAGTCGCCGAAGATGACTCACGTGCACATCGTGCCGCATGGCATCGACGTGCCGCCGAGCGGCGTCGGCGAGCCCGGCGTGCCGCCGTTCGCGCCCGCGCTGGCCAACGCGATCTTCGCGGCCACCGGTAAACGCATCCGGCGGCTGCCGATCGGAGATCAGCTCAAGGCGTGACCTGAGGGATGCAGACTGGAGAGGGG
>JAEYAU010000134.1 GCA_023404705.1 Pseudomonadota bacterium
CCCGTACGCTGCATGTCGACCCGCGGCCGATCATGCCGGAGGCCGCGCGGCGCGCGCTGATGCGGCTGGCGAGCGGCGCCGAAAGGCAGATGAGCGGGCAGCTCGTGCGCGCCGCCCTGCGCCGCGCCGCCCATCTCGGCTGGCGTCTGCATCCCTTCGATCTGCCGCAGTTCATCAGCCACGCGAAGGACGGCGGCGCACTGGGGCTCTCGGAGCGCGCCTATCTGGCGCTGACCCACGACGCCGATGCGACGATGAACGCGCTCGTTGCCGAGATCACGGCGGAGAACTGGACCGCGTTTCCGCGCGACCGCCGCACCAGGTTCCTGCGCGACATGCGCGCGACCAATACGGCAGGCGCGCGCGCTCTGCTCGAGAGCGTTTTCAAGGGCGAGACCGCCGCAGCGCGCGTCCATCTTCTCACGGCGCTGACGACCGGGCTGAGCCAGCATGATCTCCCATTTCTCGAAAGCCTGGCCGCCGATCGCGCCGAGAGCGTGCGTGCCATGGCGACCTCGCTCATCGCTCGCGTGCCGGGCACGCCGGGACATTCCGCGCGCCTCGCCGAAGCGGCGCGTTGCTTCATGCGCAGCAAAGGGGGCATCCTCGACCGGATCGGTCTCGGCGGCCCCGCTATCCGCTTCAGGCCGCCGGATGCCGGGCCGGCCGAACGCGACAGAACGCTGATGCAGCTGTTCGATGGCTTGTCTGCCGCAGAGATCGGCGCCGCGGCGGGCCTGACGATCGCCGAGGTCATCGACGCGATTCCGGCGGACGCCGACGCCGTGCGCCACGCGATCGCCATGCGCGCCATGGATGACTGCGACGAGGCGACGCTCATCCGTCTCGCCGAAGTCGAGCTGGAACGGCTCGCGACGACCGCAGCGGTCGCGCCGATCCCGGCGCGGCTGGCGGCACTCCTGAGCGGACCGGCGACCGTGGAGTTTGGCGAAAGCCTGCTCGACTCCCACGCGTTCCAGCGCGCGCTGCCGGAGCTCGCCGAGTTCGGCAAGGACGACGGCACATTGATCTGGACCGCCGCCTTGCTGCCCGCGGCGCTCTTCCCGAAATTTCTCGACCTGATCGAACCACTGCCGCTCGCCGTCACGCGGACGGCACAGGATTATGTCGAGTTCGTGCGCGCCCTCGATGCGCAACAGAGGTGACCATGGCGACCCCAGCTCCGAACCCAACACTGCGCAAGGCCGCCGAAGACCTCTTCGCGCAAGAGCTCGCCGCCCTGCGCGCCGAGGATGAACGGCTCCGGCCGCCCAACTGGCTGCTCTCGCCGCAGGCTGTGGTGACCTATGTGCTGGGCGGCCGCACGCGCGCCGGCACCGAGATCACGCCGAAATACATCGGCAGCCGCCGCCTGATCGAGACCGCGGTGGCGACGCTGGCGACGGATCGCGCGCTGCTGATCCTCGGCGTTCCGGGAACGGCCAAGTCGTGGGTCTCGGAGCATCTCGCGGCCGCGATCTCGGGCTCGTCGGGCCTCCTCGTGCAATGCACGGCCGGCACCGACGAGAACCAGATCCGCTATGGCTGGAATTACGCCCAGCTGCTCGCCAAGGGGCCGAGCCGCGAGGCGCTGGTGGCGACGCCGCTCATGCGCGCCATGGAGGAGGGGAGGATCGTCCGCTTCGAGGAGCTCACACGCATGGGCTCCGACGTGCAGGACACGCTGATCACGGTGCTCTCCGAGAAGACGCTGCCGATCCCCGAGCTCAACAGCGCCGTGCACGCGACGCGCGGCTTCAACATGATCGCCACCGCCAACTCGCGCGACAAGGGCGTGAACGAGCTCTCGGCCGCCCTCAAGCGGCGCTTCAACGTGGTGGTGCTGCCGCTGCCGCCGAACCTGGAGGAGGAAGCGCAGATCGTCATCAAGCGCGTCGGCGAGATCGGCGGCGGGCTCGAGCTGCCGAAGATCGCGCCGGCCGAGACCGAGATCGCCCGCGTCGTCACGATCTTCCGCGAGCTGCGCGACGGCCAGACGCTCAACGGCAAGCTCAAGCTGAAATCGCCGTCCGGCACGCTCTCCACGGCCGAAGCGATCGCGGTCACGATCGGCGCCTGGGCCGAGGCCGGTCATTTCGGCTCAGGCGTGATCGACGCGCAATCTCTCGCCGCCAACCTGGTCGGCGCCATCGTCAAGGACCCGGTGCAGGACCGGATCGTGCTGCAGGAATATCTCGAGACCGTGATGCGCGATCGCAAGGAGTGGAGCGATCTCTACGGCGCCATCCGCGAGGTGCTGTGATGGCCGGAGCCGTCGACCGGCTCAACCTGCTCGGCATTCGCCATCACGGGCCGGGCTCGGCGCGCAGCCTGCGCGCCGCCCTGGACGCGCTCGATCCCGCCATCGTCCTGATTGAGGGACCGCCGGACGCCGACGACGTCATTCGTTTCGCGGCGCGCATGACGCCGCCCGTCGCGCTCCTGGTGCACAGTGAGGAAGATCCCGCCAACGCCACCTTCTACCCGTTCGGCATCTACTCCCCCGAATGGCAGGCCATGCGCTGGGCGCTGCAGCGCGGGCGGGCGGTGCGGTTCATCGATTTGCCCAGCGCGCACCGTCTCGCACAGCGCGCCGAGAACCAGGCGAAGCCGGTTGCTCCGCCGACCGAAACAGCGCCCGGCGAAAGCGAGCCTGAGACCAGCGAGATCGCGCGCGACCCCTTGGCCTATCTCGCGAGCATCGCGGGCTACGAGGACGGCGAAGCCTGGTGGAACGCGCTGATCGAGCAGGCCGTGCATGCGCCGACGGTGTTCGCCGCCATCGAGAGTGCCATGACGGAGCTGCGCGCCTATGTCGAGACGCAGCCGGGCTCACCGCGCGATGCATTGCGTGAGGAGCAGCGCGAGGCGCATATGCGGCTCGCGATTACGGCCGCGCTCAAGGAGACCAAGGGGCCGGTCGCCGTGGTCTGCGGCGCCTGGCACGTGCCGGCGCTGCGCCGGATCGTGAGCGCCAGCGAGGATCGTGCGCGGCTCAAGGGCCTGCCCAAGACCAAGGTGGTCGCGACCTGGGTGCCCTGGACCGAGACGCGGCTCGCCTTCGCGAGCGGCTATGGCGCGGGCGTCACCTCGCCGGGCTGGTATGCGCATCTGTGGCGCGCCTTCGAGAGCGACGGCGACCTGCGTCCGCGCGAGTTCATCGCGCGCTGGCAGGCGCGCGCCGCCGACCTGCTGCGCACGAATGGACGCCCGGCCTCGACCGCTTCGGTGATCGACGCGACACGCCTCGCCGAGGCGCTCGCCTCGCTGCGCGATCTCGCCATGCCGGGCCTCGACGAGATGCGCGAGGCGACGCTCGCCACCTTGTGCCATGGCGAGCCTGCACCCTGGCGGCTGATCGAGACCGAGCTGGTGGTCGGCCGCGCGGTCGGTGCGATTCCCGACGACGTGCCGCAGATGCCATTACAGGCGGATCTGTCGCGCCAGCAGCGCGAGCTCCGGCTCAAGCCCGAAGCGCTCGATCGCGAGCTCTCTCTCGACCTGCGCTCGGACAGTGGGCTCGCGCGGTCCTCGCTGCTGCATCGGCTCAACCTCATCAATGTGCCCTGGGGCGAGTTGCTCGAGGCTGGGTCGAGCCGCGGCACCTTCCGCGAGAACTGGCGCCTGCGCTGGGAGCCCGAGCTTTCGGTCCGCCTCGCCGAGGCGCTGGTCTACGGCACGACGGTTGCGCAGGCCGCCGGCAATGCCGCGGTCGCGGCCGCGCGGAAGGCGACGACCGTCGCCGAGATCTCCCGGCTCGTGCAGGGCTGCCTGCTCGCCGGGCTCAGCGATGCGGCGCGCACCACCATTACGTTGCTGCAAGGCAAGGCCGCTGCCACCAGCGACGTCGCGGCCCTCGCGGCCGCCATTCCGCCGGTGATTCTCGTGCTGCGCTACGGGACCGCGCGCGACATGCCGCGCGAGGAGCTGCTGCTGCTGGTGACGAGCCTGTCCGAGGCCGTGTGCTCGGGCCTCGTCTATGCGTGCCGCAACCTGCAGGCCGAGGAAGCCGCACATTTGCGCGGGACCCTCGGCGAGCTCGACCGCGCGCTGCCGCTGCTCGAGGGCGCGCCGTTGACGGAGGATTGGCGCCGCGCGCTGCAGCGCCTCGCCGACGACACGGACGCGCATCCGCTCATCCGCGGCTTCGCGCTCCGCGCGCTGCACGACCAGGGCGTGATCACAGTGGAGGAGACGAGCCGCTATCTTTCGCGCGCTCTGTCGCGCGCCGTGCCGCCGAGCGAGGCCGGCGAGTGGCTCGACGGCTTCCTCGGCGCGACCGGCGGCCTGCTGCTGCACGACGTGGCGCTGCTGGCGCTGATCGACGACTGGCTCGCCGATCTCGACGAGGACGCCTTCATGGCGCTGCTGCCCATGCTGCGGCGCGCCTTCGCGAGCATCGATCGGACCGAGCGGCGCCACTTGCTCGATCTGCTGCTTCGTCCCGCATCGGCGCGTGCGGGCGGCGCGCCGCAACACGCCGCGCCGGTCGACGAGGTTACGCCCGAATACCTGGAGGCGCTGCCGCTCCTGTTGACGATCCTCGGCGCGAACCCGGAGCCGCCGCATGAGTGATCGGGCCGCGCGCAACGAAGAACGCCTGCGCCGCTGGAAGCTCGCGCTCGGGAGCGAGACCGAGAGCCTCGCGGGCCAGGACCAGCGTCTCGCCCAGGCGCTCTCGGTGCTCTACGACAGCGACCAGCCCAAATCGAAACGCAATGTGGGGCATGGGGCATCGGCGCCGCGCGTGGCACGCTGGCTCGGCGACATCCGCGAGTTCTTCCCGTCTCCGGTCGTGCAGGTCATCCAGCGCGACGCCTTCCAGCGGCTCGGCCTCAAGCAGATGCTGCTCGAGCCGGAGTTTCTCGCGGCCGTGGAGGCGGACGTGCATCTGGTGGCGGACCTGATGTCGCTGCGCGCCGCCATGCCCGAGAAGACGAAGGAGACCGCGCGCGAGGTCGTCGCAAAGGTTGTCGCGCAGCTGATGGAGAGGCTCGCCAGCGCCACGATCGAATCCGTCCGCGGCGCCCTCAACAAGCAGCGCCGCACCTTCCGGCCGCGCTTCTCGGACATCGACTGGCCGCGCACCATCCGGCGCAACCTTCAGCACTGGCAGGAGGAATACAAGACGATCGTCCCGCATCAGCTGGTCGGTCATGGACGCCACGCGCGACGCTCGAATCTGGAGCACGTGGTCCTGTGCGTCGACCAGTCGGGCTCCATGGCGACATCGGTGGTCTATGCCTCGATCTTCGGCGCGGTGCTCGCTTCGATCCCGGCGATCGCAACAAGCCTCATCGTCTACGACACCGCCGTCGTCGATCTCACGGAGGATCTGGCCGATCCGGTCGACGTGCTGTTCGGCGTGCAACTCGGCGGCGGCAACGACACGCCGCTGGCGCTCGCCTATTGCGACACGCTCATCAGCGAGCCGACGCGCAGCCACTTGATCCTGATCTCGGACCTCTACGAGGGGCCGAAGTCGGAGGACATGCTGGCCCGTCTCCAGGCGTTCGTGAATCGCGGCATCAATGTGATCGTCCTGCTCGCGCTGAGCGACGAGGGCCGCGCCTCCTACGATGCCGAGAACGCGGCAGCGATCGCGGCCATGGGATGCCCGGTCTTCGCCTGCACCCCAAGCCAGTTCCCAGACCTGATGGCGGCCGCGCTCAATCGCGAGGACCTCGCGGCCTGGGCCGCCGCCCGCGATATCGCCCTGGTGCGGGCCGCGGACGCCTAGCGGAACGGTTGAGCCGCCCCCGAGTTGGGGACATGACCATTTTCAGCCAGCATGAGTCGCTATGAGCAGCACACCGGCGTGGTGGCAGACGGCCGTCATCTACCAGATCTATCCGCGGTCCTTTCAGGACTCGAACCACGACGGCGTCGGCGATCTGCGCGGCATCATGGGGCGGCTCGATCATCTCACGGATCTCGGCGTCGATGCCGTTTGGCTGTCGCCGATCTTTCCCTCGCCCATGGCGGACTTCGGCTACGACATTTCCGACTACACGGGCATCCATCCGCTGTTCGGCACGCTCGCGGATTTCGATGCGCTGCTCGCCGCCGTGCATCAGCGCGGGCTGAAGCTGCTGCTCGATCTCGTGCCGAACCACACCTCAGATCAGCATCCCTGGTTCAAGGAGAGCCGCGCGTCGCGCGACAACCCGAAGCGCGACTGGTACCTCTGGCGCGATCCCGCGCCGGACGGCGGCCCGCCCAACAATTGGCTCTCCGAGTTCGGCGGCAGCGCCTGGGAGCTCGATTCGGCGACCGGCCAGTATTACTACCACGCCTTCCTCGCCGCGCAGCCGGATCTCAACTGGCGCAATCCGCAAGTGGTTGCGGCCATCCACGACGTGATGCGTTTCTGGCTCGCGCGCGGCGTCGACGGCTTCCGCGTCGACGTGATCTGGCATCTCATGAAGGACCCCGAGTTCCGCGACAACCCGCTCAACCCCGATTATCGCGACGGCTTGCCGCCGCAGCACCGCGTCGTGCCGCTCTACACCACGGACCTGCCCGAGGTGCACGACGTGATCGAGGGTCTGCGCGGCGTGATCGACGAGTTCGACCAGCGCGTGCTGATCGGCGAGATCTATCTGCCATTCGAGAAGCTCGTCGCCTATTACGGCCGCGATCTGCGCGGCTGCCATCTGCCCTTCAATTTCAGCCTGCTGCTCACAGACTGGCACGCGCGCACCATCGCCAAGCTGGTCGACGACTACGAGGGCCTGCTGCCGACCGGCGGCTGGCCCAACTGGGTGCTCGGCAATCACGATCGTCCGCGCATCGCGAGCCGCGTCGGCCGCGAGCAGGCGCGCATCGCCGCCATGATGCTGCTCACCCTGCGCGGCACGCCGACGATCTACTATGGTGACGAGATCGGCATGGTGCAGGTGCCGATCCCACCCGGGCGCGTGCACGACCCGGTCGAGAAGAACATCCCGGGCCTCGGGCTCGGCCGCGACGGCGAGCGCACGCCCATGCAGTGGGACGCGAGCCCGCATGCCGGCTTCTCCGGCGTGGAGCCCTGGCTGCCGCTCGCCGACGACTATCGCAGCCAGAATGTCGAGAACGCCCGCAACGACGGCACCTCCATCTATGAGCTGCACCGCCGCCTGATCGCGGCGCGCCGCGCACATCCATCGCTGACCCATGGCTGCTATCGTCCGATCGTCGCCAGCGGTGATCTCATTCTGTATGCGCGTGAGCACCGCGATGAGCGCGTGCTGGTCGCCCTCAATCTCGGCGCCGAGCCGACCGCGGTGCGCTTCCCGGCGCCACTGCAGGGGCAGGTCCTCGTCTCCGCCTTCGCGGACCGCGACGGGGAGCCGTTGAAGGACGACATCGCGCTGCGCGCGCACGAGGGCCTGGTGATCCGTCTCGCATCCGGCGCCCAGCTTCCGCCGTCCTGTCTCTGAGCCCAGGAACCGGCGCGACGACCTTGTCCGAACCGGCGGGCACGCTGACCAGGGCCGCGATACGTTCGACGAAGGAGTCGTCATCGAGCTGGACCAGGAGGAGTGACCGCTCTGTCCCGTTCGCAGGCACTGGCGGCGCGCATCGCGGCTGCTAGAATGCCGCCGTGACGGAGGAATGAGACGTGAGCACAGCCACTACCCACGCCGCACCCACGACATCGTCCGCGCGCTGGCCTATCGCGGCCGCAGTTTTCTTCATGGGCGTCGCGTTCGTCTTCCTCGCGGGCTTCGCCCAGCCCGAGCTGCTGCACAATGCGGCGCACGACATGCGCCACGCCATGTCCTTCCCGTGCCACTGAGCATGCTGACGCGCATCCTGGCGGCGGGTCTCGCCGGCGGCATCCTGGGGGGCGCCGTGATCGCGGGCGTGCAGTCCGTCACCACCATCCCCCTCATTCTGCAGGCCGAGACGTTCGAGACCGCGGCGGCGGCGCACGGCGCGCTGGTGCACCTCGCGCATGCCGGCAGCGCGCAGGCTGCGTCCGCTGCATCGCCGTTCGAGCCCGGCCGCTTCGCATTCACATTGGTTGCGACCGTCGCGGTCGCGACCGGCTATGCCTGGATGCTCCTCGCCGCCATGTTCGCGCGCGGCGAGACCATCACGGCGCGCACAGCCCTGCCCTGGGCGGTCGCCGCGTTCTTCGCGGTGGGCCTTGCGC
>JAEYAU010000247.1 GCA_023404705.1 Pseudomonadota bacterium
GCTCAAACAACTGCACGGCCTTAAAACATGCATCGCGGCGCCAACGCGAACGGCAGCGCGGCCGCCATACTATGCGCACCGTGCACAGTGTCTTTGATTGCATGCGGGAGTCCCGCAACTACACGAACTTTCAGCAGGCCAAATGTATTCGGCAAGCAGAAAAACGTATGCCAATGTAATTGCACATTAACGCAGCGGTAATGCGCCCCGATGCATTGTCGATAAAGTGAGCTTATGGGGGATTCTGCGGTTATGCGTTACCTTTCTACGGGAATCTTCTTACTCGGAAGCGCGGTCGTATTGTCCTCCCAGCTCGCGCCACCTGCGGCAACGGAGGGGCGTGCGGCCGCTCTGGTCGGCACGCCGCGCAAGGTCGAGCGCAGCAAGCCGCCGGAGTCGTCGGTCGAGCAGCTCAAGGCGCAGTATCGCCGGCCCGACGCGATCCCATTCCCGAAAGAGAATCCCTACACGACCGAGAAGGCCGCGCTGGGCAAGAAGCTCTACTTCGACACGCGCCTCTCCGCCGCCAACGTCCTCTCCTGCGCCTCTTGCCACAGTCCGGGCTATGCCTGGGGTGACGGCCTGCCGAAAGGCGTCGGCCACGGCATGAAGGAGCTCGGCCGCCGCTCGCCGACCATCGTCAATGCTGCCTTCGGCCAGATCTTCATGTGGGATGGCCGCGCCGGCTCGCTCGAGGAGCAGGCGCTCGGCCCGATCCAGGCCGACGTCGAGATGAACATGCCTCTCGACCGGCTGATGGCGCGCCTCAACACCATTCCGGAATACAAGCCGTGGTTCGATGCCGCCTTTCCGAAGGAAGGCATGAAGCCGGCGACGATCGCGATGGCGATCGCGACCTACGAGCGCACGGTCGTCTCCGGCCTTGCGCCATTCGATCAGTGGATCCAGGGCAACGAGAAGGCGATCTCCGAGGAAGCGAAGCGCGGCTTCGTGCTGTTCAACGGCAAGGCCCAGTGCGCGTCCTGCCACAGCGGCTGGAATTTCACCGACGACAGCTTCCACGATATCGGCCTGAAGGACGGCGACATCGGCCGCGGCAAGCAGATGCCGCAGGTGATCAAGATGCAGTACGCCTTCAAGACGCCGGGCCTGCGTGAGATCGCGCGCCGCGGCCCCTACATGCATGACGGCGCGATGGCGACGCTCGAGGCCGTGGTCGAGCACTACGATCACGCCGGCGTCAGCCGTCCGAGCCGCTCCGACCTGATCAAGCCGCTCGCGCTCTCGGCGCAGGAGAAGGCCGATCTGGTCGCCTTCATGAAGACGCTGACCAGCGACATCGATCCCACCACGGTTCCGGTGCTCCCGCGCTGAGCCGCTCCCCTCGAGAAGAAACGGAGACTGCCATGACTCTCACCCGTACCCTCGTCATCGCTTTCGCGGCGGGGATCGCCACCGCGGCAGTCGCGGCCGGCACCGAGCGTTCCATCACGCAAAAAGGCAAGGTGTTCTCGGAGAGCGAGGTCGCCATCAAGAAGGGTGAGACGGTCGTGTTCGTGAACGACGACACCGTGAGCCACAACATCATGTCGAACACGTCGGGCAACGCCTTCAATCTCGGCTCGCAAGCGCCGGGCATCTCGACGCCCGTGACCTTCGACAAGTCCGGCGACATCACGGTGATCTGCGCGATCCATCCGCGCATGAAGATGACGGTCAAGGTTTCCGACTAAACCCCTCTCTGATCCGAAGGTCCTCCCATGTCCATCCGCTCCAAGCTGATCATCAGCTTCAGCGTCGTGTTGCTGCTCGCCGCGGGTGCGGCAGGCTATGGGATCCGGGCGATCTCTGAAGCCGGCGACCTGGTCGTGCGTCTCTACGATCAGTCCTTCATGGCGGCGAGCCACGCGCGTTCCGCGCAGGCCAAGTTCAACGAGGCGCGCGCCGCCATGGAGCGCGGCCTGACGCTGCGCGACGGCGCGCCCAAGTCCAACATCGCGGTGCTCGACGCCGCGATGAAGGAGGTGCGCGAGGAGCTCAAGGTGGCGGCCGAGCGCATGTCGGGCTCGCAGGCGGCCGACACCGTGAAGAAGGCGCAGGCGCTGGCGCAGGACTGGTACGAGACTGGCAGCAAGATCCTCAAGCCGCCGGCCGGCGGCCTGCTCGAGCTGCCGCTCACCAGCAACCTGCTCGCGCGGGCCGACACGGTCACGGCCGCCATCGATCAGGTGGTCGAGGACGCGAGCGCCTACGGCTTCGAATTCCGGCAGGCCGCGGAAGCGCAGGTCGCGGCGTCGCAGCGCAATCTCACGGTGCTCACCGCGGCGACGATCATGATCGGCCTGCTGCTCTCGGTCGGCATCGCCTGGTCGTTCACGCAGCCGCTGCGCCGCGCCATCGCGATCTCGGAGCGGGTCGCCGCCGGCGATCTCGCGCACGAGATCGAGGCCGCACGCCGCGACGAGTTCGGCCGCCTGCTTGCCTCGCTCGGGCAGATGCAGAACGCGCTGCGCAACCAGACCGCGGCTCAGCACGCGGTCGCCGAAGGCAAGGCGCGCGAGGCCGAGGAGCAGGTCGCACGCCGCCAGCAGATGGAGCGGCAGATCGCGAGCTTCCGCGATGGCGTCGAGGCCATGCTGCGCACCATGACGGAGCGCATGAACGTGACGGCGGGCACGCTGAGCGCGATCACGCGCGAGGCCAGCGGCAAGGCGACCGACGCGGCCGGCGCCGCCAAGGCGACCTCCAACAATGTCGGCACGGTGGCGGCCGCCGCCGAGGAGCTCGGCGCCTCGATCCACAGCATCACGCAGCAGCTCGAGCGCGCCAGCAAAGTGGTCGGTCAGGCGACTGGCGCCGCGCAGTCCGCGAACGACACCGTGGTGGGCTTGGCCGAGGCCGCGAAACGCATCGACGACGTCGTCAACCTGATCCGCGCCATCGCCGAGCAGACCAACCTGCTGGCGCTCAACGCGACCATCGAGGCGGCGCGCGCCGGCGAAGCCGGCAAGGGCTTCGCGGTGGTCGCCTCCGAGGTGAAGGCGCTCGCGACGCAGACCGCCAAGGCGACCGAGGAGATCAGCGCGCAGATCACGGCCGTGCAGTCCTCGACCGGTAATGCGGTCGAGAAGATCGGCTCGATCGCCGACGTGATGGGCGAAATTCGCGAGCTCACCGGCGCGCTCTCGGCCGCGATCCATCAGCAAGGGGCCGCGACTTCCGAGATCGCGCAGAGCATCCAGCGCGCCGCGCTCGCGACACAGGAGGTCGCGAGCAACGTCGACGGCACCAGCACGGCGATTGCGGAGACCGATCAGGCCGCCAAGGACGTGCTCGAAGCCGCCGACTATTTCGGCACCAATGCCGACGCGCTGCGCCGCTCAGTGGACGACTTCCTGGGCAACGTCGCGGCGTAGGGTGTGCTCGGCGCGCCAAGGCGTGCCGAATGGCATTCAGCCCGAGTTCGCGCCGAGCGCACGCGGTCACACACGCCGAGGTGTGCGGCCGCGCCAGCCGCGTGCGCACGGCGGCATAGGGACCGCGTGCTGGCGGAAGTCAGCGGCCGCGGCGCACACCCCACGAAGCGCCCCCCGCGACCACCCGTCGCCTCACACCCACCGCATTTCCCATGGAACTTTGCCGGCCCAGCCCCATTTAAGCGTGATCCGTTCGGATCACCGGCGAGGGCCCATGAACAAGCAGACGCGCTTCAATATCGGTTACGCGGTCGCGGCCTTCCTCGGCATCCTGCTGATCCAGGCCGTGATCGCCTATCAGAACCGGGTCGCGACCATTCCCTACAGCCAGTTCCAGCAACTGGTCCGAGACAACAAGGTCGAGGCCGTCGGCGTCTCGGATCGCTTCATCCAGGGCAAGCTGAAAGAGGCGCTGCCCGAGGGGCAGACCCAGTTCGTCACCACGCGCGTCGATCAGGACTTCGCGAGCGAACTCGAGAAGCACGGCGTGCGCGTCACCGGGCAGATCGAGAACACCTTCCTGCGGGATCTGCTCTCGTGGGTGATGCCGGTGCTGCTGTTCGTCGGCATCTGGTGGTATCTCGGCCGGCGGCTCGCACAAGGCGGCGGCCTCGGTGGCGGGCTGATGTCGATCGGCAAGAGCAAGGCCAAGATCTATGTCGAGGCCGATACCGGCGTGACCTTCGGCGACGTCGCCGGCGTCGACGAGGCCAAGGATGAGCTGCGCGAGATCGTCGACTTCCTGAAGGATCCGGAAGGCTATGGCCGGCTCGGCGGCCGCATGCCGAAGGGCGTGCTGTTGGTCGGCCCGCCCGGCACCGGCAAGACGCTGCTCGCCAAGGCGGTGGCCGGCGAGGCGAAGGTGCCGTTCTTCTCGATCTCGGGCTCCGAGTTCGTCGAGATGTTCGTCGGCGTCGGCGCCGCGCGCGTGCGCGACCTGTTCGAGCAGGCGCGGCAGAAGGCGCCCGCGATCATTTTCATCGACGAGCTGGACGCGCTCGGCCGGGCCCGCGGCATGGGCCCCTACGCGGGCGGCCACGACGAGAAAGAGCAGACGCTCAACCAGCTCCTGGTCGAGATGGACGGCTTCGACTCGCGCACGGGTCTCGTCATCCTCGCGGCCACCAATCGCCCCGAGATCCTCGACGCGGCGCTGCTGCGCGCCGGCCGCTTCGACCGCCAGGTGCTTGTGGACCGGCCCGACAAGAAAGGCCGCATGGCGATCCTGCAGGTCCACATGAAGAAGGTGAAGCTCGCGCCCGACGTCGACGCCGAGAAGGTGGCGGCGCTGACGCCCGGCTTCACGGGCGCCGACCTTGCCAACCTCGTCAACGAGGCGGCGCTGCTCGCCACGAGACGCGGCGCCGACGCGGTGTCGATGACCGACTTCAACAATGGCGTCTTGCGCATCGTCGCGGGGCTCGAGAAGAAGAACCGTCTGCTTAATCCGCGCGAGCGCGAGATCGTCGCCTTTCACGAGATGGGCCACGCCCTGGTCGCGCTGGCGCTGCCCGGCATCGATCCGGTGCACAAGGTCTCGATCATCCCGCGCGGCATCGGCGCGCTCGGCTACACGATCCAGCGGCCGACCGAGGACCGCTTCCTGATGACGCGCGAGGAACTCGAGAACAAGATGGCGGTGCTGCTCGGCGGCCGCGCCGCCGAGCTGATCGTGTTCAATCATCTCTCCACCGGCGCCGCCGACGATCTGCGCCGCGTCACCGACATCGCGCGCAGCATGGTGACGCGCTACGGCATGTCCGAGAGACTCGGCAATGTCGCCTATGACCGCGATCCGCGCAGCTACCTGCAGGGTCCGGATCTGCCGATGCCGTCGCGCGACCGCGACTATGCCGACGAGACGGCCGCCGCCGTCGACGAGGAGGTGAAGGCGATCATCACGCGCACCTTCGAGCGCACGCTCGCGCTGCTGAAGGAGCGGCGCGACATCCTCGAGCGCACGGCGCGCCGGCTGCTCGAGAAGGAGACGCTGGAGGAAGCAGAGATCGCCGAGCTCGTGAAGGGCGGTCCGCCCGGCGGACAGCGCGTGGCGGCGGAGTAGGCCCGCGAAACCTCGATCCGCCGCGCGAACGATTGCGGTCAGCTTGCGCCACGGCAATACTCGACTGATTCCTGCGTAGTGCAGGCTTCCTCGGCCGAGCCCCTGGATTTCGCCGGACCGTGTGCTGATCGGGTGGAGCACGTGAGCCTCACCAAGGAGAAGATCGAGCAGCTGGCGCCCGACCAGTCGTCGCTTGCCGCGGCGCTGAAGCTCATGAAGCCGGCGAGCTGGCCGGTGCTCGCGCGCGAGGGCGCGCTCGCCTGGGGCGAGTGCCAGGGGTCGGGCGCGACGCCCTATCGCGTCGTCACCTCGCTCGATGACCTCGGCTACAAGTGCACCTGTCCGAGCCGCAAGTTTCCCTGCAAGCACGCGCTGGCCGTGATGTGGCTCGCCTGTGAGACGCCGCAGCGCTTTGCGCAGGCGCCGCCGCCGCCCTGGGTCGAGGATTGGCTCTCGCGGCGCCGTCCCAAAGGCGCGGGTTCGGCCAGGTCCGAGAGCGTGACCGCTGGCGCCTCCATGGCGGCCGCGGTCGCGGAAGCCGAGGAGCCGAAGGAGAGCGATCCGAAGGCAGAGGCGCGTGCCGCCGCGCAACGCCAGCGGGCGCGCGAGCAGCGCGAGGCGGCGGTGCTCGCGGGCCTCGACGAGCTCGACCGCTGGATCCTCGATCAGCTGCAAAGCGGGCTCGCGGGCTTCGCGCAGCAGGCCGGCAAGGGCGCGCGGGCGCTCATCACCCGTCTGGTCGACGCCAAGGCCCAGGCCCTCGCGGGCCGCGTAGAGGCGCTCGTCGCCGATGTGCATCGTCTGCCCGAGCAGATGCGCGGTGAGGTCGTGCTGGAGCGGCTCGCCTCGCTGGCGCTGATCTCGGCGGCCTACCGCAGCCAGGAGCAGCTACCGCCCGCGCTCAAGGCCGACGTGCGCCGTGCCGCAAGCTGGATCACCACGCGCGAGGAGCTGCTGGAGGACCCGAGCGCCTTCCGCGTCTCCGCCGATTGGATCGTCGCGGCGACGCGCAGCATCGTGCAACCCGACCGCCTGCGCCGGCTCGAGACCTGGCTGCTGCGCACGACGCCGGACGAGGGGACACCGGCGGTCGCTCTGCTGATCGATTTCGTCCCCGTGACGGGCGGACCTTCGGCTCCGCCTTTCGTGCCCGGCGAGACACTCAGCGCCGAGATCGTGTTCTATCCCTCGGCCGCACCCCTGCGCGGCCTGCTCGCGTCGCGCGCGCCGACGACCGGTGCCGTGACTTGGCCGAGCTTTCCCGCGGGATTGAACGCAGCGCTCGCGCGCTATCGCGGCGCGCTGGCCCGTCAGCCATGGCTCGAATCCTGGCCTCTCGGCGCCGGCGGCATTCGTGTCGAACGGCTGAGCGACAACCAGCTTGCGCTCGCGGATCCGGGTGGCTTTGTGGTTCCGCTCGAGCGCACGCAGACCGAAGCGCTGACGCCGATGCTCGGGCTCGAGCCGGTCTCGGCGCTGTTCACCTGGGACGGCCGATACGCGACGCTGCTCGCCGCCGAGACGCCGATCGGCACGTGGTACGAGAGCCCATGACGGCCGCGCTGTCATCCCGGGAGCTTGCGCGCGTGCGGCACGCCATGCTGCTCGGGCTCGCGCGCCAACCCGTTCCGGTCCCCGAGGCGTTCGCGCCGGTCGTCGCCGCGATACCCGCGCGCGACCCTATGCTGACC
>JAEYAU010000066.1 GCA_023404705.1 Pseudomonadota bacterium
GGCTGCTGCACGGGCGCGACGCGACGCGGCGCGAGGCCGCGGCGGCAGCACTCTGCGGCATGCTCGCGCTCGACCTGCTCGCGATCGATGCCGCCGCCTTGCCTCGGCACACCGAGGAGAATGCCGCAATCCTGCGCGATGCGCTGCTGCGCCAGCGCTTGACCGACGCCGGGCTGCTGCTGACCGGTCTGGAGCAGCTCAGCGACAGCGAGGGCCGGCTCACCGCCGATGCGCGCACGATCCTGCGCCTCGTGCGGCAGGCGCGCCGTCCCGTCTTCATCGACTGCGAGACGCCGGCGCTGCTCGCCGAGGCGCTGCGCGGCGCGCATGTGATCTCGGTCGGAATTTCCGACCTCGACCGCGTCAGCCGCGCCGTGACCTGGGCCAATGCGCTCGAAGCACGGCAGCTCGTCGTCGGTCCCGAGGCGATCGAGAGCGTCGCCGACGGCTTCGGCCTGCTCACCGAGCAGATCGACCGGGCCGCGCAGGCGCTCGCAGATCATCGCGACGACGCCGAGCCCGTGGAAGTGTCCGCGGCCGAGCTCGCGGCGGCGGCGCGCGCGGCCTCGGACCAGTCGATCGCTCGCATGGCGCAGCGGATGCCGCAGCCCTTCACGTGGCCGGACCTGGTGCTGCCGCCCTCGACCATCCGCCGGCTGCGCGACATCGTGCACGCGATCCGCGATCGCCAGCTCGTGTTCGGCGACTGGGGGCTGGCGCGGCGCGCCGGCGGCTTCGGCCTGCGCGTGCTGTTCTCGGGCCCGTCGGGCACCGGCAAGACCATGGCGGCCGCGACCATCGCGCGCGAGCTCGGGCTCGACATCTTCCGCGTCGACATCTCGCAGACCGTGAGCAAGTACATCGGCGAGACCGAGAAGAATCTGGACAAGATCTTCCATGCTGCGGCGCATTCCAACGCCATCCTGTTCTTCGACGAGGCCGATGCCCTGTTCGGCAAGCGCTCGGAGGTGAAGGATGCGCACGACCGCTACAGCAATATCGAGACCGCGTTCCTGCTCCAGCGCATCGAGGAATATGCGGGCGTCGTGTTCCTCGCCAGCAATCTCAGCCGCAACATGGATACGGCGTTCTCGCGGCGGCTGAACTTCGTGGTCGATTTCCCGCTGCCCGACCGGGACGCGCGTGAGCGGTTGTGGCGGCTGATGCTGGCGAACGACATTCCGATGGCGGGGGATGTCGACGTCGCGTTCCTCGCGGCGCAGTTCCCGCTCAGCGGGGGCGAGATCCGCAACGTCACGCTCGATGCAGCCTTCTTCGCGGCGCAGAGCGCGGAGCGTTGCGTCGGCATGAAGGCGATCATCGTCGCGCTCGCGCGCGAGCTCACGAAACAGGGGCGCGCGCCGTCGCCCGCGGAGTTCAAGCAGCACCACACGCTGATCGCCGACAGCCTCTAGGGGCGAGGACGCATGAGACGCGCCAGGAAACCGCCGCGAGGTTCCGACCGGATCCCTGCTCCGGCCGCGCGCGTCCCGTCACAGCAGAACGCGGCGGCGCAGGAGTCCGGGATGACGGCCGTGCAGCGGGCGGCCGGGAATTTCGCGATCCAGCGGCAATGCGCGTGCGGCGGATCGAGCGGCGGCTGCTCGACCTGCGCCGAAGAGGAAGGTCTCAGCCTGCAGACAAAGCTCACCGTGAACGAGCCGGGCGACGCCTACGAGCAGGAGGCGGACCGTGTCGCGGACCGCGCGATGGCGGCGCCGTCGTTCCGGGCGGCGGGCGCGCCGCGGATCTCGCACCTGCCCGCTGGGGGCGTCGGCCAGAGCGAGGCGGCGTCGCAGAGCGTGCGTGAGGCCCTCGCCGGCTCGGGCGCCGCGCTCGACGCGGACGTGCGCAACGACATGGAGCGGCGGCTCGGCCACGATTTCAGCGGCGTGCGCGTGCATACGGACGCGAGCGCGATGGCCTCCGCACGCGCCATGAGCGCGCGCGCTTACACGGTCGGCGGTGATATCGTGTTCGATCACGGGCACTACGCGCCGCGAACCTCCGCCGGCAAGCGGCTGCTGGCACACGAGCTGACGCATGTGGTGCAGCAGTCCGGCGCCAAGGCAGCGGCGCCCGGAAAGGCCGTGCAGCGCGACGCCGTGGACGATCTCGCCAACGACGCGGCGCGCGACCTCGCCACTTACATCAAGAACAATCCCAAGCCTTACGCCTATCTCCTGGGAATCTTCCGCCGCGTCTCGTCGGACTTCGAGGACAATCTCGCGGCGGCCCTGGTCAAGCTGCTGGAACCGCAGACGCTCGAAAGCTTCGCCGAGGATGCCGAGGGCCTGAAGGTGCTCGATGTCCTGACCGAGGCGATGGTCACGGGCAACGTTTCGTTCTTCGAGAGCCAGCAGGCGGAAAAGATCCTGGTCGCGAAGCGCGCGGCGCTCTCGACCGCGGACTACATGAAGGAAGCCAAGCGGCTGTCCGCGCTGCGTCACAAGCGGGAACCGGCCTTCTCGGACGATCAGCGGGCGAGCCAGCTCGCCAGAGACCTGAAAGTCTATGTGGCGAACGATCTCTATCTTTACGTGATCAGCGCGTTTGCGAACATCGACTCCGACATTGAGGACAATGTGGCGGCGGAGATCGTCGAGAGCCTGCCCGAAGAGCGGCTGCAGGAGATCGCCGAGGACGACCGCGGCCGCCAGCTGCTGGACGTCCTCTACGAGGCCATGATCACGGGCGACGTCTCGGCCTTCGAGGCGCTGCAGTCCGAACGGATCGTGATGGCAAAGGCCCGTCACATGGGCACCGTGAAATTCATCAACACCATCGAGCACATTGCGGATCTGCGGACCGACACCGAGACATCGGCTGTCGATCTCGTCGTTCCGAGGCCATTTCAGGGCCGCCTGACCGAGACGGCGATGCGCCAATTCGCGCGCCAGCTCAGCTTCGACGCCGCGCGGAAGCGCTACGACGCGGTCATCACTGCATTCCAGGACCAGTCGGCCGAGTTCGAGGATGACATCGCGGCATACTTCGTCGAGCTGCAGACGCCCGCGAGGCTCGAGGAGATCGCAACGAGCACCCGGGGGCGCCACCTGCTCGACCTTCTCTACGAGGCGATGATCACCGGCGACGTCACGGAGTTCGAGCGGTACCAGGCCGAGCGAATCCTGGCGGCCAAGATGCAGGCGAAGTGGGAGCCCGATCTCGCGAGCATGGAGGAGGAAAGGCACCTCGTTCTGCCGCTGCGCAATCAGAAATTCACGCGGACGGCCTATGCGATCTTCAAGGCTAGCGTGCAGCCCAACGGCAAGGTCAAAGTCCTTTACGACGACTTCCTGCACTTCGAAGCCGAAGACATGTTCAAGGAGGATCGCGAGAAGCTTCCCAAGGCGATCATGAACGGCGGCATCGAGCTCAATCCCGACGAGTCCGTCTTCGTGAAGTTCTACGATCAGGACAAGAAGCTTCTGCAAATGCGCGCGATCGAGCTGATCGACTACTCCAATCAGGCCAGGCGCAACTCGGCCGCGATCGGCATCAAGGCGTTCGAGACCGGATTCTTCCTCGGCTATGGCGGGCTCGCGGCATTCTCGAGCCGCGGCGTGAGCTCGGTCGCGGCCCGCGTCGAGCTCGGCGAGCTTTCGGCCGCGCGTCTGGCTCTCTCGCGCGGCGTGCTGTGGGCCGATCGCGTGTCGATGATTTTGCCGCTGGTCTCGTTCGTGGTGGACGAGAACCGCGAGTGGATCCTGGAGAAATTCCCGAATGCCGGTCCTTATCTGCTCGGCGCCCTCGATCAGGCCAACCGCGTCGCGAACTACTATGGCTGGGGACGCATGGGGTTCGATGCCGCGCACTATCTGAAGTCCAAGCTGCAGCCGGCCGTGGCGCGATGGCGCGACGCCAAGGCGGCGGCTGAGCTGACGCCAGCGCAACAGCAGGCGGTCCACGAGATCGACGCCAGCCTCAAGGCGATCGAGGACGATCTGGCGAAGACCGAAGCTGCGGCCGGGAACGAAGCGGTCCGGCACGTCGAGCAGAATCCGCAGCTCACCAAGCAGAAGGGCACGGGCGAGCGGTACGCGGAAGTCGGCAAGCACGAGGTGGTCGAAGTCAGGGACGCCGCCGGCAAGATTCACTGCGAGTTCCACTCCAACGGCGGGCCGGTGGTCGACTGCCCCGTGCCGTGGACGAGGGACCAGCCGACGCAGCCCGGCGCGGCAGGGGCGCCTGCGCAGCCGAAGGCGCCAGCGCCGGGCAGCGCCGCGGCCAAGAC